>JBMHBX010000068.1:0-5927 GCA_049890215.1 Puniceispirillaceae bacterium (SeqCode) | reverse complement strand
AATCTCCCCGGCAGCACCATGATTTTCACCTCACTCATCTTCATTGGTGACCGACTTAAAAGGTTCAAAAGCGTTGTCTCTGTGATAATGCAGGGTTGTTTGGTCGGTGTTGCTTTGCTCATTATTGTCGTTTAATGGGTTGCCATCCGGGTCATTACCAATCATGGCGCGCGCATTGACATAATCGACAGGCTTTGAGGTTTGCACCTCTGGTATTTCAAAACCACCTGCATTATCAGGTGCTTGAGTGTGGTAGTTATTGATTACAGTCTTTTGAAAGCAAATGCCTGTTTGTTTTACAATGATCTTAGTTGCAGAGAGGTCTTGATCAGTCCTTTTATCTCCGCCCTTTAATTCTTCTAACCACTTTGCGGTTTCTGTCAGAAACGCACCACCTGTTCTCATTCCTCGTATGATAAATTGTATCCATCCAGTCTTAGAGCCATCTTCGCAGAAAATTGCGATATCCGAGATGCCAGCGACAAAGTCTGATGGTGAATAGAAGAAGGTTTGTGATGCAAACTCAGGCAACAGATTATCAATCAATATCTGGCTAAATGCGCCTGCCTCGATGATATCAGCGCCAAGGTGGGGGAGATGAAATTTTACCTGAACAAAAAGGCTATTTGGGTTTTGTTGGTCTTTTTTCTCGTTCTCGCCTGGAACAAATGCGGTAAGCGCCCTACCATCAATGGTAATAGCTTGACCATTAACATGAAAGTATTTTTCCATGCCTAATGGTCTATATTTCGTCTCACCGCCTAGAGGGAAAAGGCGGATATTTTGAGAGGCCTCATCTGCTTCATTATGGATATCTTCAGCCGGTATCGACTTCACCTGCCCCTTGCGCTTGCTCTGCGTCTCCACTGCTTCTGGCAGGCCATCCACTATCTTGGCTGTTTCTATACTGAGGTATGTCACTCGCTTTATCAGCTCGACTAGCGCGTCTGGGCGGCCTTGTTCTTTTATCCAGTCATTGGGATCATTTTTTATCCCGCTCGCCTTGTTTGTTTCGATTTGATAGCGGTCTATGACCCATTGCAGAGGTGTGCGGTTGCCTATGGTATAGGTTAGGGCTGCCTCTGGGATTGGGCCGATGGTGAGGTGGGTGTTATATTTAATGAATGTGCCGGTGCTACGTTCCATCATCTCCATTTTGGTGACTTTATAGGCGTCTTCTGGGATCATATCTGGGAAGGTGACGTTATCATGAAACAGAAGGCCTAAATCCTTGCGGAATAGCGGGTCGCTATCCAATTGCCAGTTCAGATGAAGATGTGCCAATGCCGCACCAGCATCGGCAAAGGCTCTGAAATCTTTGACAAGGGGGATACGCGGCAGGGATAAGCGCAAATTAGCGGCAAAGGTCTCTCTATAATCTGGCGCATGAAGCAGGCCATAGCCATAGTCAAAAATATCATCTTTGGTGATGGTAACATCCTGATAGGTTGCCTGAAAATGATGAAGCGCAAAATCGGTGATATTGTCCCTTTTGACTAGCTCGCCTGAAAACTCATCTGCCTCATAGACCCAGCGCGGGAAGGATTGGCATTTCTCCATCATGTCACCACAGGGAACATGATCAACAATCAGGCAACAAAACTCACTTTTTGCACCTATACCCGTCACACATATGAGGCGGTTTTCAGTCTCTGGCGTTGGGAAATAATCAAACATCCTGGCTTGTCTCTCAGTGAACTTAGGATGCAAGTAGAGATATTCATTATCAAATGGTCTGTAGAGTGAGCGTCTTATGTTTATTTCACTGAACTCACCTTTAATGCCACGCTCTGCCAATGAGACAAGAGAACTGCTCCATTTGATGCGTGTTGGATCAAGTGATTGTATCTGTTCTAATTTCGCTGTTGGGTTTGATTGTCTTGCCCCTTCAAGGGCGGCAATCTGAGTGTTGTAATTGGCAATCATGCGTTCCATATTGCCTGCGACTTTCTCACGGCTAAAATTATACGCCCATGCATCGCGACTAGTGTTTGCCCCTAATGAATAACTATGGAAAATGGTTTGTGGTTCTGGCTCTTTGCCTGCTTTGACTCTGTCATTTCCCAATTCAATAAATGTCTCAAATAGCGGGTTGCGCAGATTTAGCCAGTCACCTTGCTCATTGGGTGTTATGTCTTTCCAATCAAGCCCTGTGATATCGCCTGCCTGTCTGATGATTTTTAATTTTTCATCTCGTTTCAGATAATCACCAATATCATGATAATGGATCTCTGCCTTCTCACGCCGCTTGGCAGGGTTTTTCACAAACAGGCTTATAACCACAGGCGCACGGCTAGCTTGACCAAAAACATGTCCTGCTTCTTTTTGCCTTTGCTCACCACTGGTTCGCGCATTACCACGCAAATTAAAAACCCAAATGGCATCAAATTCATCCTCTAAGCATAGGCGCATGCCATCTGTGCTTGTGCCATCTAGCCACCCGCCATTTGTGACAAAAGCGACCACACCCTCATCACCAATGCGATCACTTGCCCATCGAACCGCGCGGATATAGCTATCATAGAGGGCGTTTACCAATGTTGCGCTTGACCGCTTGGCATAGCTCCCTCTGATACTATCATCCAATGCAGGGTAAACACGGTTCGCATTATCATCATTTTGGGATTTCTGGCCTGCTGACCATGGCGGATTACCAATCACCACACGGATAGGCGCTTCTTTTTGCGCTTTGATACGATCGCTGTTCCCTGCCATCATCTCAGGGAAATCCATCTCCTCTTTTTCATACAGCTCAAAGCTATCTGTCAGGCTAATGCCCTCAAATGCCTGATATTGGCGTGCGCCTCTGTGATGATAGGCGGCTTCGATATTCACCGCCGCGATATAATAAGCCAAAAGCAATATCTCATTTGCCCATAGCTCGGTCGTGAATTTGCGATGCAGATCGCTGTCTTTAATCAATTTCGGATTTTGTAACAGGCGGGTGATAAAACTGCCTGTGCCCGTGAAGGGGTCAATCACATGCACCCCTTCATCAGACAGGCTGCGGCCAAATTCCTGGCGCATCACCTCATCAGCACTGGCTAGGGTGAAATCCACCAATTCAATCGGCGTATAGGCTATGCCAAGGCTTTCCGCTGTCTTGGGAAAAGCGGTCGCAAAGAATTTTTCATAAAGCTCTGTGATGATGGTCTGGCGGGCAGGATCATTATCAATATCAGAGACACGCGCTTTCACACTCTCATAAAAGCCTTCAAGCTTGCTTAGCTCTTCTTCAAGGCCATATTGTGATAAGATACCCAACACATCATTAAGAGAGGCTGAGACAACGTTATTCTGGCTAAATTGATTGCCTTCAAATAGAGCATCAAAGATCGGCTTGGTGATCAGCTGTTGTGCCAGCATAGAGGTGGCGTCATTTGCAGTTAGCCCATCATTGATTGAGGCTTTGATACTGATAAGAAAATTATCATAAACCTCTGTGACCTCATCATGGGTTTTGCGTGCCTCATCAATGCGTGTGACAAGCAAATCATGAAGCTGGGCAGTGTCTTTTGCCCATTGGTCCAGATAGCGTTTATCGCCGACCTTCTCAACAATCTTGGCATAGACATAATTCGCAATCTCTTCTGAATGGGCCAATTCAAGCTGTATGCCTGTTTCATAGGCGACCGCCGACTCTTGTGCGGCATCTGTCTCTTTGGCAGTGGCGCCCACACCTATGACTGTTATATCTTCCGGCTTAACACTATTCAGCTCCAGCTTGCTTGCATAATTGGTGAACCGTTCATCATGAGCGCGCAATCCGCGCAACACTTCCCACACAACACCATATACCTCATTGCTATCAAGCGCGTCATTTACATCCATGCCTTGCGGAATAACCACCGGCAAGATGACATATCCATAATCTTTGCCTTCTGCTTTACGCATCACGCGGCCAACCGCCTGCACAACATCAATCTGCGATTTGCGCGGATTCATAAATAAGATTGCATCAAGAGACGGGACATCCACACCTTCTGTCAAACAGCGCGCATTACTGAGGATACGACACACCTCACCATCATCTGTTGGGTCTGCCTCATATCTTAACCAATCAAGGCTTCTGGAGCGATTAAGCGCTGTTTGTGTGCCATCCACATGGTCAAGCTCAACCGTAAAGCCATCATTTTCATGCTGATTCAGGTTTTTGACGATGGCTTTGAATTTTTCAACCACCAATTTGGAATGTCTGATACTGGAAGAAAAGCTTACAGCGCGTTTCAGCTTTATGCCCTTATCGCCTTTACCTTGGTCGCGCAGGGCTTTGTAACAGCCAATAATCTTGGCCGCATCATTTGTGGATACATTAAGGCCAGATACGGTTTGGGGATCAAGCCTGCTAAGGGCGGTCGCCACACTCGCTTCTGCGATATTCAGCACGATGACCCGGTAATCTGAAAGCAACCCTTTTTCAACAGCCTGACCAAAGCTGAGGCGGTAAAAAACTGTGCCATATTGCGCCTCATTATCCATAGAATAAGTGTCAATTTTTGCTTCTTTGGCTTTGGCCTTGGATGTATCGGTATAAATGCGCGGTGTGGCCGTCATATAAAGGCGCTTTTTGGCCTCAATGAAACTTTGTTCATGAATTTTGACGAAGTTGGAATTCCTATCCCCGTCAAGCGGACTTTTTTCTCTGTCCACGCCTGTTGTGCGATGCGCCTCATCACATATCACCAGATCAAAGGGCTTTTTGAATATTTCTTGCGCTATGGCAAGCCTATCAAGTGACTGATAAGTGCAAAATACCACTGTCATTGAGCCAGAGGTTTTCGCGCTAATCCGTGAGGCTATGCGGTGTGGTGCAGTGGAAACAGGCACAGATATATCAGCGACCTGCCCTGTCTTTTCCTCTGATTTGCCAACTGTTTCATCTGAACAAACGCCTATATAGCGGTGATCTCTTGCTCTCTCATTCGCCCATTCTGTGATGCTTTGCTTCATCAGAGATAAAGACGGAACAATAAACAGCACCATGCCACCTTGCGGTGTCATCTCTTCTGCGATCTTCAATGCGGTATAAGTTTTACCAGTACCGCAAGCCATAATCAGCTGACCCCTCTCATGAGCCTCAAAATGATGCTTGGCAGCTCTCAGCGCGTCTTTCTGATGCGGGCGAAGGGATTTTTTCTCTTCTAATGACAGGCTTGTCTTATCTGGTCTTACCCAGTTCCAGTCAATGGCTAATGATTTTAGGTCATCAAGGCGCAGACGATGTGTTTCAATCTGCTGATTATCCATGGATTGCTCAGCGGTACTTGTCCAATAATCGGTCGTGGTGATGATAAGGCGACCCGTGAAAGGCTGTTTTCCAGATTCAGCATAGAATGTGCCTAAATCATTGGCGTTTATTTGGCTTATCGGTGCATAGAACTTGCATTGAATTGCCCAATATTCATCGCTATCCCTGATACGTGCGACAATATCAATGCCATTATCCTGTGCATTCAGGCCTGTTAATTTCTCACGATCTGGCCAGTCACGCCACAGCCACGCCTCTTCAAATGAATATTCAGGCAATTGCGGCAATAAGGCTGCCATGGCACTTTCAAATTTTGTGCCTTGCTCAACCGTATTATCGGCATTTTCACGAAGCTCAGCCAGAAATTCTTCAAAGGAAAGTTTTGTTTTTGTCATCTTGTTACCCCCCTCAAATCAGGAGTAACAGCTTCATATTAAAAAACGGTTAAGGGTTTTCATCAAAGCATTTGATTCATTCCCCCCCTCATATTATCCTGTGCCGTAAGGCCCTTATGGTTTTTGAACTTGTGAAAGACGCCTCATTATGACAGGTATGATTTCGGTATTATTTGGATTTTTCTGGGTCGCGCTTGCCTTTGTTGGATGGTGGGTTGCCACCTCTGGTCAGGGGTGGATAGGCATTGGCTTTATGGTCGCCATCATGATCATCGAAGGCATTA
>JBMHBX010000067.1:0-70085 GCA_049890215.1 Puniceispirillaceae bacterium (SeqCode) | reverse complement strand
GATTGTATTTGCTTTATTTATTCAAGAAACGATATCGGGTTGGAAATCCGATGCCTCATTTGTCTGTTGCTCTGCCTGCAACATCGTTGAACAAGCCATTATTCTTCACAGCCTGATATGAATAATAGGCCTTTATTGTTTTTTCCGTAATCGAATTTGTAAGCACCTTGTATCTTACCATCTTTGGATATTTTCTGATTTATTTTATAGGTGCCAGGCGATTTGCCAGCAGCGACATCCTTCCAACTTCTGTGAAGTAATAATTTGCCTTTAAGTTTGTTGTTTTTTATCTCAAGCGTATTTGACGCCATAATATCAGCATCTTGGTTCGCAACATTTTTGCCGCCAGAAAATCCACTATTACGACCGAACCTGACCACCTTATTATCTATGACGGTAAGCACACCGTCATTCATTGTGTATTGCTTGTTTTCACCCTTGATTTGCTTTTGGATGCGATATTTACAGACAGTTGGCAATTGCACATCAGGCCCTGCAAATGGCGTTATAAAATCCATCATTATTTGCCGTGCTTCAGCATCTGCTTTTGCGTCTCTGCCTGTTAGGGGGTGACCTCGCTTAAAACAACCCTCTGCCACTTTTGGGGGAAGATTGTCTCTGGTTGCCAGCTTATCATTACCTATCTCATAAGTGACAAACTCTTCAGGCGTGCCCAAACCAAATATTTCTCGCCCATCTTCCATTTGGTGAAGAACACAATCTTTGTTCATTAAGTCAAATTCACGGTCAATCGGACGAAGGGCATTTGATGAATCAAAGCTGTGATGGGCCCCTTCAAATACCTTCATTTTTGCATTTGTTGTCTGTGAAACATAGGTTATGCATTGGTCTGCCGGCGTTATTTGATCTAATTCTGCCAGTAAGAAAAGTATGGGTTTGCCAGTGGTTTCATCTTTCTCATACAACCAGCAAAAAGGGTAGTACGCTATGTGATAATCAAATTCTTCTTCTGCCCACTTTCTGTGAAATGCAATGCGGGAATTATTGGCAACCACCCCGCCATATGACCAACCAATGACGCCAATCTTATTTTTTATAATATCATCTCGGCTTCTCAGGTAAGATAGCGCATTTAGCGCATCATAGACGCCCGTTACAGCGTTTGCAGGGCTTTTACGCCGCCCTTCACGCTTTGTGCCACCGCGGCTTTCGTAAACGCGCACATCCAAAGTTGCGATACTTCTTTTGTGGAAAGCCCGAATATATTCCTCAGAGATTATTTCTCCGCCTGAACTATGAATCATAACGATAGCAGGGAACGGACCTTCGCCTGGCGGCATCCGCAATTCTGCCTTCACAGTTACCGGCTTGCCATTATTGGATAAATACTGTCCCTCTTCATAGGTCACACTTGGGAATTCAATCCATTCAGACGAGCCGCCCCCACCGCCACTTGTTTTGACTGATTGAGACGAAGAAGCATTGGCATAAGACGCAATACATATCAATAAACCTGAAATAATAGCCTTAAAAATGTTACTCACCCACGCTGCTTGTTGAAAAAACAATATGCGTAGCGTTTCACCTATCTTTGTCATCGTCAAGAGTTAGTTCACGGATGACCTGCAGATTTGGTTTTGAAGTTCAGCTGACAGGCGTATTATTCACCGATTCCCGATCATGGTCGCATCAGGCGTTGAGAAACCCGATTAGCAAAGAGATGAAAGCGCCAACATGAACGACTATGATGGCCTTATCTTTCCACATAATGCCCACTGAAAACCATAATATAATCCCGATAAAGAAGAGATAGATATTCCAGGGCGTATAGTTCAGCCCGGTAAGGCCATAACCAATTAATTGGATAATGGTTGCCATCCATTTGACAATATCGACCTTTGACCAGTTACGCATGAGGCATATTCAAAAGGCTGACATCACCTGTGACGGCCCCTGCCCAATTTGTTAATTTTGGATGAAAATAGGCTTTTGCGCTCTCATCGCCCTGATAGCCAAACATGTTGCATATAGCGCCCAATGCGACTTCTGCCCCTCTTTTATTGCCATCTCGTGCTTTGAGCATCATGCCCAATTGAAATTCATGAAAAGCAGCAGAATAGACGCCTTCAGCCCCCACTTTTACAGTAATACGATTTTCAAAGCAGGCATTGATAGCTGAGCAGGCTCTGTTGCGCCCTGCCATCAAATAAGGCTTGGCAGCAATGCTATCTCGAATGATCGCACAAGCGTCTTTTGTTGCCCCGGATATAGCGCCGCCACCTGCAAACAGAGCAAAGGCTTTTGCCCAGCTGTGAAGAGGCGCACGATATATAGGCGCACCGCAACCATCAATCGCAACCACATTTTCCTCAAGCGCTTCGCCTGTCATCTGCGCAAGTTTTGTATGAATCGCTTTTTGTGCCTTATGCGTTATTTCGGCATAATGATCTGTACTGCCTGTTAATAATTTTGCCAGAATCATCATACCTGCATGTTTTCCACTGCAATTATTATGCACTTTGCCGGGCTGATCAAATCCTCTGACCTGTTCAATCAGGCTGCTTTGTTCCAAAGACCAATGGGCACCGCAAATCAGATCATCAGCGTTGATATCAAATTTTGCCAAAAGGCCATGGACAGCGTCTGTATGAGCTGGCTCACCATTATGGCTAGCGCATATAAGAGAGATGTCAGATGGTGTCAGCTTTGGCAGTGTCTTGTTATCAATAAGCATTTCGATAAGACAAAGAGCTTGTAACGGCTTCATGGCAGAGCGCGGAAACATTTGTCCTGTATAATCCCCCATGCCAAACAAAACCGCTCCATTACCATCACAAATAGCGATATCAACCTCATGCAGCGATTCAGTGACCCCCTCTCGATTAAACGAGACTTTTAGAGGCTCATCTGAGGTATAGGGTAAAAATTTTGGTACTTGCTTTGCCATTTTATGTCATACCACCTGCGCTATCACCCTTTATACATAGTCTGACCAAGCTTATACATCTGACATTGAATCTGATATCAAAATCAGAGGTCTGGCAAAGGGTCCGGAGATAAAAAATGCATTTTTGAGTCTGGCAGTTCCCAATGAGGTTTCCTGCCAACCGCTGTTTCCAACAATAGCAACTCATCATCATAATGGCCAAATGGATAATTCATGTCTGGCGTGATAAAATCACCATTTTCATCGATCGCGGTTGCGTTATGATAGGTGTTTTTCAATGCCTGATGATCCCCGGTGGACGATTCCTGAAAGGTGATGTGACCATAACAACAGCATATATAGTCATGCGGTTTTGAGACCGCCACATTGACATAAAAGCCGGTTCCCCTGACAGAGGCAGTAGAGTTCGGCATAATCAGCGCAGTCTGCCGTCTGTCTGTTGGTTTGAGGACAGCGAGAGCCTGGCCGGATAATATGTTTAATCTGCGCAATACCCCGTCTTCATTCAATTCTATATCAGCTTCAAAATGCTCATCGGACAAAAAGGCATCTTCGCCAATTGTGAAGATTGTTTTTTGTGAAGATGACGCAATTCTGGCTGCTTTTTTGGCCTTAAATGAGTCGATATTCAACTTCCCTTTTAAGGCTCTGATGGCATCGGTATCTTGCGCACAGGCAATATGAGGCGTCAATAGCGCGCTGATTGCAGCGCTTGTGAAGGCCCGTCTGGAAAGGCAATGAGGCATGGTTATTTCTGTGTCCCTGAAGTCTTCACATATTGGCAGGTGCCGTCTGCCATCATGGGGCTTGCGCGCATGGCTCCTGAAATCTGGCGAATGCGGCCTGTGTTTTTGTCAATCATATAAATCGTAAACGGGTTGTAAAGCGATTTTTCATCAAGGTCAGCGCTGCGCAATTGCAAAAAAGAGGCATTTTCAAGAACATCAAAACGCCTGCCTTTATCATCCAAAAATGCCGGGGCGCTAAGATGTCTTGTGAAATTCTTTATCCCAACGCCTTTGAAATTGCAGATATATCTGTCTGCTGCCTGCACTGATAGCGTGGCCGAGCAAACAAATGCAACAGCAAGTAATAATGTCTGCAACGTCTGTCTCATCACGAGAAAAACACCTTTGGTCTGAGCGTTAAATCAGCTTTATTCAACGCGATTCCATGAGCCGAATTTGCTTGTTTTCGCATAATGTTCAGTGACTTTATATTTCTTGCCGTTAAATCTGAAATACATCAACAATTTGGATTTCAGCCCGTCTGTGCCGACACCAAAATATTTTGCTGAGACCCGGTTCTTGCGATCAATAAAGCCGTTCATATTCCGGCTATGTCTGGTCAATAAGGGCTTTTTGATGATATCAGAGACATTGGTGGTGGAATAAAGATACACATGTTCTGCTTGTTTATGAAGATCAGGGTTCACGCTCTCTAATATCGCCATCACCTCTTCATAAGAAATTTCCTCAAATGCAAGGCTTGGCTGGGATAACACAGTCAAAAGGGCAAAGGACAAACACACATTTTTAATGGTCTTCAGCATTTTTTTCACTCTCACAGATACATTCATCTTACGTGGTGGCTTAGCAGTTTTTTGAGGTGAAAACAAAAAGTTTTTGGCGCATTGCGCCATCTTACCTGTGGCAATGCTACCTTTCCTGATGCGCCCTTTATAGTGGTACTGGGACGTCAAATCTGTGAGAGAGTTTTGTTAAATCATCAATGATCGTATTATCGAGGGGCACACCTTGCGCGTGTATTTGCGCACGCTTTGCGCGTTCTTCATCTCCTGGAATGAGGACTTTTTGCCCTTCTATTCGTGGTTTGGCGCCTCTGATGGATTGGATAAAATCAGTGATTTCCTGTTGCATCTGATTATCCTTGTCAAATGTTTGCGGGTTAAAGACAATTGATAACATGCCATTGCAAAAAGGTCTGTCATGCGCATTTGTGCCAGAGCCTGTTAACGCGCCTGCCAATAATTCACAAGCAAGACCAAGGCCAGAGCCTTTATGGTCACCAAAGGTTTGAATCGCGCCTGTGCCGGCTGAGGGATTTGGTGCCGGCTCATTAACCGTATCACCATAGATGGTAACAGGCTTATCAGTATCCTTGCCTTCCTCATCGACCATGGCATCATGAGGCAGTAAGGCACCTGTTTTCTGTGAGACAAGAATTTTGCCCTCAGCGATCCGTGATGTCGCAAAATCGAGAATAAAATCATCTTCACTTGCACCGCCTGGAATGCCGATTGTGACAGGCGCGGTTGATATTTTAGCCTCTCTGGCGCCAAAAGGTGCCACAATGGCAGAGCCTGTTACCGTCACAAAATGGACAGACACGAATCCTTTTTGGGCCAGTAATTCTGCCCATGCGCCAATGCGTCCAAGATGTCCTGCATGGCGCAGACCAACAAGCCCTATCCCATGTTCGCTGACAAGATTTTCTGCTGTGGAAACAACCTTATGCCCCAATATCTGACCAAAGCTATATTGACCATCAAGCAGGCATAAAGAGGCAGATGAGATGATGGTTTTTGTCTGGCAAACAGGGCGCACCATCTGTTTATCAAGATAGTCGATATAACGTGCCACACGCACAATGCCGTGACTTGGGTGACCAGAGGCATCAGCATCAACAAGGTGGGTTGCGATAAGATGTGCCTCTTTTTGTGGTACATTTGCTGCACAAAATATGTGGCTTAACCAATTTGTGATAACATCGACTGATATCAGCATTTTTTACCCCTTTTCATCAGCGGTCTGTTTCGCAAGGAAATAGGACTCGCTATTTTTGTCTAATCTGCTCAAGATTAGCATGATGAGATAGGTGGTATAGCGCAATCTGTTTCGATAAAAAGCAGTTGAAAATAGGAGTATTGGAATTGAAAATTCTTGTTCTGGGCGCTGCCGGCATGATTGGTCGCAAACTTGTATCTGCTCTTATCACGGACAGAACGCATCTTGGCCCGGATGATATATTGGTTCTGCATGATATTATTGAGCCGACACGCCCTGATGGTCATGAAAATACGAAGCTTATATCAGGTGACCTTGCAGATAGAGACATCACAGACAAGCTGGCAAGCGAAGAGGCAGATATTATTTTTCATCTGGCATCTGTTGTATCAGGAGAGGCTGAAGCTGATTTCAACAAAGGGTGGCGCATGAATATGGGAGGCGGATGGCAGCTTTTTGAGGCCCTAAAAAAGCGTCATGAGGCAAAAGACGGGCATTATCGCCCACGTGTGATTTTCGCATCATCCATTGCGGTCTTTGGGCCGCCTTTTCCCCAAACAATAGATGACAGCTTTCTGACAGCACCTCAAACCTCTTACGGGGCGCAAAAGGCCATGATGGAGCTTTTACTGGCTGATTATGCGCGCAAAGGCTTTATAGATGGGTTGTCTATCCGTCTGCCGACAATATGTGTGCGTCCCGGCAAGCCAAATGCTGCAGCTTCAAGCTTTTTTTCTGGCATTATCAGAGAGCCCTTAAATGGCCAGACAGCGATTTTGCCAGTGCCTGATACGGTGCGCCATTGGCATGCATCTCCGCGTTCTGCCGTTGGTTTTTTCATGCATGCAGCCAGCCTTGATACCAATTTGTTACAGGCAAGGCGCGCGTTAAATATGCCGGGTATATCCTGCACGGTTGCAGAACAAATAGAGGCATTAAGAGATATCGCAGGAGAACAGGCGGTATCGCGCATCATCCCCAAATCAGATGAAACTATCATGCGCATTGTCCAAGGCTGGCCAAGGTGCTTTCAGCCAGATGAGGCAATTTCTCTTGGCTTTACCGCAGAAAGCCAGTTTCATGATATTATCAAAATCTATCTGGAAGATGAGATGAGCTGACGAGGCAGGCTTACTTACCTTTGATAATCGGCTTGTCTGACTGGCGTGAAGCAATCTGTTCGATTCTCATCACAAGATCACGATAATCTTTTTTCGTCATTGGCATATCATCATCATCACCACTTTCCTGTGCTTCGAGCTTTTGCGCCATCTGCATAGAATCCACAATAATGCCGATAAAAAAATTCAACACAGCAAAGCTTGTCACAATGATAAAGGGCAAAAAGAAAGCCCATGCAAAGGGAAATAAATACATAGTCGGTCGCACCACGCCCATAGACCAGCTTTCAAGTGTCATGATCTGGAACAAGGTATAGGCAGAGGCGCTAATCGTACCAAACCATTCCTGCATATGAGGGTCAGGGTGCGTGCCAAACAGCTTTGTTGCCAGAACGGCAGATACATAAAATATCAGGCCAAGCACACCAACGACTGAAACCATGCCAGGTATAGAATGACCAATCGCAGCCACTACGCGCCGCATTTGTGGCACAACTGAAATGAGACGTAAAACACGCAAAATACGAAGCGCACGAAGCACTGTGAGGGCGCCCGAAGTTGGCAGCCAGGCAATTGTTACAATCGCAAGATCAAATAAATTCCATCCGGAGCGAAAAAAAGACCACCGATAGGCAATGAATTTCAAAGTAAGCTCAAATGTAAATATAACCAATATCACCTTATCAGCCCAATATAAGGCACTGCCAAAAGAGGCATTTAGCTCTTTATCTGTCTCCATGCCAAGTGTGACAGCGTTCACCAAAATCAGCGCTGTGATAAAAGCTGTCATCGCGCGGCTTTCCACAAATGCTGCTATCTGTTTTCTGTAGGTGGATGACAGTGCCATGCTAAAATCCCCTTTTTTCGGTTAAGTCTTGTGCCAGATAAGAGTGTTATGAGCTGCCCTGTTGGTCATGTCTTGCGGACAGGCATCTGGTTATACAAGGCATGCGATAGCCGAACAAGAGGTGGTCTCATAAAAAAACCCGCCTAAAACAAGGCGGGTTTTCATGAAAATGGGATATAAGACTTGTCTGTTACAGATCAAATTTGCGTGATACGTTCAACATGATTGTCTTCGCATGAACACGCGCTGAGGCCTGATTTGATTTTGTCTCTGACATGGAACCATCGACACTGAAATCAAACCCTTCAAGACGTGACCATAAAGCATCACCTTTGATGTTATAGCTAAGTGTCAGACTTCTCTTTTTATCAAGACGGTTTTTGTTGCTGATCTTCTTTTTCAGATGTTCTGTCTCTGAAAAGCTGATTGTCGCAATAATCCTTTGATCATTTGGCAACACTTTCACAACAAGAGCTGACAAGGTATTGGTGTCTTTATTGACCTTTTTCTTGGCAGTCTCATTTGCCAGATCAGCGCGTGCCTTTGCCATTGAATAGGTCAAGCGGCCATAGGCTGTCCCGCCAATCGGACGACCGACATAAACAGATGTTGTATTTGTGTTTGAATCTGAATTCTTGGCGTTAGCAATCTTTGAATTGCGGCTTGCATTTGTTGCGTATTTTGCACCAATCGCTGTTGAGCCGAATACCTTTTGAGAGATATCTAAATCATAAATATCATAATCAAGGTCTGAGGTCACCGCTGTGCCGTCTTTGTCATTCACACGATCAAGAGAGGTTGTAGAGGCGTTTACCTTGACAGTTGTGTTTGTCTCAAAGTCTTTTTGCAGGCCAAGGCGTGCTGAAACAACTTTGCTGTCGATTGACACTGTATCGCCTGCCTCTTTCTGGCTTGTTGTCAGGCCAAAATTTGTCTTCAGGCTACGATCTTCTGACAAGAGATAAGAGCCGCTGAATGAGACAGAAGCTTGTCTGATGGTATCATCAATTGACTCATATTTCTTATAGACAGGGTCACCCAACGCAGCGTTAATACCGCTTGAGTTGGTTGTCTCACCGCCATTTGGCCATGAGTTTACGTTATTGCCGTAACCAAAGCCTGCCTTGAGGGTGATGGTACCTGAAAAACGGCGACCTGCCTTGTCAATGACCGCAACCAATTGACGGGCCTTTTCTTTATCCGCTGCCGGGATGTTCAAAGTTGTCATCAATTGCAATTCATCTCTGATTTCGGCGCCGCGGCCCAGAGATACAAGGATTTGCGCACGGAAGAAACGTGCCGCCAAATCAGTTGGTCTTGCAATAATGACCTGTTCAATTTTGCGCAATGCTTCTTCTGGCTGCTTTTCAACCAACAAATCTTGTGCTTCAGCACGCAGATTTGCAACATCAGCATCTGAAACAGATTGGGCTGATGCACTCATTGGCAACGCGGCCAACATTAAAAACGCAGCTACGATGGTAGCTTTAATATTATATGACATGAATTTATACCTTATCTCTCAGCCAAAAAAAGGGGGCAGGCACCAGTAGGATTGCCTCAGACTTTGTACCTGCCCGTTTTTTTTGCGATCCTAGCCGTCTTCGTCTTGTATCAATGGCATTTGTGTCAGGACAATTGTCTCACCTGCATCTGACAATGAATCAAACTGCGCTTTTGCAGCTGGGTCTCTGTCTGCGATTTGCTGAGAGGTACAGCTTGGGTCACAGGCATATGTGTAATAACCGCCATAGGTGTCAAATGATTGCTGGCCTACAATTGCCTTGTCAGCATCTGACAAGCTGTTAAAGCCTTCAAGTGTTTGACGGATATCAGCAATATCAAATTCACCAGACTGGATAATTTCACCAACCACCTCGATGATGTCGAAATCAAAGAACTGGGCGTTATCGCTAATAATGCTCAATGAGGCAGCTGCGTCCGTTGCCTCATCAGCAGAGATGAGACCTTCTTCAATCGCATCTGCCACTGCTGTATCAATGGCAACATCAAAATCGGCAGAAATAGAGCCAATATCGGTTACTGATGTTTCCATGTCTGAAAGCTCAGTCGCATCAAGACCGCTTACAACATCTGCAAGAGCCGGTACTTCTGCGTCTTGTGCCATTGCGCCCATTGGCAATGTGAATGCTGCAACAGCAGCGGTAATAAGGAATTTACGCATCGGGATCTCCTCTCGTTATGTTCCTATAATCTTACTGGTCGTCACCAACAACAGGCATCTGTGTTAGCACGATTTGCTTATCAGCATCTGATAGCTGATTGAAAAGTGAGTCATCACTTACGTCTGTCGCATCAAATTCTTCGTTACCGACAAGCGCCTTACCAGCGTCTGACAATGTGTTGAAGCCTTCCAGAGTCTGACGGATTTCTTCTACTGAGAATTCGCCGCTCTCAATCACTTCACCAATGGCATCAAGAATATCGAAATTGAAGAAGTCAGCATTTGCCTGAATAATTTCAAGAGACGCTGCGGCATCTTCTGCCTGATCAGCTGTAATCAGACCATCCTCGATAGCTTCATTCACGGCTGATTCAACGGTGACATCCATATCAAGAGACAATGCGCCTTCTTCAGAAACGCCGCCTTCCATCTGTGTTACTTCTTCAGATGACATAGCGCCCATCACATCTGCCAGTGACGGCACACCTGCTGAGTCCTGCGCAAGAGCCGGTGCTGACAACATCGCTAATGCAATTACAGAGCTTTTTACAATTGTTAGGTTTTTCATTGTGACCACCTTATTTTTTTATGAATTCGTAAATATTTTGGTTATACAATAAAATTAATAAAAACTAAATTAAATTTTACTATATGCGTATAATACAGAATTTCCAGTCTGCGAATGGATGAACCAATAGTATTATCTGGCATGGCAGGAGGGACCAAATGAGATGCTATTTGTCCGCTTTATTGGCATGATTGCGCAGAACTTTATCAAGCCACGTACCAGTTGGTTAGGGGCACTGATCATCAGCTTTACCCCTGCCAAAAAGCGCAATCAGATTTGTTTTTGGGCATATAGAGTGGCAGCATTTTGAATAATCGGCGCATGATGTGCGCTATCAAGCTGAATGTAGGATAAAAGCGCTGACCAAAAATGGGCTTTGCTGTCTGAGGCGTCAAACATGGCTGTTATATCATCTGCATGCCCGTCATCCAGATGATCACCTGAGGACAGGACATAATATACATAAGCAAGCCAGGCAGCCACCGCCTCATAGCAGGCAAGTGATGATAAAGCAGAATAGTGGCGGTTTGTGATAATTGGCACAAGGCGCTGTGTCATCTTCAGACTACCATCTATGGCGATTTGCGCGCATTGATGACGCATTGCCGACACGGCAAATCGCGCCCGCAATGCAGCCGCATATCTATCAGATGAACGCGCTGCCTCTTGTTTCAATGTTGGCACTGCCTCTTCCCAAAGACGACTGACAAGGCTGTTGAGGCGCCTGTCTGCCATCGCTTCATGGATAAATTGATAGCCTGATAACAGGCCGGCATAAGCCAAATAAGAGTGTGCGGCGTTCAGCATGCGCAATTTGCGATCTTCAAAAGCGCTTACATCAGGGGTGAATTCCACGCCATATCTTTCAAGCTCCGGCCTGTCATTGGCAAATTTATCTTCAATGACCCATTCTGAAAAAGCCTCTGTTACCACCACAGGGAAATCATCAAGACCGGCTTTTGCACAAATATCTGTCATAGCCTGTTTATCCGGCTTTGGAGTGATTCTGTCTACCATGGCATTTGGACAAGCGACATGAAGATCAAACCATGGCAGGCAGGCGGGATATTTGTGATGCATAAATTGCCTGAGCACCATCTGTAATTTTTGGCCATTCTGCACAAGATTATCACAGCTTAGCAAAGATACTGGCTCTTGATGCGTCATAGCGCGCAAATGGAGCGCCTTGGCCATCATACCAATTGCCGTTTGCGGATGATCGAATTGCAAATCATGGCTGACAGGCGCTGAAACCAAAGACAAGCCATCTTGTGACTTATTCAGAAAATAGCCTTTTTCTGTGATGGTCAATGTGACAATCTTGGTTGCCTCAGACGCTAGGTCTTCTATGATCTCAGCCTCATCCCGGCCTGCAAGATATAGCTTTTGATAGGCGTCTATGAGGCGGCAATCCAAGCCGTCATTACCCCATATGCCAAGCAGGTAGCGATAATCATATCTTTGCATATGTTGTAAAAGGCCGGCATTACTCATCACCACAGCTGACATTGTCCACCCATTTGCCTTAGCAATATAATCTGCCTGATGGGCCCGATGAAAATTGCCAACCCCGATATGTACGATATGTGACATGATGGTTTTTAGGCCTCTTTATGTTGCGCAAAAATAAGGACTGAACATTTTGATCAGAGCCATAGCATGACCCAAACCATCACATAGGGCAAGCTTATGCCCCCGATGGCATTTGACGTGCATGAGATTTGACTTGTTAGCGAGAACATGACTAGATTTTTGTTCGTTTGGCTTTTCACAGACAGGGCGTTTGATAAGGAAAGAAGCATGAAACAAACATGGCGATGGTTTGGGCCACAGGATAACATCTCAATAGATGAGATAAGACAAACCGGCGCACAAGGCATTGTAAGCGCCCTGCATCAACACCGCCCGGGTGCCATCTGGCCTATAGATGATATCAAAAAAAGGCAGGCAGAGATCGCCTTTGAAAACGGCAAACAGACAGGCCTTAAATGGGATGTGGTAGAAAGCCTTCCTGTATCTGAATCCATCAAGCGCAAAGACACTGATTTCAAAGCCCATATCGCTGCTTACAAACAAAGTCTTGAGAATCTGGCGGCCTGTGGACTGGATGTGATTTGTTATAATTTCATGCCAGTTCTGGACTGGACAAGAACCACCTTGTCCGGGCCGGTTGCCAATGGCGGTGAGGCTATGTTTTTTGATATTATTGATTTTGCGGTCTTTGATTGTTTTATCCTGCAAAGGCAGGGTGCGGCCGATGATTATGAATCAGATAATTATGAGATGGCAAAGACCCGTTATCGCAAGATGGATGATGCGCAAAAAAGGCACCTTGCGCAAAATATTGTTGCCGGATTGCCTGGTGCAAATGACAATTGGACTTTGGACGATGTGCGCAGGCATCTGTCTGTTTATGATGGAATGACATCTGAGCAATTGCGGCAAAATTTGATAGATTTTTTATCAGAAGTTGCCCCTGTCGCTGACAAATTGGGGCTGCGCCTTTGTTGTCATCCTGATGATCCGCCCTTTCCCCTGCTTGGCCTGCCGCGCATAATGTCCTGTCAGTCAGATTATCATTATGTGATGGAACAGGTGAATATCAAGGCGAATGGCATTACCTTTTGCACCGGCTCTCTTGGTGTTGATCCTGATTTTGATCCTCTCGATTTCATAAAAACACTGGGCACGCATATCCATTTTGTCCATCTGAGAAACACCAAAAGACATGATCCTAAAGATGGCGTTCGTCATAGCTTTTTTGAATCAGAACATCTTGGTGGTGACACAGATATGGTAGCGGTCATCAAAGCGTTGTTAGAAGAAGAACAAAAGCGCAAACAGGCAGGACGCCATGATCATCAAATACCAATGAGACCAGATCATGGTCACCGCTTATTGTCAGATTTTAACAGGCAGTCCAACCCGGGATATCCTCTGATTGGCAGGCTTCGCGGATTGGCAGAATTGCGCGGAATCATGACAGCGTTACAGGCGTAAAAGCAAGGCAACTGACCGCTATCAGCCTTGCAGGATATCTCATATGATGGAAAGCGATAAAAAAACATGATCGGAAGAAAACCACTTTCGTGATCATGGCGTAGAAGGTCATGTCCCTTAGTTGAGTATCCTAGCCGGTCCCAACTCGCTGAGGGACACCCTTTTTTCCATCATTCCGGTCGCGTGATTTTACACAACCATCTGTTTTCCCCCGACCATAGGGTTAATGTAACATAAAAAACTAAAATATCCTAATGGGGGGCATTGGCCTTACACTGGCTTGTCGATTGCGTAAGACTCCAGAATCTCCAGAGGGATGATCGCAAGTGTTACACGATTTGTCGCTGCCAATCTGAGGCGCGGCGCTTTGCCTGCCTGTCGTGCCTCTTCCCATCTGCCGGCGCATAAACACCAGTAATCACCGGGCTTTAACCCTGCAAACCCAAATTCAGGGCGCGGCGTGATAAGATCATTTCCTGCTTGTTTTGAAAATTGCAAAAATGCCTCATCCATCAGAGCGCAAACTGTATGGAGTCCTCTGTCTTCCGGGCCGGTCGCACAGCAACCATCGCGATAAAACCCTGTCATGGGGCTTGTGGAACAGCTAATCAATACAGAGCCAAGCACATTATATTGGCGTTCGTGATGAAAAGATTCTCCATCCATTTTTCTGTCCTTTTTGGTTTTTTTCAAGATGACGGTGCCAACGAAGGCTGAGCGTTACAAGCGCGCCATCTCTGTTTCAATTGCGTTTTCAAGACGTGACATAAACTCTTTTCTTGAGAGACCCGGTTCAATCTCCGGCAAAAAAGAGACGGCTATCGTGCCAGGTTTTTTCAAAAAGGCACGCGGCCCCCAATAATGACCTGAATTGAGTGCAATCGGAATAACAGGCAAATTTGTGGCATCATAAATCGCATATATACCGACCTGATAATCAGCGCTTTGGCCTGGTTGCACTCTGGTGCCTTGCGGATAAATTTGCAGAGAACGCCCTGATTTTTGGGCGCTTATCGCCTCTTTTCGTAATGATTTTAAGGCTTTCATGCCTGCTTTTCTGTCAACCGCGATTGCCCCTGAGCGCAACATAAACCACCCCACAAAAGGCAGTCTGGACAATTCTTTTTTCAAAATGATAACAGGACCATTTAAGCGCCAGCAAAGAGTCATCGTCTCCCAGGCTGACTGGTGCTTTGCCGCATAAATCACCTGCCGTGACAGATGCATATCGCCGCGCATTTCATGGCTGATCCCGACAAATATTCTAAGGCATAAATTGGTGTAATATCCCCAAAATCTGCCTAGTGCGATCGCAACAGGTCGTGGCAAAAGCAACAAAGGTGACAAACCAACAGCGATAAACACAGTGCCAGCGTAAAAAAAGATGTTAAATAATAAAGATCGCAATATCATCATATAATGAATGTCACACAAATAAGACAGGCCAATTGGCAAACTCGTCCTCATGCCCTTGTAAAATAATATGACCACCCATAACATAAACAAGCCAACAAAAACACCTCAAGATAGAGAAATCTGGCAAACAAAAATTATCATGAGTCTGGCAGTGTTGGCACAGACAGCACAGCTTATCACCTATCATGAGCTTGCCTTATCTGCCGGAATACCGGCGCCGCATCGCATTCATAAGCTGACATTATTTTTAGAAGCGTTAATCAAAGAAGACATCACTGCCAAACAGCCTGTCAGAGCGGCGCTTGTGGTATCAAAAGTTACAAACATCCCCGCCCCGGGCTTTTTTGACGCGCTATCGGGCGGTCATCCACTGCCAGACAAGTTATCACGTAAAAGCCACCATCAGGCTTTGCTAGTGGCGATTAACCCTGCTTTTGAATCCTGAAATGAAATTGTGGTCCCTGCTCTTTGACAGACAAAAGCTTATGGCCTGCGGTCTCGCAGAAATGCGCAAAATCCAAAGGGGCGGCGGGGTCATCTGCGACCACTTCAATGACCGCCCCCGGTAGAGCATCTGATAAAGCCCTGCGCGCTTTTAGTACAGGCAAAGGGCATTTTAATCCGGTAAAATCAAAACATAATACTTTGTCAGTCTCATCCGGCTCTTTGCGCTCAGTCATGCTCTGTCCTTGCTGTTGCTTTGTTAAGTGTTTTCATCACACCAGCTTGTCTGATGACCATCATTATTCTGCCATAAATAACAAATATCACACAGAAGGCAACTTGCTTTATCATGAGGTGAAAGGCTACATATAGGCATGACAATTTGGGGAATCATCATAGGGGGCGCTGCGGGATTCGCGATGGGAGGCCCGATAGGCGCTTTGCTTGGCGCAGCAGCAGGCCATGTCGCAGAACGTGGCCTGAAACAGGTGATCGCCCCTGAACAAACGCGCAATGTGGCCTTTACCGTGGCTGTAATAGCTTTATCTGCCAAAATGGCGCGAACAGATGGCGTGGTGACCAAAGCTGAAATTCAGGCATTTCGGGCGCGTGTTCATATTCCTGAAAAAGATATCAAACAAGTCGCAAAATTCTGGGATTTAGCCAGACAAACACAAGATGGGTTCCAAGCCTATGCCAAACAAACAGTTGCTTTATTTGGTGAGCGCGCTGCCATTTTGGAACAATTGCTTGATTTGCTGTTCTGCATTGCCAAAGCAGATGGTGATATCACAGAGCCTGAATGGGATTACTTAACTGAAGTCGCTCTTATTTTTGGATATGATGAGGCTGACTTTGCACGTTTTACAGAAATCTATGCCCATGATGACGCCATGCCGCATCAAATTTTGGGCATAAAACGGGATGCGTCTCTGGCAGAGGTGCGGGCAGCGTGGATGCAGCTTGTCAAAGACCATCACCCTGATCAGCTTATTGCCAAAGGTATGCCGTCAGAATTTATTGAGTCTGCTACAGACAGGCTAGCACGTATTAACAGAGCCTATGAGCTGATGCGCAGCCAAATTCAGGCACAAACAGGATAGATAATGGCACCACCCCCTTTGCTTACTTTGAGTGATGTTGGCGTCAATCTGGGTGACAGATGGCTGTTGCGGCATGTTGATTTATCAATCCATAGCGGTGACAGGCTTGCATTGGTTGGCCGAAACGGGGCAGGCAAATCCACTTTAATGAAGCTCATCACAGGAACGGCTGAAGCAGATGAGGGCACAAGATGGGTCTCGCCTCATACCAATATTGCCTATCTGCCCCAAGCGCCAAAAATAAAGGGGGTCATGACGCTTGCCTCTTATGTTGCAGAGGGGCTTGATGATAGTCATGAAATTTACAGAGCTGAGGCATTATTGCAAAAAATGGGCATGGACCCCTCACGCCTGACAGACGGGCTGTCAGGGGGTGAGGCAAGGCGCGCCTCTCTTGCCAAAGCGCTTGTCACAAATCCTGAAGTCTTATTACTTGATGAGCCAACCAACCATCTGGATCTTCCCACGATTGAATGGCTGGAAGGCCTGTTAAGAGAACGTCAGGGCGCGCTTGTTCTTATCTCGCATGATCGTGCGTTTTTGCGGGCGCTTGGTAATGGGATTATCTGGATCTCACAAGGCAAATTACGCACAAGGCAAGGTGTTTTTGATGAATTTGAAGACTGGTCTGAAGGCATAGAACAAGAAGAAGCTGTCAGGCTTGCCAAACTTGATAAGAAAATTGCAGAAGAAACAAGATGGTCTCATCAGGGCATTTCAGCCAGACGAAAGCGCAATCAGGGCCGCCTTCGCGAACTTGCCAATCTGCGTGTTGAACGCGCAAGGCAAGGCGGTATCGCTGCCAGATCCATGTCAATGGTGACAGGACCGGCAGAAGGCGGCGGTCAGGTGGTTCTGGAAGCCAAAGATGTCACAATAAGCGTTGATACACCGCAAGGGCAAAGGCCGCTTGTCAGTCATTTTCATGCTCGTATCAGACGCGGCGATCGCATTGGCGTGATTGGCCCGAACGGGGTTGGTAAATCATCTCTGGTGCGCGCCCTATTGCAGGAAACAAAACCAGATGGTGGCCATGTAAAACAAGGATTTGGCCTGTTGCCAGCCTATTTTGATCAATCGCGCGAGGCTTTGACTCAAGACAGCTCGCCATGGCGTGTTTTATGCCCTGATGGCGGTGATACTGTGGAAGTGGCAGGTAAGACAAAACATGTGACAAGCTATTTGCGTGATTTCCTGTTTGACGACCATAAAATGACTCAAAAAGTATCAACCTTATCAGGAGGCGAGCAAAACCGCCTGTTGCTTGCCAAAATTTTTGCCCAGCCTCATAATTTTCTTGTGCTTGATGAGCCAACAAATGATCTGGATATAGAGACCATTGATCTGTTGCAAGAGGTGGTTGCTGAATATGACGGCACCATTATGATTGTCAGCCATGACAGAGATTTTCTGGAGCGTACTGTCACTTCAGTTCTTGCGTTTGAAGGGTATGGCAAAATCATACCTCATGCAGGTGGCTATCATGACTATCTGGCGCGGCGCGGACCTCAAAAACAGGGCGACAACCAAAAGGGAAAGTCCAGGAAAGCCCCTGCCAAAGAGAAACCAAAATCACCACGTTCGGACAGGTTGTCTTACAAAGATGTTCATGCGCTTGAGACATTGCCCAAAGAAATTGCCGCAATAGAAGAGCGTATCAAGCAAGCAGAAATACAACTGGCTGATATGAATTTTTTCCAATCAGACCCGCAAGCCTATCAGACATGCGCGGCAGAGGTTGAATCAGACAAAAAGCTGCTATCTGAAAAAGAAGAGGCATGGCTTGCTGCTGAAATGAAAAAAGAAGAGATTGAGGCAGGGAAATCTGAGTAACAGGCTGACGACTTGACCTAATCATTGCCACAGGCCATAACAATCCACAGGTCAGATGGCTGGATGGCTGCTGGATATCATTTTGATATCGAGAGGAAAGTCCGGGCTCCACAGGATCAGAATGCTGGATAACGTCCAGCGGGGGCAACCCCAGGGAAAGTGCCGCAGAAAATAGACCGCCTGCCAT
The DNA here is from genome assembly GCA_049890215.1 of Puniceispirillaceae bacterium (SeqCode). GTDB lineage: Bacteria > Pseudomonadota > Alphaproteobacteria > Puniceispirillales > Puniceispirillaceae > UBA685. The sequence continues at coordinate 51,726 of JBMHBX010000067.1, read as the reverse complement.
CATCGCAGGTAAGGGTGAAACGGTGCGGTAAGAGCGCACCGCAGGCGCTGGCAACAGCACTGGCAGGGTAAACCCCATTCGGAGCAAGACCAGATAGGAACACGCGCCACTTCGGTGGCATTGGCGATCCTGCCAAGATGTTCGGGTAGGTTGCATGACCAGTCAGGTAACTGGCTGGCTAGATGAATAGTCATCAAAGCGGCCCTTGTGCCACTGAACAAAACCCGGCTTATAGGCCATCTGACCTCTTTCTTTCCCTGTTTTTGCGCAATAACTCAGAACATTTCATGAACAATTTTTGTTTTTTTCAACTAATGCAAGAGGTTACAAATCAATGCTAATATTATACTTTATAAAGCATTGATTTTTCTCAATTTTTCCATGGCATAATAGTCATTTCCCATTGACCACCAATATTACCCATGATATCCCATAAGAACCCATAAATGACACTAACAGGGGCAAACCGCCTTTTTTCATAAGGTATAATGCCTAAGATTTTTTGAATAAATATATAAAAATCAATGTGTTAGATATTTTATCGGGTGATGTAGCAATGTCAGCCATTGCATCCAATCAGATGTGATCGCAGACCAAAATAGGGATAATGGTGTGGCTTTATTTTTATCCACATTTGAAAATCGCATAGATCGCAAAGGGCGCATATCAGTGCCTGCCCCGTTTCGTGCGACCCTAGAAGCAAATCACGCCGCTTTATTTTTATATAAATCTCTGGTCTTACCTTGTGTTGAAGGGTGCGGCCCTGAGAGGATTTCACAAATTGTAGATGCCATTGATACCATGGACAGCCTGTCTGAAGAGGTGGCGACTTTGACGACCATGTTATCAAGCGCACAGGAAATGCGCCTTGACAGTGAAGGTCGCATTATGTTGTCAGCTGACTTTATTGCCTTTGCAGGGCTTGGCGAGACAGCTTTATTTGCCGGCATTGGCCGCTCTTTTCAGATATGGCACCCTGATGTCTTCCGAAAAAGAGAAGAGGCAGCAAGGGCAAATGCAAAATCAAACGGCCTTCCAAAATTAACCTTAAATAACAAGGCCACATCAACAGACGGAGGCTCGTAATGAGCCAGGCGAACCTGCATCAACCTGTTATGCTTGATGAGGTCATCGACACCCTCGCACCAACAGATGGCGGGCGTTATATAGACGCCACTTTTGGCAATGGCGGCTATAGCCGTGCGATTTTATCAGCTGCGAATTGCCATCTGATGGCCATTGATCAGGATCCGGAGGCGATTGCACGCGGCCAGTCATTAGTGCGTTCTTTCGCGCCGCGATTTACGCTTGCCCATGGCCGTTTTTCACAAATGGCAGAGTTGCAGGCAATCCATAGTGAGAGGCCTGCAAAACAGAGCCTTGATGGCATTGTCTTTGATCTTGGCGTATGTTCAACACAGCTTGACCAGCCAGAGCGCGGTTTCTCGTTCCAAAAAGACGGGCCACTTGATATGCGCATGTCTCAGGATGGCAGAGATGCCGCTGAGGTTGTTAATCATGCCTCAGAATCTGATTTGGCCGATATTCTGTATCATTATGGGGATGAGCGTGCGTCGCGGCGGATTGCAAGAGCGATTGTCAAAGCAAGAAGCAATGGCCCCATCACAAGAACCCTGCAATTAGCAGAGATCATTCATTCTGTTATGCCGCGCCCAAAACCGGGGCAGTCTGATTCTGCCACACGTTCTTTTCAGGCGTTGCGCATTTATGTCAATCAGGAAATCACAGAAATCGAAGACGCCCTTGAGGCAGCGCAGATGATGCTAAAACCGGGAGGGCGGCTTGTTGTGGTCACCTTCCATTCTCTTGAAGACAGGATTGTGAAACGCTTTTTTGCAAACCGCAGCGGCAAGGTTGCGCGCCCGTCCCGTCATTTGCCGGAAACCGAGGCAGCGGTGATTTATTTTTCTGTTGTGACACGCAAGCCTGTTTTGCCTTCAGAGGCTGAAATTGACTCTAATCCACGCTCACGCTCTGCCAAATTACGCGCCGCAATACGTGTGGCTGAAAATGACGTCACATAGGAGGTATCACTATGCGAACCATTTTATTCATCGCTGTTATCTTGGTCATCTCAGGCTCTGCACTTTACATCACAACAAGTGAGTATGATAGCAGGCGCGATGAGCTAGCGCGCCTTGATGCCCAGATTAAACATGAAAATCAACAAGCTGCGATTTTGAATGCAGAATGGTCTTATCTCTCGCGCCCGGAACGCGTTTTGACCTTATCTTCGGATTTATTATCCCTTCAGCCTATTTCAACCGATCGCGTATTGCCGCTAGAGGCCATCCCGTTTCGTGATGGCTCATTTGAATTAACAACAGACCAAAGTGACTAACAATGGCGCAATCATGGCGTAAAATCATCTGGCCATCAAAGCCGCAACCGGCGCAATCAAAGCGTATTGCGGTCGGGCGGCTATGGTTCGGGTCATTTTTGGCCTTTTTATGTTTTGGCACCATTGGCGCAAAAGCCTTTTATCTTGCTACAAATGCCGATTTACGCTCACAATTCAGAAGCCCGCAAAAAGCGGCCATTGAACGCGGTATCATCACAGACCGGCATGGCAAAGTGCTTGCCACCTCTTTGCCTGTGATGATTTTGCATGCTGATCCCAAATTAATTCTGGACCCGTTTGAAACAGCTGAAAAGCTGGCGCCTTTATTGCCGAAATGGTCTGAAGAGCGCTTGTTAAGCCATTTTGCCAAAAAGACACGCTATATAGAGCTTGAAAGACGCCTGACCCATCACAGGCAAAAACAGATCATGCGCCTTGGCCTGCCTGGCATTGCCATGACGCCCACCAAAACAAGGCTATATCCGCATGGCAATGAAGCCGCCCATATCCTTGGCACAGTGGATATTGACGGCAATGGTCTGGCAGGCATTGAAAAACAATTTGATGCAAGCCTCAAAGAAGGCAAGCCTGTGGCTTTATCCATTGATGTTGGTGTGCAGGCCATATTGCGCGCAGAAATCCAAAAACAAATCACCGCCTTTGAGGCCATAGGCGGCGCCGGTTTGGTTCTTGATATGAAGACTGGTGAATTGCTTGGCCTGACCTCATTGCCAGATTTCAACCCAAATCATTTTGGCGCTGCGGTTGATGATGCCCGCTTCAACAGAGCCACCAAAGGTGTTTTTGAAATGGGCTCCATTTTCAAGGTGCTGAATACCGCCATCGCACTTGAATCAGGCGCGGCCAGAATGGGCCAACATTATCAGGTCTCAAAGCCGCTATTTATTGGCGGTCATCGCATTGCTGATTTCCATATGATGAAGCGTGATTTGAGCTTGTCAGAAATATTGGTTTATTCATCAAATATCGGATCTGCGCGCATAGCTGATGCCATTGGCGGAGAGACCCAAAAAGCTTATATGAGGCGCCTTGGCCTTCTTGACAGGCTGTCTTTGGAACTTCCCGAAGTATCAAATCCCCTGCCACCGCGCTATTGGGAACGTGTGCAATCTATGACGATATCATTTGGTCATGGCATTTCGGTAACGCCTGTCCATGCCTCTGCTGCCATCGCGGCAGCATCAGGTGACGGCATTTACCGTCAGCCAACTTTGCTGAAACGCAATCCGCAAGACCCTATTATGAAAGAACGTATCTTTTCAGAAGAACATGTCAAAGCTGTGAGAAGCATGATGCGCCTTGTGGTCTCTCATAAAGCTGGCACAGGTAATTTTGCCGAAGCGCCCGGCTATCTTGTCGGCGGCAAAACAGGGACTGCGGAAAAAGTGGAAAATGGCCGCTATAACAAAAAGAAAAATATGGTCTCGTTTGTTGGCACCTTCCCTGCCCATGATCCGGCCTATCTGATTTTTGTCATGGTGGATGAGCCAAAGGGACAAAAATTCTCTCATAATTATGCCACAGCGGGCTGGGTGGCAGCGCCTGCGGTCAAACAAATTGTTGAACAAATCGCCCCAAAGCTTGGTGTCTTGCCTGTTGATGAAACAGCGCCAGAAATTCGCCAGAATCTTGTGCCAAATATTCGGATTGGCAAAGAGGAGGTAGGCAGTGAAGCTTTGTAATCTGTTCCCTGACATCATGATGAATGAGCCTGAGGCGTCTGTTGGGGTTACAGGCATTAGCGCTGATTCACGGCGCATTCGCCCCGGCATGGTATTTGTTGCCATCAAAGGTCATGATCATGACGGGCATGATTATATTCAGGCGGCGATTGATAATGGCGCCTGTGCTATCATCGGCGAGGCTGCGTTAGATGGCTTATCTGTGCCTTATCTGTGTTCGCCACAACTGCGTTATGATTATGCTTTTGCCTGTGCCAGGTTCTGGCCAAAACGCCCTGCCATCCAGATTGCCATCACCGGCACAAATGGCAAAACATCTGTGGCAGAATTTGTCAGACAAATATGGCAAAGAGCTACCTGGCCGGCCGCTTCTATCGGCACATTAGGCGCAAAAACAGCACAATCAGGACAAAGCCTTGATACACCGCATCTTGCCACATCAGGGCTTACCACGCCCGGCGCTGAAGATTTGTTCCGTGTCATAGATGAGCTGGCACGCCAGTCGGTGCGTTGCATTGCACTAGAGGCCTCATCTCATGGCATAGCGCAAGACAGGCTTGCCCCTTTGCCGATACATGTTGCGGGCTTTACCAATCTGAGCCGGGATCATCTTGATTACCATGGCACAATGGACCAGTATTTTAAGGCAAAATTGCGCCTGTTTACCCACCTTCTGCCAGATGGTGGTGCGGCCGTGATTAATCATGATGACCCTTATGGTAAAAAAATCACAAAGGCTATCAAAGACAGGCCTCTTGTGATCAAAACCATCGGTGCCTCTGATGGGGCAGATCTGCAGATAAAAGACCTCAAGCCAAGAGATTATGGCTTTGATTCACATATTATTTATGACGGCAAATCCTATCAATACCCGATTGCTTTGATGGGGCGTTTTCAGGCTGAGAATGCAATATTGGCCGCTTTGCTTGCGCATTTGTCGGGCCTGTCACTTCATGATGCTCTTGGCGCTCTGCCGCATTTACAGCCCATTGCAGGGCGCATGCAGCCTGTTCATGGCCACCCGTTAAACGCCCGTATTCTGGTTGATTATGCCCATACGCCTGATGCGCTTGCCAATGCTTTGCGATTATTGCGCGAAGAGACAACAGGTGATTTACATGTCCTGTTTGGTTGCGGCGGTGACAGAGATGCCGGAAAAAGAGAGATGATGGGCGCACAGGCGCTTGCATTTGCTGATCATATTTATATCACTGATGATAATCCGCGAAGTGAAGATCCGGCCGCTATCCGCGCTGCCATCATGGCAGACAAACCGGAAAAATTCACAGAAATCGCTAATCGTAAAGCTGCTATCCAAGTGGCCATTGATTCCTTAAAAGAAGGTGATTGTCTTTTGATTGCCGGTAAAGGGCATGAGACCACACAAACCGTAGGTCATGAGACGCTTCCTTTTGATGATGCGGCGGTAGCGCGCGCAGCCCTTGCCTTTTTGCCGGCAAAGGGGGGTGCATGATCACAAATTGGACAGCCTCAGATTTGGCGCAAATTACCTCTGGCATCTGGCACGGGCCAGCGCCTGTTTTGCCACTTGAACAGGTGGAAATTGACCATCGTAATCTTGATAAAACAGGCCTGTTTATTGCCTTGAAAGGCAATCATCATGATGGCCATGACTTTGTGGCTGATTTAACGATGGGCCACTGCGCACTTGTATCACGTCAATTTGACGGCGCATGTTGCGCTCAGTTAAAAGTCCCTGATACATTATCAGCACTGCATGATATTGCCAAAGCCGCCATGGCGCAAACAACGGCAAAGAAAATTGCCATCACAGGCTCTGTTGGCAAAACAAGCACCAAAGAGGCGCTTGATACTATTTTATCATGTTATGGCAACTGCCATGCCAGCCGGGGTAATTATAATAATCACATTGGCGCCCCCCTATCGATGGCAAGAACACCAGATGATTGTGATTTGATTGTCATGGAAATGGGCATGAATCACAAAGGTGAGATTAGCCCTCTTTCGTATCTTTATCATGGTGATGTTGCGATCATTACCAAAATCGCCAATAGCCATATCGGGCATTTTGACAGCCTTGGTGATATTGCTTGTGCCAAAGCTGAGATTTTTGATGGCATGACAGATGGCACAGCTATTTTGCCTTATGATGATGCGCATTTCGATATTTTGCGTGATAAAGCCAAAGCCAAAGGCCTTCACCTCATCACTTTTGGGACAGGCAAAGGGGCAGATATACAGCTTATCAAACAGGCCAGTCTTGAAAAAGGCCAGTCATTGAGCCTTTATAACCACTTAAGCGGCGAGAGTCTGACTTTCACCCTTGGCTTGTCAGCCCCTCATCATGCCACCACAGCGATGATTGCGATTGCGACTTTACATGCTTTATCCCTGCCATGGCAGATGGCAGAAACAAAGCTGGCACAGTTACAAGAGGTCACAGGGCGCGGTGATCAGAGCTTTGTAAATCTAGGCCAGAAAACTGCCTTATTTATCAATGACAGCTACAATGCCGGCCCTGCTTCTATGGCAGCCTCTTTACAGCATATTGCAAGCCTGACACATGCCAAAAAAGGCATTGTTCTGACAGATATGCTTGAATTAGGGCATATGAGTGATGAGGCGCATCAATCTTTGATCCCGCTGATTAGGGCAACCGGCCCTCAGCGTCTTATTCTGATTGGGCCTGCAATGTCAGCGCTTGCTTCTTCTATTCACATAGACGGCGATATCTCTGCCTTTGGCTCTGCAGATGAGGCAAAGGATAAGCTGCATGGCCTGTTAGCAGATTGCGACTTGATTCTCATCAAAGGGTCAAATGGCTCTGGTGCGCCGCAGATGGCGCGATTGCTGAGCGCCCTTACCATACAAAATGATAAAGCGGAGGCGCATGATGTTACCTGACCTTCTATTGCCCTTTGCTGATCAGTTTCAGCCGCTAAATCTGTTCCGGTATCTGACCTTTCGTACAGGCGGCGCTGTCATGACCGCGTTGTTGCTGAGCCTGTTATTTGGTGAGGCCTTTATCAGATGGCTGAAATCGCATCAGGCAGAAGGTCAGCCTATTCGCTCAGACGGGCCTGAAAGTCATATATTAACAAAAGCCGGCACACCAACCATGGGCGGTTTGCTGATTTTAGGGGTGTTTGTGATATCTACCTTATTATGGGTACCGCTCGATAACAGCTATTTATGGCCTGTTCTGATTGTCGCAACCGGCTTTGGCGCCATAGGCGCTATTGATGACTGGCTAAAGCTGAAAAAACGAAGCTCAGCTGGTTTGCGCTCTTATCAGAAATTTATGCTGCAAATTATGTTAGCACTGCTTGCGACCTTATATCTGGTGGAACTGTCACCAGAAGAATTGCGTTATGGCATTGCACTGCCTTTCCTGAAAGACACTCTATTATATCTGTCTTATTTTTATGTGCCCTTTGCCCTTGTGGTCATTGTTGGCGCATCGAACGCTGTCAATCTGACAGACGGGCTAGACGGGCTTGCCATTGTGCCTGTGATGATAGCGGCCTCTGTATTTGCCCTGATTGCCTATTTGTCAGGTAATCTGAACTTCGCTGATTATCTGCAAATAAACTACATTGCCGGAACAGGTGAATTGGCGGTGGTATGCGGGGCGCTCATTGGCGGCGGCCTTGGCTTTTTATGGTTTAATGCACCGCCTGCTAAAGTCTTTATGGGAGATACAGGCTCGCTTGCCCTTGGCGGCACTTTGGGGGTGATATCAGTTGCCACACGTCACGAATTGGTTCTTGCCATCACAGGTGGTTTATTTGTGCTTGAAACCGTCTCTGTTATCCTGCAAGTCGCCTCATTCAAATTAACAGGTAAGCGTATCTTCCTGATGGCGCCCCTTCATCATCATTTTGAGAAAAAGGGATGGGCAGAACCGACCATCGTCATTCGGTTTTGGATCATCTCTGTCATTTTGGCGCTTGTCGCCCTGTCAACCCTAAAGCTGAGATAGGAGGCCATTTCATCATCATGACAATGAGGCATAAGACATCTTTTCAGCATATCGCGATTTTCGGCGCCGGCCTGTCAGGACGTGCGGCCTATGCGCGTGCGCGTGATTTAGGGATATCTTGTGTCATTGATGATGACCATATGACAGCTTATGAGACGATTGCAGATCATGATTTTATATCCTTCCAAGAGTGGGATTTCTCTCAGATTGAGGCGCTTATCCTCAGCCCTGGCATTGCCCATCACCACCCTGCCCCCCATCCTGTTGCCAAGATGGCGCAAGATCATCAGGTGGAAATTATCTCAGAAGTCGAATTTGGCCTTCGTACCGGCAATTGGGGTGAGATGATCATCATCACCGGCACAAATGGCAAATCCACAACAACAGCCCTGACAGGCCATATCCTCAAAGAAGCAGGTCTGTCGGTGGGTATTGGCGGCAATCTGGGAACACCTTTATGCGCATTGCCGGAACAAACAGATGGCTTCACTGTGCTGGAATTATCATCCTATCAGCTTGAAACCACACCATCTCTGGCACCAAAGGTTTCAGCATTGCTGAATATTACGCCGGATCATCTTGACCGGCATGGCGGCCTTGACGGCTATATCAGCGCCAAAAAACAAAGCCTCATCACAATAAGGCCGGACGGTCTTGCGCTAATAGGTGATGAAGGGCCAATTATGAAAGACGTCCTTGCGTGGGCGCATGATAACCTATCCTGTCAGATTGAGGCCATTAGCGGCAAATCACTGCCATCCTCTTTATGTCAAAACCCGTATCTTGCCGGCCTTCATAATCAGCAGAACATTGCTTTTGCCCTTGCAATAGCAAGTCATTTCGGGGTCTCAGGCGATATCATGGAACAGGCAATAACCTCCTTTATTGGTCTGCCTCATCGCTTGCAACCGGTTGGCAGCCACAATGGCACGCCCTTTATCAATGATTCCAAAGCAACAAATGGGGATGCCACCGCCAAGGCCTTATCTGCGTTTGAAAGCATAATCTGGCTTGCCGGCGGGCGCGCCAAAGCAGAGGGTCTGTCTGCCTGCACCCCTTATTTTCATCATATACGCAAAGCCCATTTCTTTGGTGAATCTGCCAAAGCATTTTATGAACAGGCCAAAGATCATATCACCTGCCATTATCATGACACACTTGATGAGGCTTTTGCCCATGCAACCGATATGTTGGATGGGACTGAAGTTGTTCTGTTATCTCCGGCAGCGGCTTCATTTGATCAATTCGCCAATTTTGGCATGCGGGGTGATCATTTTGCCAAGCTGACCAAGGCCTTTATTGACACACATCATCAGCCCTTAAAGGAGGTCAGCCATGCTCGGTAGAACAGACAGATCTCTTTTGGGTGTTTGGTGGTGGACAGTCGACAGGTGGCTTCTTATGGCCGCTATCTTATTAATGGTGATCGGCACCTTAATGGTCATGGCAGCAAGCCCGCCTGTTGCCACACGCATTTCTTTGCCTGAATTCCATTTTGTTTGGCGCCAACTTATCTATCTGGCACCGGCGGCGGTCGCGATTTTTGTTCTGTCTTTCATGAGTCCGCGCCTTATTCGGATTTTATCTTTGATCGGCCTGTTAGGGGTGATTGGGCTCATGAGCCTTACACTCATCCTTGGTCCGGAAGTAAAAGGGGCAACAAGATGGATTACCATTGGCCCTGTGAATTTACAGCCGTCTGAATTTGCGAAGCCTCTTTTTGCTGTTGTCTGTGCGTGGTTGTTATCTTTATGGCGTGAAGATGACGATTTCCCGGGCTGGGCATGGGCAACAAGCCTGGCAGGGATCATCATTGCCATATTGGTTTTGCAACCTGATATTGGCATGACATCTGTTATCGCAATGACCTGGGGTTTCCAGACATTTTTGGCAGGCATGCCTTTGTTGCTTGTTCTAATCGCCATTGGCCTTGCCCCTATCGCCTTATTTGCGGCCTATCATTATCTGGACCATGTAAAATCACGCATTACCAAATTCTTTGATGGCGGCTCGATGCAATCTGAATTATCGATCAGATCATTTGCAGATGGGGGCTTTTTGGGTGTTGGGCCAGGTGATGGCAAAGTTAAAGAATATCTGCCTGATGCGCATGCTGATTTTATTTTTTCTGTTGCTGCCGAAGAATATGGGCTGTTGGTATGTCTTGGCATTATTGCGCTATATGGCTTTACCGTCTTTCGCGGATTTGAGCGCTCTGCGGCAGGTGATAATTTATTCTGCCTGATTGCCGGGGCCGGCCTTGCCATGCAATTTGGCTTGCAGGCTGCCATCCATATGGCCTCATCAGTTGATTTGATCCCTACCAAAGGCATGACTTTGCCACTTATCAGCTATGGCGGCTCTTCTTTGCTTGCCAGTGGTATTACAATTGGGATGCTGCTTGCTTTGACCAGACGAAGACAAAGAGAGGGAGGCTTGGATGGCTAAGGTTATTCTTGCCGCCGGTGGAACAGGTGGCCATATCTTCCCTGCTTTGGCGGTTGCCGAAATCCTTGAGACGGCTGGTCATCAGGTGATTTTATTCACGGACAAAAGAGGCGTTGCGATGGTGGATGGCAAAATCACCTATCGGCAAATCAGCTCTGCGTCTCCTTTCAATTCAGGGCTCCTTTCAAAGCTTACAGGGCTGATACGCCTTGCATTTGGCCTGTTGCAATCACTTGCCAGTTTTGCCCTGTCACGTCCTGCTTGTGTGATTGGCTTTGGTGGTTATCCGTCTTTGGCACCTTTGATGGCAGGGCGCCTGATGGGTGCAAAATGTATTTTGCATGAACAAAACGCCATTATGGGACGTGCCAATCGTCTGCTTGGTAAATTTGCCCATCATATTGCGCTTACCTTTGCTGATACCAAAGGCGCGCCGCAAACATGCCCGCAGGCAATTACCGGCCTGCCTGTCAGAGGCCAATTCCATGAAATCGCTGCCTATCAGCCATCAGATAGCTGTCATATCACCATCATAGGCGGCTCTCTTGGCGCCCAGATTTTCGCCGATATTGTACCAGAGGCAATTTCACAACTACGCCCAAGCGACAAGCGCACAATCCGCATATCACAACAATGCCGTGATGAGCATGTCAGCCTGTTACAACAAGCCTATAAGGCGCTCGGCGTTAAAGCAGAGGTCGCGCGTTTTTATCATGATATGGCAGATTTATATCGCCGCTCTGATATCATCATCAGCCGGGCAGGTGCCTCTTCAGTTGCAGAGATTGCAAGCGCCGGCAGACCAAGCATTTTAGTGCCTTTTGCAGGGGCGCTTGATGATCATCAAACAGGCAATGCCAGACAATTATCTGATCAGGGCGGCGCTTATCTGATAGCTGAAAAAGACGCAAGCGCTGACAAGCTGGCGGCTATCTTATCTGTGCTTATCAGCCAGCCAGATAAACGCACCAAAATGGCAGAAACTGCCAAAACGCTGTCCGAGGAAGGCGCCGCCTCTGCCATTGCCGGGCTGACTGGCCTGCCTTTATCAACATCTGCTGTCACAGGAGAGGTTCAATGACCGCTCTGCCTCTTAGCATTGGGAAAATCCATTTCACCGGTATCGGCGGGATCGGCATGAGTGGGATTGCCGAAATTCTGGCAGAATTAGGATATCAGGTTCAGGGATCTGACATTGCTGAAAATAATAATGTCAGACGCCTGCGAGAAAAAGGGATCGCTGTGACGATCCCGCAACAGGCAAGCAATATTAATGATGTGTCCATTGTTGTGATCTCAACTGCCATTCAGCCTGATAATGTAGAATTAATGGCAGCGCGTGAGAGATTTATCCCTGTGGTGCATCGCGCTGAAATGTTAGGTGAGCTTATGCGCCTTCGCTGGTCTGTCGCGGTCGCAGGCACACATGGGAAAACAACAACAACCTCACTGGTTGCAACCTTGCTTGATGCGGCCCGGATTGATCCCACCGTTATCAATGGCGGCATTATTCATAGCTGGGGCAGTAATGCTAAATTAGGCGCCGGGCAATGGATGGTCGTAGAGGCAGATGAGAGTGACGGGTCGTTTTCGCGCCTTAAGCCAACGGCTGCCATTGTCACAAATATCGACCCTGAGCACCTTGACCATCATGGCAATTATGAAAAGCTTGAACAGGCGTTTGAGCATTTCGTGGCCTCTATTCCTTTTTACGGATTTGCCAGTCTTTGCATTGACCATCCTGCGGTGCAGCGCTTAATGCCGAAAATCAGAGACAGGCGCATTATCTCTTATGGGGTCTCTGTCATGGCTGATGTCAGGGCCGTGAATATCAGAAATGATCATGATAAAATGCTGTTTGATATCCATCTGTCTGACAGGCTGATGGGTCAGGCTGAAATCATAAGCGATATTCGGTTTCCTATGCTTGGCAGACATAATGTGCAAAATGCGCTTGCCGCTATATCTGTTGCGCTTGAAATGGGCATTGATCATGACGTTATCCGCAATGCGCTTGCACAATTCAAAGGGGTTGGCAGACGCTTTGACATTAAAGGACAGGCGCATGGCATTACCGTGATTGATGATTACGGGCATCATCCTGTTGAAATTTCAGCCGCCCTGAATGCAGGGCGCATGAAGGTTAATGACGGCAAATTAATCGCGGTGGTGCAACCACATCGCTATAGCCGGCTGAGAGATTTATTTGATGATTTCTGCCACTGCTTTAATGAGGCAGATATCGTCATTGTCGCAGATGTATACGCCGCCGGAGAGGCGCCAATTGACGGCTTTGGCAAAGATGATTTGGTCGCAGGGTTGCAAGCCTCCGGCCATCGCAACACTTTTGCCCTTTCAGCACCAGAGGCACTTGCTGAGATGGTCGCAAAGCATGCCCAAAAAGGAGATATTGTCATGTGCCTTGGCGCCGGCTCTATCACAAATTGGGCAGCCGGTCTGCCGGCAGAACTGGAGTCTCTATTAGATAAGGGGGCAGCAGCATCATGATTGATACCACTGCCCTGCGCGGCCTTATTCTGACAGATGAGGTGCTTGAAACACGCACATGGCTTGGTGTGGGTGGTAAGGCTGATCTCTATTTTGAACCAGCTGACGAAGCTGATTTGGCTGCGTTCCTGAAAGCCATTCCAAAAGATATGCCTGTCACTATTTTGGGCGCCGGCTCTAATATGCTGATAAGAGATGGCGGTATTGAAGGGGCGGTCATAAGGCTTTGCGGTGCCTTCTCGCAATTATCGTGTGAGCAAGACCATATCATCGCAGGGGCAGGCGCGACAGATGCTGATCTTGCGCGTTTTGCCGCCCGCCATAACATGGCAGGGCTTTCTTTCCTTGTATCAATTCCAGGCACGATAGGTGGCGGGCTTCGTATGAATGCAGGCTGTTATGGCTCTGAATTCAAGGATGTTGTTATCAGCGCGCGTATGATGGACAAACAGGGCACTATCCACCAGATGACACCGCTCGAAATGGGCATGGCCTATCGCCATACTAATGTCGATGAGCAGATGATCTTTTTATCAGCCACCTTCAGAACCACAAAGGGTGAGAGCGCACAAATCAAAGCGGAAATGAGAGAGATGCTGCAAATGCGTGCCAGAACACAGCCGCAGGGTGTGCGCACTGGCGGATCTACTTTTGCCAATCCTGAGGGGCATAAGGCATGGCAGGTGATTGATGAAGCAGGCTGCCGCGGCCTGCGCATTGGTGATGCCAGTATGAATGATAAGCATTGTAATTTTCTGATCAATCACGGTCATGCCACGGCCAGGGATATTGAGGCGCTTGGTGAGACTGTCAGAGCCAGAGTGCTTGATAAAAGCGGTATTCACCTCAGGTGGGAAATCAGGCGCCTCGGCCGCGCACTGCCCCAAAAACAGACTCAGGACGAAAAAATACCGGACGATAAAATGCTGGATTCTGCTGATAAGGAAGCAAGACATGTTTGAACCAGATCCAAAAAGAGTGGTGGTCCTGATGGGCGGTTGGACGTCAGAGGCGGCGGTGAGCCGCGTATCAGCCGCTTTTTGTGCCAAAGCAGCAAGAGGGGCCGGATGGGATGCAATAGAGGTTGAATTTGATCGTGATATCCAAACCCGCCTGAAAGAGATAAATCCAAGCCGCGTTTATAATGCACTTCATGGTCAGATTGGCGAAGATGGCTCTGTTCAGGGTTTGCTGAATATTATGGGTATCCCTTACACACATAGCGGTGTGGTTGCCTCTGCTGTGGCTATGAATAAGGTGATTTCCCGTCAGCTTTTCCGCACTGCCGGTATCGCTGTTCCCCAGCGCCTGACCCTGAATGAGGATAATGGCCTGTTACAAGTTCAAGATTATGACGGCGATTATGTCGTCAAACCTGTCAATGAAGGGTCAAGCTTTGGGGTGCAAATCATCAAGCAAGGCAGCACCCCTCCTTCACATGATTTGTGGGCCATTGGCACTCAGCTTTTTGCCGAAGCTTACATTCCGGGGCGTGAATTAACAGTCTCTGTGCTAGATGGCACTGCCCTTGGCGTCACAGAAATCACCACAGATGAAGCATTTTATGATTTTGATGCCAAATATAAACACGGCGGATCAAAGCATATTCTGCCTGCTGATATTCCCAAAGAGATAGAGGCACAAGCACTGTCATGGGCCGAAAGTGCCTTTCATTTGCTTGGCTGCCGGGGCGTTGCCAGAGCTGATTACCGCTATGATGAGACCAAACAACAACTCTACATGCTTGAGGTCAACACACAGCCAGGTATGACAGCCACATCTCTTGTGCCTGAACAAGCTTTGTGGCGGGGCATTTCGGGTGAAGAACTTGTCAATCATTTATTGGAGATTGCCCAATGCGACGATTGAGTTTTTTCAAAAAAGACAATAGCGATATGCAAAGAAAAGAGGCCCCGCGAGGCCGCGCCAAATCATTTAATTTGCCTTTTGTAAAGCGCGCTATCAAGGGCGGGCTATGCCTTGGTGTCATAACAGCTTGTGTCTTTATATGGACAGGCAGGCAGGCGCTGATCACAAGCGCTTATCAGATAAGCGCAAATCAGGGATTTGCCTTGTCAGATATTCATGTAAAAGGGCGTAATTTTACAAGTGATGCGCATATTAAATCTGCTGTAGGCGCCTCTTACGGCACGCCGTTATTATCTTTGTCCCTTGCCGAGATACAACATAATCTGGAACAGCTTGGATGGGTGAAATCAGCCAAAGTCGCGCGTATCTATCCTGATGCGATAGAGATATCCTTAACAGAGCGCCGCCCGCTTGCCTTGTTGCAAACAACCGCAGGTCACCGTCTGATTGATGAGACAGGCAGTATCATCTTTGGCGCACAAGCTGCCAATTTCAGCCATTTGCCGGTCGTATCAGGTGAAGGGGCCGCAGAGCAGGCAAAATTCATCATAGAAGAGTTGCGCACTGAGCCGGAGCTTTTCTCAGATGTATGGGCCTTGCAGCGCGTGTCAAACAGACGATGGGATGTGCATCTGAAAACAGGTCTGGCTGTCAGACTGCCTGAAAAAGACGCCGTACTTGCCTGGTCCAAATTGGCTATCATTGACCGCCAAAAGCAAATCATGAAACGCGATTTGGCAGTTATTGATATGCGTGTATCAGGGCAATTTATCGTGGAACCTAACCTGCCACTTAGCAAAAGAGGGCAAAAGACATGAGTGCATTGACCCCAATGAAAGCTATCTCTGTCAAAGGACCTTTTGCGGTTCTTGATGTTGGATCATCAAAGCTTGGTTGCCTGATTGTAGAGCCGGCAGGTGGTAAGCTGAATATCTTATCTTATGCGATGCATGCCTCTGCCGGCATTCAAAGAGGTGAGATTTCTGATCTTGTCCTGTTTAGTGAGACAGTCGGCAAAGTCGTTGAAACAGCAGAAAGAAAAGCAGGGCTGACAATCAAAGATCTTCATCTTGTCATGCCGGGCGGACAGGTCTCTTCACAAATAGATCGCTATCAGCTTGAGCTGACAGATGCCATCATCAGCAAACGTGATATTGGCCGCTTACTGGCAAAACAATTACAAATTGCCTTGCCGGAAGGGCGGTGCCTTATCGCGTCTGAACGCCTGCATTACATCATTGATAAAAGCCAGATTGTGCAAAATCCAAGAGGTATGCGTGCCAGTCATCTGGCACTTGATGCGACCGGCATATCTATGTCTGCCACAGCCTATATGAACCTGTCTGAGGCAGTGCAGCATAATCATCTGTCTATGGGGCGTGTTGGCCATTGTGCCTATGCGTCTGGCCTTGCCTGTTTATCTGAAGAAGAAGCTGATCTTGGCGCTTTGGTCGTTGATATGGGGGGCGGCACAACCTCTGCAGCCCTGTTTTTGAATAATGGGGTTGTCGGTATTGCCTCAGTCCCTGTGGGCGGTCACCAGATCACAAGAGATATTGCACGTATTTTATCTGTCTCTGTCTCTGATGCAGAAAGGCTGAAGGCGATGGAAGGTGCCATTACGCCATCTCATGGTGAAGCCATTGGCAATATCTTATCACCGCCGCCATTTCTGGCAGCAGGTGATAATTTTATTCCCGCAGCAAGCGCCTATCAAATGCAGGATCTTACCCTGCCAAATGGAGAGACCATCAACAGACAATTGCTAAGCGATATCATCAGACCAAGAGTAGAAGAGATATTGGATCTGATATTTGGCAAGCTGAAAGAAGCAGGTCTTGGCAATCATATTGGCCAGCGTGTTGTGCTGACAGGCGGTGCAAGCCAGCTGACAGGCATGGCTGATTTTGTCTCTCAATATTGGAAGAGGCGCGCCACGCTTGCCACGCCGCATCATATTATGGGACTTGATGAGCATTCTTCTAATCCGGCTTTCTCTGCGCTTGTTGGCATGGCTTTGCATGTTGCCAAATCAGCAGAAGAAGAGCTGACAGAATTTCACCCTGCCATTTTGTCAAAAACGCCTTTTGGGCGCCTTGGCATGTGGCTGCGCACGCATCTGTGATGAGCAAAAGGAGCTGTGATGAAGCGCGCTAATGTGAACCTGAATCTAAGCTGTGATGAGACAAATCATCATGGCAGATCCTCCGCTATGAGGTACATAGCAAACATAATAAGCCTTAAAATTGAAGGGAGGCTAAAATGAGTATCAACCTGACTGTACCACAGACAATGCAAGAGCTACGCCCGCGCATTACTGTTATCGGTGTTGGCGGCGCAGGATGCAACGCTGTCAATAATATGATCAATGCCAATTTAGATGGTGTTGATTTTCTTGTGGCAAACACAGATGGCCAGGCATTGGCCCATTCTCTGGCGCCACGCAAAATCCAACTTGGCACGAATCTTACCGCCGGTCTTGGCGCAGGATCAAAACCAGATATCGGACGCCA
The DNA here is from genome assembly GCA_049890215.1 of Puniceispirillaceae bacterium (SeqCode). GTDB lineage: Bacteria > Pseudomonadota > Alphaproteobacteria > Puniceispirillales > Puniceispirillaceae > UBA685. The sequence goes on along the minus strand of JBMHBX010000067.1, from coordinate 34,359 downwards.
GGCGGCTGAAGAATCCATGAATGAGGTCATTGCTGAATTGCATGATTGTAACATGGTCTTTATCACTGCCGGTATGGGTGGTGGCACAGGCACAGGCGCAGCACCTGTGATTGCCAGAGCCGCTCGTGAAAATGGCATTTTAACGGTGGGTGTTGTCACCAAACCGTTTGAATTTGAAGGCCCGCGCCGCATGAAACAGGCCAATACAGGCATAGAACAGCTTGCCGCGCATGTTGACACACTCATCGTTGTGCCGAACCAGAATTTGTTCCATGTCACAAATGAGCGCACAACTTTTGCAGATGCCTTCCATATGGCAGATGAAGTGCTATATCAGGGTGTTAGCGGTGTCACAGATCTGATGCTAAAGCCTGGCATTATCAATCTTGATTTTGCTGATATCCGCTCAGTGATGACTGAGATGGGCAAAGCCATGATGGGTACAGGCGAAGCGTCTGGTGAAAACAGAGCTATTATCGCTGCTGAAACTGCCATTAATAACCCGCTTCTTGAAGACACCACTTTGCTTGGTGCCAAAGCGCTTATCGTTAATGTCACAGGTGGCCCTGAACTTGGTTTTTACGAAGTTGACGAAGCTGTGCAACGTATCAGACGTGAAGTTGATGAAGATGCCAATCTGATCTTTGGCTCAGCCATTGATGACTCTCTGGACGGCACGATTCGTGTGTCTGTTGTCGCAACCGGTATTGATGCCAATTCAATTGCAGCGCCGATTCCGGCCCCAATGAGGCCAAATACCGCTGGCATTGCAACTGGTCTGAGCAGCGATGAGGCCGCGGCAAAAGAAGACAGCAATGTCAAATTGCCAGAAGACACAGCCTTTGATGCGCCCATACCGACAAAGGTAATGGATGGCTCTATGCCTGAGATGGCAGATCGTCTGGATTCAGATGTCCCTGTGATGATGGGAGATGTGCCTGAAGATAACCAGGAAATGCCAGCCATGACGCAAGAGCCTGTTATGGATCAAGAGGTCACCTCGTCATCTGATCAGCAAGACGCGCAAGCAGAGGCTTCATCAGACAATGACACAGCTCAGCTAGATCTTGAAGAAGCGGTCGCGCGTATCGATGATTTGGCACAAGAAGCTGAAAGCATGGCACCTGCACCGCAAGACAGCTTCATCCCCTCAGAGCCTTTGAGCGTGGATGCAGCCGATGTGGTATCTCAGACAGACCCGATACCAGAGACGCGCCCGTCTCTTATCAGGCAGATCTCAGGTCTGTGGCGCCCTCGAGGCAAAGCAGAAGAGGCAGAAGCACCAGTCGCTGGGGAGCCTGCCGCACCAGAAGCACCTGCCATCTTGAACTTATCAAGAGGCGCTGCTTTGCAAGAAACGCTGCCAATTGGTCAACAGTCATCATCTGATAAAGATGAGGCAGATGATGAGCTGGATATACCAGCTTTCTTGCGCCGTCAGGCAAATTAGGCCTTTGCCAGTCACACCCTTCAATGATAGCAGTCTGCCAGGCATCGGCAGACTGCTACAAAAGGTTACAGTAAAGTGATTTGGCATTCCAAACAGGCTTGTATAATTTAAGCTTCACTGATGATTGACTAATCTGTCATCAAGGGGAGAGTATCTGTTGAAACAAACAGCCATAGATGCAAATGGCTCATCAAGCATGGGCACGATGCAAACAACGATCAAGGCGACAATCGAAATGGCGGGGATCGGTGTGCATTCCGGTCGCTTTACCAGAGTGATCATGCGTCCGGCTATCGCAGACACCGGCATTTTATTCCTGCGTTCAGATATTGGTGAAGATGATGGTTATGTATTGGCACATGCTGCCAATGCAATTGAAACGCAGCTTTGCACAACCATCAAAAATAAAGCTGGCACAGAAGTGCGTATGATCGAACATCTGATGGCTGCCTTTCACGGCCTTGGCATTGACAATATTCTGGTTGAGCTTGATGGCCCTGAAGTGCCAATTTATGACGGCTCAAGCGCTATGATCGTTGAGGCGCTGAATAAGGCTGGCATTATGCCGCTTGACAGTCACCGCACATATCTTGAAATTCTTTCACCAGTGCGCGTCCAATTGGATAATGGCGCATGGGCACAATTATCACCTGCCAAGTCACTTCAGCTTGATATTGATATTGATTTTAGCGATCCTGGCATTGGCAAACAAAATCTGCATTTTGACATGGCAGATGAACATTTTGCAGATGAAATCGCGCTTGCCAGAACATTCTGCATGTTCTCAGACGTGGAAAAGATGCGTCTGGCAGGATTTGGCAAAGGCGGGTCACTTGATAACGCTCTTGTTTATGATGAAGGCAAAATCCTCAATGAAGGCGGCCTGCGCATGAAAGATGAGTGCGTCAAACATAAAGCCCTTGATTGCATAGGTGATTTATTCCTTGTCGGCATGCCTCTTATTGGCTGTCTTAGCGCACATTTGCCTGGTCACCGTTTAAGCACTTTGCTTGTACAAGCCCTGCTTCGTGACCCAAGCGCCTATCGCATTGTCTTGCGCGAAGGTGATATCTCAGTTGCCCCGTCAGTCGAAGCTGTTGACGCAACCGCAGTGCCTCTGGCTGCAAGCGCATAACAGCAGCAAGTGCAAACACACCTGTCTTCATCAGCATAACCATGGCTTAAAAGATGTGTGGTCGTGTGTGATTGCGTAATTTCCCCCTTTATCCTCGCGGCAAATACGCTATAAATAAAAGGTGAGATTAATCTGCCGTGAGACGTTAAGAGTGATGATACATACTTTAAGACAACTGTGCCTTATAAGCGCCTGTGTCCTGCTATTTGCCTGTTCATCAAATGACGAAGCCTCATTGCTCGTGCAAGAAGAAAAGCCGGTTGAGGTTTTGTATAATGAAGCGCTTGACACCGCTTTGAATGAATCAGCCAAAGCCGCGGCACCAAAATTTGAAGAAGTTGAACGCCAGCACCCTTATTCCAAATGGGCCACACAAGCACAGGTGATGGCCGCCTGGTCCTTTTATCAGGATAACCAATATCCACGCGCGATAGCCGCTCTGGACAGATTTATTGAATTAAATCCGGCGGCCGGCGAATTGACAGAATATGCCTATTATTTGCGGGCGCTTTGTTATTATGAGCAAATCGTCAATGTAGAGCGTGATGCTGCCATGACCAGAGACGCAAAACAGGCCTTTGAAGATTTATTGCGCCGCTTTCCGAATGGCCTTTATGCCAGAGATAGTCAGCTTAAGCTTGATTTGACACGCTCACATCTGGCAGGCAAGGAAATGTCTGTTGGCCGTTTTTATCTTGATGGCGGTCACTTTGGTGCTGCCATTGCCAGATTCAAAGTGGTAGTGCGTGACTATGATACAACCAATCAGGTGCCAGAAGCCCTTTATCGCCTGACAGAGGCTTATTTATCACTTGGTCTTCGTGAGGAAGCGTTGCGCGTATTGCAGGTTGCAGAATATAATTATCCGCAATCCATCTGGACAGTTCGTGCGATTGAGCTGGTTGATGATCCAAACCGCCCGGCCCCACAAGGCTTTGTGGAAGGGCTGTTTACCAAAACTCTCTCGGTGTTTGATTAAAGTGTCATGCTCTGTTATCTGAGCGTCAAAAATATTGTTCTCATAGAAGAGCTATCTCTTGATTTCAAGTCAGGCCTGACGGTGCTGACAGGAGAAACAGGGGCAGGTAAATCCATCTTGCTTGATTCCCTTGGTCTTGCGCTTGGTGCGCGTGCCGATTTTGGCCTTCTTCGCAAAGGGGCAGAACGCGCCTCTGTCACTGCCAGATTTGAGATTAGCAGGACCCATCCTATCTGGGAGATTCTAGATGAGGCAGGCATTGAGCGCAGTGATGAGGTCATCATCAAACGCCAGTTGCGACATGATGGCAAATCACCTGCAAGCATTAATGATGAGCCTGTGTCGGTTAATCTCTTGCGGCAATGCGGTGATATGCTTGTCGAAATTCAAGGCCAGTTTGAAGGTCGCGGACTTCTTGATGCTAGCAATCATCTGGGCCTTCTTGACCGCGCCTGTCAGCATGATGACAGCCTTGCCAAATTAAAAGAGGCCTTTACAGGCTGGCGCCAGGCCCGCAAACATCTGGCAGAGGCAGAGGCCGCGTTGGCAGCCGCAAGAGAAGAAGAAGAATGGCTTCGTGATGCAGTCGAACAGCTTGACCTGCTTGCCCCGCAAACAGGCGAAGATGAGGCGCTTTCAAATGAGCGCAGTTTATTCAGTAATTTGGAAAAAATAGCAGAAGCATTGCATATAGCAGATGATGCTTTACGTGCAGAATCAGGTGCAGAAGCCGCTATTTCGCGCGCTTTGTCTGCGATTGAGCGTGTCTCTCAGGCAGGGGCAGGCCGTCTTGATGATGCGCTTGATGCTTTGTCCCGTACCATGGCAGAATTATCAGAAGCAAGCGCAGCCCTCAGCCATGTTGCCTCAGATTTAGAAGCTGACCCGGCCCGTCTTCAGCAAATTGATGACCGCCTGCATGAAATCCGCACACAAGCGCGCAAACATAATGTCACACCAGATGAGTTGCCACAGATACATGAGGCACTGGCGTTGCGCCTTGCGGCACTAGATGACAAATCAGGGGGCCTTGCCACCTATCGCGCGAAAGAGCGTGAATGGCAGGATTATTATCAGAAAATTGCCACTCTGATTTCCGAGCGCCGGCAGGCGGTTGCAGCCAGGCTTGATGAGGCGGTTATGGCAGAATTACCGCCTTTGAAGCTGGAATCAGCGCGCTTTGCAACATTATGCCATCCTCTGTCTGACGCTGAAGAGCAATCAGATAAATGGACATCTGTTGGATGGGATGTTGTCAGATTCGAAGCAGCCGCAAATCCGGGTCAGGATCTGGCCCCTATTGAAAAGGCAGCTTCCGGGGGTGAATTGGCACGGTTTTTACTGGCTCTAAAAGTCGTGCTTGCCAGAACAGAGACACCAAAAACACTGATTTTTGATGAGGTTGATTCTGGTGTTGGCGGGGCAGTTGCTGCGAGTGTTGGCGAGCGGCTCTCGCGCCTTGGCGAGGCGACACAAACGCTTGTGATTACGCATTCACCGCAAGTCGCCGCCAAAGGCGCCCATCATTATAAAATCGCCAAATCTGCCACAGATGACAGTGTGATATCACGCACTGATATCCTGACACAACATGAGCGCGCCGAAGAAATCGCGCGTATGTTGGCAGGTGAGCATATCACCCCGGAGGCGCGCGCCGCCGCGGTGACCTTGCTTGGCTTTGATGATATATAAAGGGGCTTTCTATGCTTTCCCCCAAAGATTTATCACGCGAGCCTGATAGCCTGACCCCCATAGAAGCAGCTGATCTGATGGCGCGTCTGGCAGAGGCTATCTCTTATCACAATCAGCGTTATCATGGTGATGACAGCCCGGATATCTCGGACGCTGAATTTGATGCGCTTGTGCGCTATAACAGATCTTTAGAAGCTGCTTTTCCAAACCTTGTCAGAGATGACACACCAGAAAATACGGTCGGCGCAAAGCCAAATGCCGGATTTGGCAAGGTCACACACAGTGTTGGTATGTTGTCTCTGGCAAATGCGTTCTCATATGAAGATGTCACAGATTTTATTGACCGCATAAAGCGGTTTTTGAATTTACCTGATGATGCGCCTGTGTGTCTGACAGCAGAGCCAAAAATTGATGGCTTATCTTTATCTCTTCGCTATGAAGATGGCAGGCTTGTTCAGGCCGCAACCAGAGGGGATGGCACAACCGGAGAGGATGTCACTGCCAATATTCTTGTTCTGGCCTCAATTCCAAAACAGTTAGATGGCACGCCGCCGCCTTTGCTTGAGGTTCGTGGTGAAATCTATATGGATAAGGCAGATTTTCTGGCCTTAAATGAGGCCCAGCAAGAGGCTAATCAGAAAGTGTTTGCCAATCCGCGAAACGCCGCCGCAGGCTCTCTTCGTCAAAAAGATCCAACCATTACGGCAAGCCGGCCCTTGCGCTTTTTTGCCTATAGTGCAGGTACGGTCTCTGGCGCCAATTGGCAGACTCATTCAGCGTTTCTTGACGATCTGGCAAGCTATGGATTTAGCGTTAACAGCCTGACGAAGCTTTGTGAGACACCGCAAGAGCTTTTGGCACATTATGAGCTGATTGGCGCTGAGCGTGCCAGCCTTTCTTATGATATTGACGGGGTTGTCTATAAGGTTGACCGCCATGATTATCAGGAACGCCTTGGCGCGGTGAGCCGGGCACCAAGATGGGCCATTGCCCATAAGTTTCCGGCTGAAAAAGCGACCACCATTCTGGAAGCTATTGATATACAGGTTGGACGCACAGGTGCCCTTACACCGGTAGCACGCCTGAAGCCTGTTAATGTGGGCGGCGTCATCGTCTCAAATGCCACACTGCATAATGAAGATGAAATCAAACGCAAAAATATCCGGGTGGGTGACAGCGTTATTTTACAACGCGCAGGTGATGTTATCCCGCAAATCATTGAAGTGATAACACAAAGACGTCCCGCCGGCTCAAGCGCCTTTGCCTTTCCAGACAGATGCCCTGTTTGTGACAGCCCTGCGGTAAGACCAGAGGGTGAAGCTGTCAGGCGTTGCACAGGCAATCTGTCCTGTTCAGCCCAGTTTGTTGAGTTAATGAAACATTTTGTCTCTCGTAATGCGTTTGATATTGAAGGTCTTGGCGCACGGCAAATTGAACAATTTTTTGCCCTTGGATGGATAAAGGCGCCGGCAGATATTTTTCATCTTACCAGACGTTTTGATGAGATTGCAGCCCTTGACCGTATGGGTGAAAAATCAGCTGCCAATCTGATAGCCGCCATTGAAGACAGGCGCGACATTGAATTGGAACGTGTCATTTTTGGCCTTGGCATTCGCCAGATTGGACAAGCCACTGCCAAGCTGTTAGCGCAGAATTATGAAACATTACCGGCGCTTGCCAAGGCAGCGCGTGAGGCACATGATAAGACTAGCCAGGCTTATGATGATTTGGTGCAAATTGATCAAATTGGCGCGGCTATGGCGGAGGATATTATCAGCTTTTTCTGTGATGATGCCAATTATCAGGCGGTGCAGGATTTATTGGCAGAGATATCGCCCGTCACCCCTGAACGCCCCCTAGATGACAGTCCGGTGGCAGGTAAAATTGTGGTATTTACCGGCACCTTGTTACAACAATCACGAAGTGAAGCCAAAGCAGTCGCTGAACGTCTTGGCGCCAAAGTCTCAGGCTCTGTCTCAGGCAAAACAGATTATCTCATTGCCGGTGAAGGGGCAGGATCAAAAGCAAAAAAAGCAGCCGATTTGGGTGTCACCATTTTATCAGAAGAAGACTGGCAGACCCTCATCAGCTCATCATAAAGCAGCGCATTTCTCAGCAAGCCAACGCCTTATGCCATCATCTGTTATCTGAGGTGATAAGGTCTCATAAACATGATGATGATAGCGGTTAAGCCATGATAACGCCTCTTGCGAGAGTGCCTTTTTATCAATCAGCCTTTTATCAAAGGGCACCAAAGTCAAAGAGTCAAACCCCAGAAAACCGCTATCAAAAGCGGTGACGCAGACAAGATTTTCAAGCCGGATTCCCCATTTATTTGTCAGATAATAGCCAGGCTCATTCGACAATACCATGCCAGGCGCAAGAGGCGGGCCGGAGCGCTTTGAGATATGGGCCGGCCCTTCATGAACAGATAAAATATGCCCAACACCATGACCTGTCCCATGCGCATAATCACGTCCCGTAGCCCATAAAGGCGCCCGGCAAATCGCATCAATCGCCGCCCCGTTGGTCCCTTCTGGAAAGCGGCTCATGGCAAGGGCGATATGGGCCGCCAAAACAGCGCTATAGGCATCTGTCATCTCTGCATCAGGCGTGCCAATCGCAAAAGTGCGTGTGATGTCTGTCGTGCCAGTCTGATAATGGCCCCCAGAATCGATAAGAAGCAAGTTATTGTCTTCGATCAGGCGATCCTGTCCTTTTATAGCACGGTAATGAATCACCGCCCCATTTTCTGCCGCCCCCATAATGGTCTCAAAACTATCACACAGATATTGCTCTGATTTGCGGCGTTCATGGCGCAGGCGCTCAACCAAATCTGTTTCAGATAAGCATGTGATATCAGGCGCATTATCAAGCCAATGCCAAAATCGCACCATGGCAAGCCCGTCAATTTCATGCGCCCGCGCAAAGCCGGAAAGCTCAACATCATTCTTGCATGCCTTTGGCAGATATAAAGGACATTCCTCTTCTTCAAGGATAAGACCATCACGGCTAAGTGCTTCATAAAGCGCCATTGGCATTGTGTTTGCATCCATGCTGTAGCGGCCTTGTGGCAAATCACGGCAAAAATCACGCCAGCTTATACAATCATAGCTCTGGCTGTTCCCTTCAATAAGGCGCGGCGCCCCGTCTGTTGGCACAAATGCAAAAGCCAGATGAAATGGCGTATTGGCAAGATCATCACCTCTGATATTCAACAACCAGTTCACACAATCAGTGGCTGTGATAATCATGCCATCTTGTCCTTTTTTGGCAAGATGGGACTGCACATCCTGAATTTTGTCTCTGGCTGACTTTCCTGTAACATCTGCGGTAAGATCATAAGCCTGATTGCGGCCTGCCACAGGCCTGTCCTGCCACAAATCATCTATCGGATTCTCTGCCAGACAATGCCATTTCACCTCTGCATTGCCAGCATCTTTTGGCAGCCGGCGCGCTTGGGCGAGGCTTGTTGTGGTGCCATCATAGCCAAGATGGAGAATCTGTTTTTCCGTTTCATAATCAGCCAATTGTGCCTGCAAGGCATCTTGCGAGCTATCGCGCCATTGCCATATCCGGCTGTCCAACTGCTTATCCATCTGAAGATGATAGCGCCCGTCTGAGAACACGGTGCCAGATGTCATCATCACCAGAGCATAGCCCGCAGACCCTGTAAAACCAGTAAGCCTTGCAAGGCGTTCATCACAAGGGCGTACCTCTTCACCCATAAACATATCACCGCGCCAGATGATGAGGCCATCAAGGCCTCTGTCAGCCAGATTATGGCGCAGGGCTTTGATCATATCATTCATAGGGGCAGTCATGATACCGCCTCTTTATTCCGGGCAAAACGAAGCATAAGAGCTGACCAGTCTCCTATGCGAAGACGATTTGTGATCACAAGACCATTAGCGCGGTAAACGGCCCTAATCTGGCGCTCTTGTGATGATAAAATACCAGATAAAATAAGATAACCCTGCTTGCGGAGATGGCGCGCTATCTCTGGTGCCATTTGTTTTAGCGGCCCTGCCAGAATATTGGCCACCACTAAATCATAGGGCCCATAATCATGCATAGCGCGATGAGCAAATCCCTTTGAAGTCACACAGCGCATTTTCTGTGGGGCAATGGCGTTAAGCCTGCGATTAGCAGTCGCGGTATTGGTTGCGATCTGATCAATGTCAGAGGCGATCAAATTGGCAGATGGCGATAATTTGGCAATGGCCATTGCCAAAATGGCACTGCCTGCCCCTAAATCCAGCACTTGTTTTGGCTTTGTCTTTTTCAGCAAATCATCTATCAGACGCAAACAGCCCTCAGTGGTTGGGTGTGTGCCTGAGCCGAACGCTTCGGCAGCTTCCACATGAAGCGCCTTTGAGCCGGCAGGTGGCCTGTCTTTGATATGAGCGCCATGTACCCATAACCTGCCAATATGAAGCGCCGGAAATTGCGCCCTGTTCTCAGCAAGCCAGTCTCGTTCCCCATAAGCGATAATGGAAAAGTCAGGCGCTATCTGATCACAAGAGGCTATTTGAAGCGCTTGTGCGACAACCGCCTCATCAGGCGCAAAATCGCAAAACCCCTCAACCACCCAATAAGGCGCATCAAGATAGGGGCGTGAGACAGATATCGCCAAGACGCCGCATATCTCTGTCAGCGCTGTCTCATAGCTAACAGTCTCATCACTTGTTTCAAACCGGATAGACCAGCTTTGTGATGTCATCATAATCACACCTTCCCTTTAGCCAGACATTTTTTCGACAAAGCTTGCGACCACTTTCTTGCGTCCGGCTCTGTCAAAGGCAATTTCAAGCTTATCACCTTCGACTGCACGGATATTGCCCATACCGAATTTTTGATGAAAGACCCGCTCTCCTTTGGCAAAGGCTGAGCTGCCTGTTTGCGGTGTCCATCCTTCAGCATCTCTGGCAGGCGGCGTGCCTGTCATCTGGCCTTTGCGACTGGCCGCCCTTTGCCATCCGGGACCATAACCTGCCTGACCGACCCTGTCATCTGCTGAGCCTATCATAATCGGCTCTGAGCGGCCGATTGACAGACCTTGCGCCATATCTTCGCGGATATGATCTCGTGGCAGTTCTGCAACAAAGCGTGACGGAATACAGGCCTGCCATAAACCATGAACACGCCGATTGGCGGCAAAAGAAATAAATAAATTGCGCCGCGCTCTGGTAATGCCGACATAGCCAAGACGCCGCTCTTCTTCCAGGCCAGCACCGCCATTTTCATCAAGTGAGCGCTGAGAAGGAAATAACCCTTCTTCCCACCCCGGCAAAAAGACAGTGTCAAATTCAAGCCCTTTGGCAGCATGTAATGTCATCAAAGAGACTTCACCATCCTGATTGCTATTTTCGGTATCAGTGACAAGCGCGATATGTTCTAAAAACCCGTCAAGAGTTTCAAATTCATCCATCGCTGTCACAAGCTCTTTTAGGTTTTCAAGCCGGCCGGGCGAATCAGGATTTTTATCTTGCTGCCACATCTCGGTATAGCCAGAATCATCAAGTACAAATCTGGCAAGATCACTGGCAGTCTGCTGTTTTGCTTCTTCACGCCAATAATCCATTTTGGCAATAAAGGCTGATAGTTGGCGGCGGGCCTGTGGTTTTAACTCATCAGTCTCGCTCAAAGCGCGCGCTGCTTCAAGATAGGGTTTATCAATGCCTCTTGCATAGGCAAAGATAGCCTTTAAGGATGTTGGCCCAAGACCTCTTTTGGGCGTGTTAATGATACGCTCAAATGCCAAATCATCTGACGGGCTTGCAATCAGGCGCAAATAAGCAAGCGCATCACGGATCTCTGCTCTTTCATAGAATCTTGTCCCCACCACCCGATAAGGCAGGCCAATGGCCATAAAGCGCTCTTCAAATTCTCTGGTTTGAAATCCGGCACGCACCAAAACGGCAATCTGATTGAGATCATGTTCATCTTTGATAAGATATTCAATTTGTGAAGACAGGCTTCGTGCTTCTTCATGGCCATCCCAATAGCCTGAGACCTGAATCGCATCGCCTTGCGCATGCGAGGTATATAACTCTTTGCCGAGACGTGTTTCATTATGAGAAATCAGAGCAGACGCACAGGCAAGAATATGCCCTGTTGACCGGTAATTTTCTTCAAGACGCACAATTTTAGCGCCGTCATAATCTTTTTCAAATTTTAGAATATTGCCAACTTCTGCGCCGCGCCATCCATAGATAGACTGATCATCATCCCCCACACAGCACAGATTTTTCGACCGCGAAGCCAAAAGCCGCAACCATAAATATTGCCCGACATTGGTATCCTGATATTCATCAACCAATATATGAGTCAATCTGTTCTGATACTCTGATAAAATATCGGGATGCTGGGTAAAGATGGTCAGAAGATGCAATAGCAAATCGCCAAAATCAGCGGCGTTTAATGATTTCAATCGTGCCTGATAGGCTTGATATAATGCCACCGCTTTGCCATCCGCCAAATCACCTGCTTCATGGTCTGAGACTTTTTGCGCTGTCAGCCCCTTATCTTTCCATTTTCCGATCATCGCAAGAATTGCGCGTGGTTGCCATCTTTTGGGATCAACAGATTGTGCTTCCATCACCTGTTTCAGCAACCTGATTTGATCATCTGTATCAATGATAGTGAAAGAGGAGGTCAGGCCGACCAATTCTGCATGACGGCGCAGCATACGCGCTGCTACCGAATGAAATGTGCCAAGCATAACTTGTTCTGCCATGGGCCCAACCATGGCAGACAGACGCTCTTTCATCTCGCGTGCCGCTTTATTTGTAAAAGTCACGGCCAGAATATTCCACGGCATTGCGGTGCGTGTGCCGATAAGCTGTGCTATGCGTGCAGTCAGCACACGTGTTTTGCCTGTCCCTGCCCCTGATAACACCAATAACGGGCCATCTAAAGTCGTCACAGCTTTGTGCTGTTCACTGTTCAGGCCGGCAAGCCATGGCATGCTGATATCCTGTGATGGCTGTGATGAATTTTGCGCGCGAAGATCTGATGTCACTGGCTTAATCATACCTTGTAAAAAAATGAAATCTTAATTGATAAGATAGAACAAATCATGAAAATAAAAAAGGGAACACTGTCATTAATGAAGCATTTTGCGCATGCAAATAACCACCGCCATCATTTCGTCACTATGGTATCGTAGACAAAACAAGACAACAAAGCTATTTTACATATAAGCTCATCGTTATGTGACTGTGATAAAGGTGTCATTGTGCCTCATTATGCTTCGAATATTCGCGCCTTTTGTAAGATAATGCTTATTGCCTCATTTGTGGCCGGCTGTGCCAGCCTGCCAGAAGATCAGCGCTCTGATATACGTGACCCTTATGAAGAGACAAACAGGCAGGTTTTTGCCTTTAATTTGGCAGCAGATACCTATGTTCTGGAGCCTGTGGCAGATGGCTATCGTAATGTTGCGCCGAACGGAGTGCAAAAAGCGGTCAGCAACCATGTCAATTGGGTCTCTTTGCCTTCAACCGCGGTCAACTCAACCTTGCAAGGCAAGTTTGAGAATGCGACTTTGGCTGTGCTTCATTTTGCCGTCAATGCGCTGACCCTTGGCTTTGCCGATTTAACAGCTGATGATGAACAACCAACCAAAGAAGATTTTGGACAAACATTAGCCGCAGCCAATGTGCCTGAAGGATCCTATATTGAAGTCCCCTTACTTGGTGGCCACACGACACGCTCTCTGACAGGGCGCGTGGTCGATTTTGTGATGAACCCCTTATCAGCCCTGCAGGCAGGTGAGGTAGGACAAACTGTCCAGTCTGCGCAATTGCCTGTTGCTGCCGTGTCAGCCAGAGCAGAAGACTTTGAAGCTATCAATGAGGTAAAATATAACAGCCTTGATCCTTATGCCAGAGCGCGGTCTGTCTATTATCAAAAACGCACTGGTCTGTTAGAAGACAGGCTGCCCGGCCAGATTGTTGAAAGTGATAATGATGATGCTTTTGACTCATTTTTTGGAGATTAAATGATGATGAATTTAGGTGCGCGCGCACTTGCGATTGCCTTATTAGGCGCGTTTATGCTAATGGCCCCTGCCAAGGCTGATCAACGTATTGATGAGGCGCGTGAGCTTGTCTCGCAAATGGCTATGGCGGTCAAAACAGCAGTCGAAGCAAACTATGATACAGAAGAGGCACGCATTACAGAAGTGAACAAGCTTCTTGATACCTATTTTGATTTTGATGGTATCACCCGTTTTTCAGCAGGACGCTATTGGAAAAAAGCGACCAAAGAAGAACAAGCGGAGTATATGATTTTGTTTCGCAATGTTCTGACAGGTCTTGCTGCCCGGCAATTTGATCAGCTGAAAGGCCTGAATTACACTGTTACGGACGCGGTGTCGAAAGGCAAAAAACTTGTCCTTGTCACAGGTATTATGAAAGATCCCACAGGCGCGCAGGCAGATGCTGTTGTCAGTTGGCGCGTTAGCACAGTTGAAGGAAAAGCTGCTTTGATCATTGATGTGGAAATTGAAAATATCTCAATGCTGATTACCCAACAGCAGGAAAATGCTGCGATTATTCGCAAAAATAGCGGTAAATTCTCAGCTCTGATTGATGTGCTTCGCAAAACAGCAGATGAGATATAATCCTCTCATCTGCCGGTTTTTATAAATAAATCAGGCCTGTCTATCGTGCGATAGGCTTATATTTAATGCGTGTTGGTCTGTCAGCATCAGCGCCAAGACGGCGCTTTTTGTCAGCTTCATAAGCCTCATAATTGCCTTCAAACCATTCAACATGGCTGTCACCTTCAAAGGCAAGAATATGAGTGGCAATACGATCAAGGAACCATCTGTCGTGTGAAATCACAACGGCGCAACCTGCAAATTCCAATAATGCTTCTTCCAAAGCGCGCAATGTATCTACATCCAAATCATTAGTCGGCTCATCGAGCAGCAGCAGATTTGCACCGCTTTTCAGCATACGCGCCAGATGAACACGGTTGCGTTCACCACCAGATAGCTGACCTACTTTTTTCTGCTGATCAGCGCCCTTGAAATTAAAATTAGAGACATAGGCTCTTGAAGGCACTGTGCGTTTGCCAAGCTCCAGCTCATCAAGCCCGTCTGAGATAACTTCCCAAACAGTCTTGTCATCATCAAGCGCGTCACGTGACTGGTCAACATAGCCAAGCTTGACAGTATCACCGACTGTCAGCGCCCCGGAATCTGCCTCTTCTATACCGGTTAGCATCCGGAACAAAGTTGTCTTACCTGCGCCGTTCGGGCCAATAACACCGACAATACCACCCGGAGGCAAACGGAAACTAGCCTCATCAATTAACAAACGCTCACCAAATCCTTTGACCAGATTATCTGCTTCCAACACCTTATCTCCAAGGCGCGGGCCGGCAGGGATAACAATCTTGGCAGTTTCAATCTTTGCTGATTGGCCTTCTTCCAACAGCTTTTCATAAGCAGCGATACGCGCTTTTGATTTAGCTTGTCGTGCCTTTGGCGCAGAGCGCACCCAGTCAAGTTCGCGTGATAATGATTTAACACGCGCATCCTCAGACCGCCCTTCTTGCTCAAGGCGCTTTTGTTTTTGCTCAAGCCAACCGGAATAATTGCCCTCATAAGGAATGCCGGCGCCTCTATCAAGCTCCAGAATCCAGCCTGCGACTTCATCCAGAAAATAACGATCGTGTGTGATGGTGACCACTGTACCGGGGAAATCATGTAAAAACCGCTGTAACCATGCCACTGATTCGGCATCCAGATGGTTTGTTGGCTCATCAAGCAGCAACATATCTGGTGCAGATAATAACAAGCGGCATAAAGCCACGCGGCGGCGCTCACCACCTGATAATTTTGTGACATCAGCCGCGCCATCAGGCACACGCAAGGCATCCATCGCAATTTCCGCTTTGCGTTCAAGATCCCAGGCATCCATTGCATCGATTTTTTCCTGCAAATCAGCCTGTTCTGCAATAACCTCATTCATTTCATCATCGCTAAGCTCTTCAGCAAAGCGGGCAGAGACAGCGTTAAATCTGTCAACAAGCTCTTTGGCCTCGCCCATACCGGACATCACATTGCCCTGCACATCCATTGATGGATCTAATTCAGGCTCCTGTGCAAGATAGCCGACATTCAGACCGTCTGCTGCTTGCGCTTCACCTGTAAAATCGGTCTCAATCCCTGCCATGATTTTTAGCAAAGTCGATTTACCAGCACCATTAAGGCCAAGCACACCTATTTTTGCGCCCGGCAAAAATGACAGGCTGATATCCCGCAACACTTCCTTGCCACCCGGATAGGTTTTGCCGAGCTTATACATTGAATAAACATATTGCGAACTGACCATGGCTCTCTCCTTTTGCACAAACGCGCCGTTATTGTGAGCTTTTTCGCCCCACCAATAATTGCCCCCTATAGATAGGCGATTTCTGATAAAATAACTAGCCTATCTAGCGCGATTTGCTATGTTTGAAGCAAAATGACACAACAAGACATGCTTGAGGATAAAACAGGACATGTTAGACGAAGCCCTTTGGATAGTGATGATTGATATGGCAGTCGGCCTTGTGCAATGGGCTGTGATATGGCGCTTTATCTATGGCATATTTCTGCCAGAAAACAGCCAAATCATCGGTGTGCGCCAATTGAACAAAGCCACCGACCCTTTGATTAAGATATTTGGATTTTTAACCCATCGCCTGATTATCAACAGAGTAAAACCTCTTTATGTTGGCTTTTGGCTTTTGCTTATCCGTTTTTATGGCTTGCCGACAATCATTGGCTATGAGATCGAAGGGATCGCACAATTATCACTTGAGGCTTTTACGCTTAGCGCTTTGCAGATGATGTCAGGCTAATGTCGCTGAATATCAAAACCACCGGCTGCCTTGCCAGATGATTTATAATAGGTGATCGCCTCAACCCCGTCTGTGATGGTATAAAGCCAGATGCCAGAATTGCCATCTGCGCTGATCGCTTTTATCTGTGTTTGTTTATCAAGCATGATAACAGGTGCTTCATCACTGGAGGCTATTTTATTTGCCTGACGTGATAAACCAATCCCAAGCAGGATCACGCAAATCACAATCATGACCCCCATAATGGCAGTCGCCATCTTGAGTGCACGCATCTGACCGGCGGTAAAGGGGCCTTCAGCGTTATGCTCTTCTTGCTTTTGCGCTTCTATTTGTGAGGATTTATCTTTATTACTTGATTCCATGGACCAATCAGACCCTATTCAAATTATCGCCACGCCAGAAGATAATGGCAAAAGGCTTGACCGTTTTCTTGCCACAGCAAGCGAAGTTGAGTTATCACGCACACGCCTCAAAGCCTTGATACAAGATGGCAGTCTGACATGTGATGGCGTCAAATTAACTGATCCCTCAGCAAGCGTCAAATCAGGGGCTTGTTATGAAGTCACGCTGCCGCCTGTTCAGGATGCCACACCTCAGCCTGAAAATATCCCTCTTGATATTTATTTCGAAGATGACCATCTGATTGTCCTTGAAAAACCGGCAGGCATGGTGGTCCATCCGGCCCCCGGCGCTTATGAAGGCACACTTGTAAATGCGCTTTTGCATCATTGCGGCGACAGCCTGTCCGGGATTGGCGGGGTGGCGCGCCCTGGTATTGTTCACCGCCTTGATAAAGATACATCTGGCGTGATGATGGCGGCCAAAAGTGAAAAGGCGCATATTAAATTATCGAAAATGTTTGCCAAACATGCGCTTGACCGCCGCTATCATGCGCTTGTGTGGGGCCTGCCACCAAACAGAATTGATACGATTGACCAACCAATCGGGCGATCACGCTATGATCGTAAAAAGATGACGGTGACAGACACAGGAAAAGAGGCCATCACCCATTATCAGACATTGCGTGACCTGCCACCTTTTGCGGCGCTTCTTGAATGCGCTCTTGAAACAGGTCGCACGCACCAAATCAGAGTGCATTTATCAGCCATGGGATATGGCATTATCGGTGATGGTGTCTATGGACACCCCTTGCGTTCTGCCCAAATGCCAGATCAGATTGCCCGTGATGTTCTTGCCGGTCTTCGCGGCTTTGCCCGTCAGGCACTTCACGCAGCGCATTTAGGGTTTGAACACCCCATCACAAAACAACAAATGCACTTTGACAGCCCTCTACCTGCCGATATGACCGGGCTGATTTCACAAATTGAACAAGGTATAAAAAGACGCGCAAAGGCTGTCTAGGCGCAGGCCTCTTGCAAAGGACAGATGCCATCCCCATATAGTATGATAGAGGCAATGGCTGAATTGCACGGTCAGTCATGGTATTATTATTTGTGGCAATGATAAAGGGATGAGAAACGCATGTCAAAAAACGCTGTTATCCCCGCGATTAGCCCTGATGGTAATTTATCGCGGTATCTTGAACAAATCAGACAATTTCCAATGCTTGAGGCGGACGAAGAATATGGTCTTGCCAAATCATGGAAAGAACGCGGTGATGTTGAGGCAGCGCACAAATTGGTGACAAGCCATTTGCGCCTTGTGGCCAAAATTGCAATGGGTTATCGCGGCTATGGGCTGCCAATATCTGATCTGATCTCAGAAGGCAATTTAGGCATGATGCATGCGGTCAAAAAATTTGAGCCTGAAAAAGGATTCCGGCTTGCGACCTATGCTATGTGGTGGATTAAAGCTGCCATTCAGGAATATATTTTGCGCAGCTGGTCACTGGTCAAAATTGGCACAACCTCTGCCCAGAAAAAGCTGTTTTTTAATCTACGCCGCCTTAAAAATAAAATTCAGGATGTCGATCAGGGTCATTTACAGCCTGAACAAGTGAGTGAAATCGCTCAAACGCTTGATGTGTCCGAAGCAGATGTGATTTCAATGGATCAGCGTATGGCAGGCCATGATCACTCGCTCAATACCACAATCGCCAAAGATGGCGAACAGGCAACAGAATGGCAGGACTGGCTTGAAGACAGCACACCAAATCAGGAAGTTACCTTTGCAGAAACAGAGGAATTTGATGCACGCAAAGCGCTGATGGTTGAGGCGATGTCTAAGCTGAATGAGCGTGAGCAACGCATTATTGAGGCACGGCGCCTGTCAGAGCCGCCTTTGACCCTCGAAGAATTGGCAAATGAATTTAATGTCAGCCGCGAACGTGTGCGCCAAATCGAAGTGCGCGCTTTTGAAAAGCTGGCAAGCGCTGTCAGAGACAAGGCTGAAGAATTGAACCTTCTGTCTTATGACGGCTAGGCTTACGCATCTCCGAACGGGTCACGCACCAAAATCGTATCATCACGCTCAGGGCTTGTTGACAGCAATGATACTGGCATAGCTGTTAACTCTTCAAGGCGCCTGATATATTTGATGGCATTGGCAGGTAATTCTGCCCATGACCGCGCACCATAGGTTGTCTCTGACCACCCTGGCATTTCTTCATAAATTGGTGTGACGGCTGCTTGTGCGGCGCTGTCTGCGGGGAAATAATCAAGTCTTGTGCCATTCAAATCATAGCCAACACAGATTTTCAAAGTCTCAAACCCGTCAAGCACATCAAGCTTTGTTAATGCCATACCCGTGATACCGGCGGTCATGCCTGCCTGTCGTACCATGACAGCATCAAACCAACCACAGCGGCGTTTGCGCCCTGTCACAGTTCCAAATTCGCGACCACGCTCACCCATACGGTCACCGTCTGCGCCAAAATCTTCTGTTGGGAAAGGCCCTGAACCCACTCTTGTGGTATAGGCTTTGGTGATACCAAGAACGAACCCAACTGAGGTCGGGCCAGTACCGGACCCTGTCGCGGCCTGACCTGCAACCGTGTTTGATGATGTCACAAAAGGATATGTGCCATGGTCGATATCAAGCATAATGCCTTGCGCACCTTCAAATAAGATACGCTTACTTGCCGCTTTTGCGTCTCCCAATATCTGCCAGCTGCGCCCGGCATAGCTAAGCAATTCATCCGCCATTTTCATCAAATCTGCATGCATAGAGGCAGCATCTGCTTCTTCTACGCCGGCGGCTTTCAGGAATATATTATGAAAATCTGTTAGCGCCTGTAACTTGACCATCAGTGCTTGCGAGTCAGACAAATCAGCCAGACGCACAGCGCGCCGCGCCACCTTATCTTCATAAGCAGGACCGATACCTCTGCCTGTTGTGCCAATTTTATCAGCGCCTCTTATGGCTTCTCTTGCATGATCGACCATTTGATGAATTGGCAAAATTAAGGTCACTGATTCAGATACCACAAAAGTTTGCGGGGTGATCTCAGCCCCCTGAGCACGCAAGGTTGCCATTTCAGATAATAAAGCAGCGGGGTCAACAACCACCCCATTGCCAATCACAGATATTTTACCGGGGCGCACAATACCAGATGGCAAGAGTGACAATTTATATTCAACACCATCAATGACCAATGTATGTCCTGCATTATGTCCGCCCTGAAACCGGACAACAAGATCAGCACGCTCAGACAGCCAGTCGACAATTTTTCCCTTGCCTTCATCACCCCATTGAGAGCCAATAACCGCTACATTTGTCATGTCATATACCCTTTAATCTTCCAGCGCCTGCGGCATGTCATCTGCCTGCAAAATAATAAACTCACAACCCATTTCACGGGCCTGTTTTTTGGGATCGACACCTTCGCTTCCCATAATCACAGACCTGCCACGTTCTGCCAATGCCATAGCGGTGCCAAGGCCGGCTGTCGCCGCAACATAGATAGAAGCTTGTTTTGGTGCAGCCGGCAATGCACGCAATACACGCTCCATATAAATAGACAATCCTGTTGCCTCTTCTCCATAGCCTGTCTGATAAGAGCCGCCTCTTGCGATTTCACCGCGAAGACCCTCGCTGAAAATCGCAAAATGCAGACCTTTGTGATAATCGCCGTCACGTCTGTCCAGCAAATCAAGCGTAATCGGCAAATCAGGCCAGATTGATTTAACAACAGACTGCACATGCAAAACAGTGTCCACCATCACGGCGGCATCTTTTGATAATTGTGGCATTAATGTTTTGACAGGCTCCACATCCTGACCAGATACGCGCAATAAATCAGATAATAAAGTCGCTGCCGGATGACCCAATGCAAGAAGGGCATCACTGTCACGCAGACGCAGTGCATCTGCCATATCAGACTGCAAATCAGCCTCACAGTCAGCGGTAATCAGATCAAACAGATGAGGCACACCCATATCAACAGTCAGGCCTGAAATACCTGCCAAATTTAAGGCTCGCACGCCAAGGCTGACCATCTCAGCACTGGCAAGCGCATCATTACTGCCAATTAATTCAGCGCCTGCCTGAACCATCTGTCTTTCAGGATTCAGAACGTCCGGGACAACACGCATCACACTGCCACAATAAGACAATCGCAAAGGCCGCGGCATATGAGAAAGGCGCGAGCCTGAAATGCGGGCAATTTGCGCTGTCATATCAGCGCGAAGTGCCATCATCTTATGAGATAAAGGGTCAAGCAAACGGAATGTTTTATCAGATAAAGCGGCTCCAAGCTTGTCACCAAGAAGGCTGTCTTCAAATTCGACCAAAGGTGGTTGCACACGCTGATAACCAAAAGCGGCAAGACAATCCATGATGATCTCTGATGCCTTGGCATCATTTTGTGCCTGAGGATAAAGCACATCCTGCAAGCCTGCAGGCAAAAGCGCTGATGGCATATCTTCAGGTGATTTTTTATCAAAAGACATGATGAGCCTGTCACTTTCATCGCGGGTGATTGCGCTTACCACAAAAACAAGTGCCTGATCCCAGTATGAGATCCACTGGAAAAGGAAACCGCCTTTATGGAATCAACTTGCGATTATTTAGCAAATTTGAGCCAGAACAGCAAGCAGACTTGCACTACTGTGAGGACAGGGGTGTCCATAGATGAACACCCCTGCACCGGGCACCCCTGCCCCAATAGCATTTTGCAAAGTAAGCCGTGATGGCTAGCTTGCGAAAGATAATCTGTCAGCGCGGACTACCTGTTTCAGATGGCGCACTTTTTCCAATGCGTCATTATCGATTTTGCCATCCACCTCAACAAGCGCAATGGCCTCACCGCCAGCTTCCTTACGACCAAGATGAAATGTTGCAATATTCAGGCCAATATCCCCAAACACATTGCCAAGAGCGCCAATGAAACCAGGCGTGTCATAATTACGCAAATACAACATATTTTCCGGAAAATCAGCTTCGACTGCAATATCCTGCACTTCGACAAGGCGTGGCTTATTACCGCCGACCAATGTGCCTGCAATGGTTCTTGTTCCGCCTTCAAAACTCACTGTGACACGAAGCAAGCTTTCATAATCACAACGTCTGTCATGACGAACAGTTGATACATCAATACCATTTGCAGAGGCCACAGAGGCTGCATTCACCATATTGACTGAATCCATCTTTGGCCCAAGCAGACCAGATAAGGTAGAGGCCAGAACAGGTGCCTCATTCAAATGAGAGGCTTTGCCGTCAAATTCAAGGCAAACTGATTTCATATCAGCTGTATCTATTTGCCCTAAAAAGCCGCCCAAAAGGCGTCCCAAATTCATATAAGGTTGCAGAATCGGTGCCTCTTCTGCCGTCACACTTGCCATATTCAGCGCATTGCTGACGGCCCCATCCATCAGATAATCTGATATTTGTTCTGCCACCTGCAAAGCGACTTTTTCTTGTGCTTCAACTGTACTTGCGCCCAAATGCGGGGTTGCAATCAGATTGGGTGCCTCAAACAGGATATTTTCATGGGCCGGCTCTTTTTCAAATACATCAAGCGCTGCCCCTGCGACATGACCTGAATGCAAAGCAGCAGCCAATGCCACCTCATCAACAAGCCCGCCTCTCGCACAATTAATAATCCGCACCCCTTTTTTCGTTTTTTGAAGCGCGTCTGCCGAAATGATATTGCGGGTCCCGTCTGTCAGAGGAGTGTGAAGCGTAATAAAATCTGCCATGGTGAGCAGATCATCCAGCTCTACTTTTTCAATACCAAGCTGTTTGGCACGTTCAGCTGTCAGGAACGGGTCAAAACCAAGAACACGCATTTTCAAACCTTGCGCTCTTTCAGCCACAATGGCCCCGATATTACCACAACCGATAATGCCAAGACGCTTGCCTGAGATTTCTGTTCCCATGAACCTGGATTTTTCCCACTTTCCTGCAATGGTGGAGCTGTGTGCATGCGGAATTTGTCTTGTCAGAGACAACATCATAGCAATGGCATGTTCAGCTGTTGTAACAGAATTGCCGAAAGGGGTGTTCATTACAATCACCCCTGCTTTTGTGGCAGCAGGCACATCGACATTATCAACACCGATACCAGCTCTGCCAATGACGCGCAAATTGGGCGCCTTTGCCAATAGCTCAGCTGTCACTTTGGTCGCTGATCTAATGGCAAGACCATCATAATCACCAATGATCTCTGACAGCTCTTCTGCTGACAGGCCGGGGCGAAAATCAACTTCCACGCCCCTGTCTCCGAATATAGCCACCGCTTCCGGGGCTAACTTGTCACTGATTAACACTTTAGGCATCTTGTGCCTCCTTTTTCATAAAATCATCTTTGGTAATGGCAAATGCCCAATCAAGCCATGGCAGAAGCGCTGCGATATCATCTGGCTCAACCGTGGGGCCTGCCCAGATACGCAAACCTGCAGGCGCCGTGCGATAGGCCCCAATATCATAAGCGATATCCATCTCGGCCAGCAAAGAGACCATCTGTTTGGCAAAAGCTGCCTGATCACTCTGGCCAAGTGCCAGCACTTCCGGGGCAACCAATTTCAGGCACACTGAGGTATTTGATCTGGTTTCCGGCTCTATGGCCAGAAAATCAACCCAGCTTGTCCTATCCACCCATTGTGCGATTGTTGCGAGAGATTTGTCTGACCGGGCAATCAGGGCAGGCAAGCCGCCAATAGATTCTGCCCAGTCAAGTGCCAGATGCAAATCAGCAACTGCCAGCATTGAAGGGGTGTTGATGGTATCACCTCTGAATATGCCTTCGATTAATTTGCCTTTTTTGGTCAATTGAAAGATCTTTGGCAACCCTCTCGGCGCAGGCTGAGATTCAAGACGTTCTACGGCACGCGGCGATAAGATAATCACCCCATGCCCGCCTTCACCGCCAAGCGATTTCTGCCAGCTAAAAGTCGCGATATCAATCTTGTCCCATGGCAAATCCATAGCAAAGCAGGCAGAAGTCGCATCTGCGATGGTCAGCCCCTGCCTGTCTGCCGGAATAAAATCACCATCTGTCAGACGCACACCTGATGTGGTGCCATTCCAGGTAAACAGGACGTCTCGATCAAAATCAATCTTATCAAGTGCGGGCAATGCGCCCCAATCAGCTTCGATAAGACGCAAATCATCAAGTTGTAATTGTTGTGTGGCGTCATTTACCCAGGTTTTGCCAAAGGACTCCCACGCAAGGATATCGACCCCTCTTTGACCCAATAATGACCACATGATCATTTCAACTGCCCCGGTATCAGAACCAGGCACAATGCCAAGACGATAACCTTCAGGCAGACCAAGAAGGTGCGCCATGCGGTCAATCGCTGATGTCAGGGAAGCTTTGGGATTCTTGGCGCGGTGTGACCTGCCAAGATGGGTGTCGTCAAGGTGAGAGAGGTGCCAGCCGGGATACTTCTTGGTTGGACCAGAAGAAAAGCGCGCGCTAGACGGTTTAACCGCCGGTTGCAGGATCTGCATAATAGACCTCATCAGTAATGTGACCATCCGTTGGGGGATGGCGACCCACTGAGGAAAATAATTACGCCTCACAAAATGTCAAGTAACCGACATAAAATTTTTTAATTTGACTTAAATTCAGGCAGATTCAGCCTCAGTATAGCGCTGATTCACCTCTGAGAGGGTGTGAACAAGCCTGTCTATCACCTGTGTTAACATCACCTCGTCAGTGGCTTCTACCATAACCCTAATCAAATTCTCTGTGCCGGACGGACGCAGTAAGATACGTCCCTCACCTGCAAATTTTTCTGTTAGATCTGCGACAAGTGAGGTGATCTCATCATCATCCAGAATCCGTTTATCCATATCAGGCAGGTTCACCAATTTCTGTGGCACAGGCTCATATAGCCCCAGAATGTCACTCATTGGTTTGTCTTGTGCCACCTTGGCAGAGATCACCTGCAGTGCTGCAATGAGGCCATCTCCGGAGGCAATCAGATCAGGCATGAGAATATGACCTGAATTCTCACCACCCAGATTGCCGCCCTCACCTTTATCAGCGTCCGTGCCATCCAGCATTTGCAGGATATATCTGTCCCCGACTTTGGCACGGGCAAAAGCGATATCCTGACTTTTCAGAAATCTCTCAAGGCCAAGATTTGACATCAAAGTGCCAACCACAGCCCCTCTGAGGGTGCCTGCCTGCTTCATAGCACTGGCAATCACCGCTAGGACTTTATCACCATCATGGATAAGGCCTGTCTCATCTGCCAGAATCAATCTGTCAGCATCCCCATCAAGGGCAATCCCCAAATCAGCGCCATGTGCCACAACCGCCTTGGCCATAGCTTGCGGGTGAACTGCCCCGCAATTTTCATTGATATTGAGACCATCGGGGGTGTTATGAAGGCAAATCACATCTGCCCCAAGAGCGGTAAGAGTCTTGGGCGCTGTCATATAGGCCGCGCCATTTGCACAATCAACAACCACTTTCAAACCGGCAAAAGGTGTCTTACCTGTGACAGTCTGAACCGCATTTTCCACATAAATATCACTGGTCTCAAGGATACGGCGCACACGACCCATATCCTCTGCTTCTGCCAGAGCGATTGACCCTTGCATTAACTGGCTAATCTCAAGCTCTATATTGTCATCAAGTTTCTTGCCGTCCGGTCCGAATAATTTGATTCCATTATCATAATGCGGATTATGACTGGCTGAAATCATCACACCAAGATGGGCCCCAAGTGACTGTGTCATCATAGAAACAGTCGCCGTTGGAATAGGCCCTAACAGGCGGCATTCCATACCAATGGACGAGAAACCTGCAACAAGCGCTGATTCAAGCATATAGCCAGAGAGCCTTGTATCTTTACCAATGACAACCAAAGGCGCCGCGCCAGATGAATCACCAATATGATCAACAAACCATCTGCCGGCAGCGAGCGCCAAACGCACAACAGATTCAGCCCGCATCGGCCCTGTATTGATACGTGCGCGCACCCCGTCTGTTCCAAAAATACCTGCCATAAGGATATACCTGCCATGTGATTAGACGATTTTTTCGCACTATAGGCGATTGCAGGCCTTAGTGTCTATATCAGCGCCCATAATCACCTTTTGTGGTGACATCAGACTGCGTGGCGTGTCTGGCAATAAAGGCTTATCGCCTGAGCTGTTTGCGCCACATCATGGGTTCTGATAATCTGTGCGCCTTGTTCAATGGCACGTAATGTGAGCGCAAGCGAGCCGCCAAGGCGCTCTGTGGCAGGCTCACCTTTTGAGCATTTGGCAATGGTGGATTTGCGTGATACCCCAATGAGAACAGGCACCCCAAGGCCGTGAAACAGGCTGGTCCAGTTAATGATCTCAAGGTTATGTGCCGGCGTTTTGCCAAACCCAAAACCAGGATCAACCGCAATATGGCCCGCAGGCACTCCGGCCGCCATCAAATGCTCAATACGCTCTTCAAGCCAGTCATAGACATCCAAAGGGGCAAAATCATAGACAGGATTTTGTTGCATCGTCTCTGGTGTGCCTTGCATATGCATCGCGATCCCATAGCCTGTATCAGCTTTAGTCTGCGCAACCTTTGCAAGAAGCTCAGGCGCGCCTTCATCACGAAAACCGCCAACATCATTGATGATTTGCGCCCCGCATTCTGCGGCTTTTTCCATCACAATTGTGTGACGTGTATCTGCTGAGACAATATGGCCTGCTTGCACAAGCGCACTGATAATGGGCTCAATACGCCTGATTTCTTCATCACGGCCAACAGGCTCTGCGCCCGGGCGGGTCGATTCGCCGCCTACATCAAGAATATGCGCCCCTGCCTTCGCCATAGCCAACGCACCATCTATGCCGGCGCGGGCCTCAAAATGCTGTCCGCCATCTGAAAAACTATCTGGTGTGGCATTCACAATACCCATAATACGTGGCTCTGCCATTGACAGGCCTGCGAGATCAGAACGCGGCTTTGTCAGCTTCTCAATTCTATCACGCGCTGCCTGTTTATCAGAGGCCTCATCAAGATAGGCTGATACAGGCATCCGGCAGGCAATCACATCTGTGCCCTGTTTTTGCATCACATCCACATGGCTGAAAGCCATCCATCCGCCTGCAAGAGGAAAAAGCGTATCTGGTGCTTGCGATCTGGCAAAGGCGCTGTCTTGCGCAGACAGGTGAACAGGCCTGACCCAACTACGCCGCCCATGAGGCGGCGCAGGTAGCGTTTTTTGATAGATAAGAGTCATCTGGTTTTAAGTGCCATCAGGTCCTGCAGGCTCAGAAGATGGCTTTGCAGACCGCCTGCCGCCAGATGGCAGGCCGGAACGCGGCTTTTTGGCGCGTGGCTCTGAAGGTTCATCATCCGTGCCATCTTTGCGCGAAATTGTGCCACCTTCGACAATGATTTTGATCTCTTCACCATTTAAGGTTTCATATTCAAGCAAGCCCTGAGCCAGATTTTCAAGCTGATCACCATGCTTTTTCAGAAGCTTTTCAGCATCATCATAAGCTTCATCAACAATCCGGCGCACTTCGGCATCGATCAGATCTGCGGTCCCTTCTGAGACTGTTTTTTGCTGTGTGACAGACCGGCCCAAAAAGACCTCCTGCTCATCACCTGAATAAGCAAGGAAACCAAGCTTATCAGACATGCCCCATTCTGTGACCATGCGCCGCGCCATGTCAGTTGCCATGCGGATATCTGATGAGGCGCCTGTTGTGATCTTCTCAGCGCCAAAAATCAGCTCTTCTGCAATACGGCCACCACAAGCAACACGCAAATCTGCCAAAATCTTATCAAAAGCAAGTGACACACGGTCACCTTCGGGCAGGCGCATGACCATACCAAGCGCACGGCCGCGTGGAATAATGGTTGCTTTGTGGATCGGATCAGAGGCAGGCAGATGAAGCGCTACCACCGCATGCCCTGCTTCATGATAGGCTGTCAGACGCTTTTCATCATCTGTCATCACCATAGAACGGCGCTCAGAGCCCATCATGACCTTATCTTTGGCTTCTTCAAATTCAGACATTGAGACAGTGCGTCTGCCTTTACGCGCTGCCAGAAGGGCCGCTTCATTCACCAAATTGGCCAAATCAGCACCTGAAAATCCGGGCGTGCCACGTGCAATGACGCGTGGTTCCACATCATTGGCAAGTGGTGTTTTACGCATATGCACTTTCAAAATACGTTCACGGCCAAGCAAATCAGGATTCGGCACGACCACCTGGCGGTCAAAACGGCCTGGGCGCAACAATGCCGGATCTAAGACATCAGGACGGTTGGTTGCGGCGACCAAAATAACACCTTCATTGGCTTCGAAACCATCCATCTCGACAAGCATTTGGTTTAAGGTCTGTTCACGTTCATCATTGCCGCCGCCAAGGCCGGCGCCGCGATGGCGGCCAACAGCGTCAATTTCATCAATAAAGATAATACATGGCGCGCTTTTCTTGCCTTGTTCAAACATATCGCGCACACGAGAGGCACCCACACCGACAAACATTTCAACGAAATCTGAGCCAGAGATAGAGAAAAACGGCACATTGGCTTCACCTGCAACTGATTTGGCAAGCAATGTCTTACCTGTGCCGGGTGGTCCGACCAATAAAACGCCTTTTGGAATTTTGCCGCCAAGGCGCTGAAACTTGCCGGGGTCTTTGAGGAATTCGACCACTTCTTCTAATTCTGTTTTTGCTTCATCAATACCGGCAACGTCATCAAATGTGACCCGCCCATGCGCTTCGGTCAAAAGCTTAGCGCGTGATTTGCCAAAGCCCATTGCGCCGCCTTTACCACCACCTTGCATTTGGCGCATAAAGAAAATCCAAACACCAATGAACAACAACATAGGGAACCATGAAAGCAAGACTGAGAAAAAGCCCGGTGAATTGCTGCTATCAGGGCGTGCTTCTATGCGCACATCATTATCAGTCAGGATACCGACAATATCTGCGCCTTCCGGCACATAAGATGAAAGCTGCTGATTATCTTTGGTACGAGCTTTGATATTCGCCCCTTCAATGACCACATCACGCACCTGACCCGACTGCACAGAGGCAACAAAATCTGTATATGCCACATTGCGCCCTGAGCCGGTTGAGGCAGGATTCTGGAACAGGTTGAACAGTGACATCAGCGCGATACCGATGATCACCCAAATAAATATGTTGCGGCCGAGATTATTCACGAAGGCTAACCTTTTTTCAGTAATATGTTTGTCTCTTATTCATGTCATCATACATCAATAAGCATGTTCGCTAGTTACATATGGGTCATTGCTAACCGACCAAGGGGGTAGATGGCAACTTCATCATCTGACCAATCCAACTGGCTGAGATAGCCCATATGCACTACGTCTTTAATGTGGGGAGTGATAGGTGTTTCGTCAAGTGCCACCGGCAAAGGAAATATAAGCCTTTCTTCTTTGCCATAGCGCATTAAATCAGCGCGATAGTGATTATCTTGTGATAAGGATGATAAGCGCTTGTCACATAAAGGATGCACCATGATATCGTGCGGCGTATAGATGATAAACCGGCCACGATAACAAATTGTCTTGCCTGCCTGCACAAACAGGGGCGCATGAGGACGCCCTGCCTCAGGAAATATCATCACACTATCCGCAGATTGCCTGATAAGGCAGCCTGCAAGTGTTGAGGTGACTGTCTGTTCCGTCCCTTTGTCTGTTTGCAGGATGTTCCTGACAGAGGCAAAAGATGGCGGATAATGATGATGCCCGATATGTACAAGCAAGTGGCGCAAAACAAGCAAACGCGCTGTCTCTGGCAATGTGTGAAACGCCTTTTTGTCTATCATCACAGATAATTGTGACCAACTATAGCTGACATGATGGGTGAAAAATGGCTTTATGGCGTCTGCTACAGAGGTGGCAATCGCCCCGGACACAAGGCCCATGCGTGTCAGCATACCGGCTAATGGCCTGTCATGGTCAAGGATTTGTCGCCATCTGACGCGCTCAAAAGCACGATTTTCATTTGACGGATCCGCAACAAATAAGATGTTTTGTGACTGGCAAATTGCAATCAGATCTGATTTGGGGACTGTTAAAAAAGGACGCAATACATAAACACCATCGCGGTGATGGGTTGGGCGCATCGCTGACAATCCGGCAAGACCGCTATCTCTGGCAAGACGCATGGCAATGGTCTCCTGTTGGTCATGCATATGATGACCAAGCCACAGCACCCCGCCATGGCGGCGCACATGATCACATAAAAGCGCATATCTTTGTGCTCTTGCCCATTCCTGACGCCCTGATTTTGGCGCTGTTTGCGAGATGGTCAAAATGACAGAGTCAATCTGTCTGTCATGGCATCTTTGTGCGACTAATTCAGCTTCTTGTGCGGCGTCTTCGCGCAAATTATGATTGACGATTAACGCTGTCAGGCTGGCTTTATGCCTTTGTGCGATCTGGCTCAAAACATGCAAAAGGGCTGTAGAATCGGCGCCGCCTGATAAAGCAACAAACCACGATTTTGAATCAGGTGCATGCGCAATATCCGCCACAAGCGAGGTGCATAAATCCGCCAGATGACACAGACGGCTACCCCTCACAAGAGGCTTCATCCTTTAATTCAGCCAGACGTGTGGTGAATATCTCAGTTGGCTGATCAAGCATTTGCGGCAAATCGGCAAAAATCTGGCAGGCCTGTTCAGCCGTAGCAAAATTCAGCACTGATTCAGCAATCATCAAAATCGCCTCCGGCAGGCGGGAATCATCTGGGAATTCTGTGTTAAATTCGGTGAAAGACATTGCCGATTTCCCATAATCCCCCTGGATAAATTGCACACGGCCAAGCCAGTATAAGACATCTGCTGAGCGTTCATGAGAGTCGTGAGTGGCGCGGAATTCCGCAAAACCTGCCTCAGCTGTTTCAAGATCATTTTGTAACATACGGCCAAAAGCAAAACGATATTGCTCTTCAGGGCTGCCTTCCGGCAGGACAGATATCACTGCCTCTTGGGTGCTTGCAACCTCTGTCTCTGCCTGCTGGTTATCCTGATTGAGATCTTGTGCCTCATCTTGCGTGACGACAGAACCATCTGCCTCAGCACCTGTGGTGATTTGTGTCTCATTATCCTGAAGGGCCGACAGATCACCCTCATCGCCAGTTGCCGTGGATGAGGCCGTTGCCGCCACCTCATTTTCATCAGACGCATTATCAGCCTCACCTAATTTGGCAAGCTCTTGTGACAGGTCATCATCTTTTTCAACAGTCCATGTTGCGCCACCTGTCTCATTATCACGGCTCATAGACACAGCAGGCGCTGTACCGCCGGCCGTCACATCTTCCTGCAAAATAGCATCAGCTAAATTATCACCGCTAAGAGATAACAGGGTCTGCATGCGTTTTTCCATGCGCAACACCCTGAATTCGATATCAGATGACAATTCAATAGAACGGCGAAGACGTTGATTGAAAATATCAAGCGTATCACCCAATTCGATAATTTGGCTTTTGAGCTCTTTTAATTTGGCATTTGCCAGTTGGTCATCTTCTGCCTGATTTTCGACCATATCCTGTATTTGCATACGGATGGCGCGAAATTCTGTCTCTAAGGTGCCGCGCACAGTTTTCAAATTATCTTCAATTGTATTCAGGCGTGACTGCTGACGTGCCATAAGCGCAGAGGTGGAATCTGCTGATTGGGCAAAAACAGGGCTAGTCGCGCCCCCCAGAAGTGAAAGCGCCACAAAACTGGCTCCTGAGATGATTTTCAATTTTTGTAAGCGCATCTTTATACACCTTCTTGAACACAATATGACCACTTGACCGGGTTATCTTTTGATTGACTATGCGCCCGCATAAATAATGCACAACACACAAACCATGAATCACCCTTAGCCTTACAATAGGGCAAAAAAAAGGCCTTGCAAACGGCAAGGCCTTTTTCATCAAATTTTGTGACGTCTGTCTAGTTAAGAACAGTCACTGAACGGCGGTTTTTCGCCCATGCTTCTTCGTTTGAGCCGATAACAGCAGGACGCTCTTTGCCATATGAGACAATGCGAACACGTGAGCCATCTACACCTTTAGCAACCAGATAGTCGCGTGTGGCAGAGGCACGGCGCTCACCAAGAGCAAGGTTATATTCTCTTGTGCCGCGCTCATCCGCATGGCCTTCAATCTTCACGCGGAAGCTTGGCTTTGCGTTCAACAGAGCTGCTTGTGCGTCCAATGTTGCCATTGCTTCAGCGCTCAACTGTGATGAGTCATAGCCGAACAGAACAGTATCACCAATTGACATCATCTCAGAGCGTGCTTCGTCCAATGCTGAATTATCAGCATCTGATGACGCGCTAGCGCTGCTTGAAGATGTTGTTGATGATGAAGCTGTTGAAGTAGTAGAGCTTGTTTGTGTGCTAGAGGCTGATGAATCTGATGCAGATGTACCTGCTGCCTCTTCAGACATGGTTGAAGCAGTCTCACAAGCCGCTAACAAGAATGTCGCAGCAAAAAGTGTAAATAGAGGTTTGAACATTTCTATGCTCCCAAAAAGATGAACAAACCTAGCGGCTTGATCAAAAGCGAATCTTAACAGTTTGACCATGAGTAAACCCAGTATTCACTACGCGAACTCACACAACCATGATGCCTTTCGGCCTCAAGGTAATCTTGTAAATAGTATGTCCATAGCATTGTCTGGCAAAACTGGCAAGTTTTTCCGTTATGCAAATTTGCCTTTCACCTAACGCAATAAAGGGGACCAGGCAGGATCAGAGGCATCTGCCGGTGTGATGATACGGCTTTCATTAAAGCCGGTAATGTCAACACGATACATAGCCACCTCACCGCCACTGCCATCTTCGCCTTGCGGTTCTTGCTTGAAATACATCAGGACACGCCCATTTGGTGCCCATGTTGGCCCTTCAACCAAAAAGCCTCTTGCAAGAAGCCTTTCGCCGGACCCGTCTATATTCATGACACCGATAAAAAATTCGCCTTTAACGATTTTTGTAAAAGCAATGATGTCACCACGTGGTGACCAGACAGGGGTCGCATAACGCCCGTCTCCATAGCTGATACGCTTAATATTTTTGCCCTCACGGTTCATGATATAAAGCTGTTGTGCGCCGCCTCTGTCCGAATTAAAGACAATTTGACGACCATCAGGGCTGTAGCTTGGTGAGGTATCAATCGAAGGTGACCTTGTTAATTGCCTCATATCCTGTGTTTTCAGGTCAAATTCATAAATATCTGTCAGGCCATCTTCTGCCAAAGACATGATCAGCGCATCTCCGTCAGGACTAAAACGCGGCGCAAAAGTCATGCCGGGAAACGAGCCGACACGCTCAGTACGCCCTGTTGCCACATCAAGAAGATAGACATTTGGCTCATCATTAAAATAATTCAGATAGGCAATCTCATGTGCCTGAGGCGAAAAGCGCGGTGTGAGAACCAAATCATAGCCAGAGGTCAGGAAACGGTGATTATGCCCGTCCTGATCCATGATCGCCAGACGCTTCACACGCCTGTCAGCCGGCCCTGATTCAGATACATAGACAATTTGCGTATCAAAATAAGCGCTGTCTCCTGTGAATTCTTCATAAACAAAATCTGCAATCTGATGAGATAATCTGCGCAATCCGCTATTATCTGTCGACCCTTCGCCAGAGGTGATATCCCTTTGCGCCACTACATCCCATAAGACAAATTCGATTTGAAGCAAGCCTTGATCATCAAGATAGGCAGATCCAACCAGAAGCCCTTGCACCCCAAGAGGAATCCAGTCATTAAAATTGGGACGAATATCAGGTGATTCAGGCGGCGAGATGAAAGCAGCGCTATCAACAGGTTTGAACTGGCCTGAGCTTGCCAAATCATCTGAGATAATCTGTGATATTTGTGAGCCAACAGAGGTTGGCAATCCATCCGGCCCTGTAAATTCTGCAATGGCAATCGGTATCGGTGCCACCTGGCCATCTGTAATATCCAAACGCAAGGTTTGTGCAGATGCAGTTCCCATCGCTGTGACCATGACCATAAACAAGCCTGCCAACATGACAAAGCAGCGTTTCATCACTGTCAATTTTCCCATTTCATCTACCCCTAATAGCTATGGCCTGTCCCTGACATTATGCCTTGTGATCAGCGCGAGATAAAGCGTGGATCAAACCCAAAAATAAATTCCTGCCATAATTCATATTTTTCAGCCGGCAATGGCAAAGGTGACGCATCAAGCACAGCACGCAAGGCCGCATTAGCAGCTGCCCGATAGGTCTGGTCCTGATTATAGCGCTTTGTGTCCACAATACTTGCCTCTTCCACTGTCCCGTCTGACTTTAGTCTGACATAAATATCCACCTTTAAGGCATCAGCCCCGGCCGCCGCCAGAGGCGGTGTCCATTTAGAGGCGATATGCAGCTTCAACCTGTCAAGTTCTGCCAGACCTATTTTCATATCGCTTGGCTTTGCATCTGTCTTTGTTTTCACCTTAGAAACAACATTTGACACATTTGTGGCAATTTTTTGTGTGGCCTGTTCTTTTTTTACCTTCTGAGCCTGTTTTTTCTCAGCTTCTTTGGTTTTTTGTATCTCTGCCAGATTCTGCAACACGCCATTGGCGGCATCTTCGCGCTTTTTTTGCTCTTGCGATTGTTTGGCAAGCTCATTCACCCGTGACAAATCAGGTTTTGGTTTTGGTTTTGGCGCAGGCTTTGCTTTTGGCTTTGGATCTGGCTTCTTGACAGGTTTTTTCGGCGGTTTGGGGCGCGGTGTTGGCCGCGCGACTGGTTTTGCCACCTCTGCTACCTTCTTATCTGGCAAGATCTCAGCTGAGGCATCAACTTGCCTTACCTCTGGCTTTGGTGTTGGCGCAGCAGGCGCCTCTGCCTGTGGTTTCGGTGGTGGTGGTGGCGGCGGCGGTGGTGGTTTCGG
>JBMHBX010000066.1:0-2962 GCA_049890215.1 Puniceispirillaceae bacterium (SeqCode) | reverse complement strand
TGTGCTTCCGATTTATGATGCGCTGTTTAAAAATAACAAAATCAAACATATTTTGGTGCGCCATGAACAAGCCGCTGTTCATGCAGCAGAAGGCTATGCGCGTTCAACAGGTAAAACAGGGGTTGTGCTGGTAACCTCAGGCCCTGGTGCAACAAATGCTGTGACAGGCCTTACAGATGCCTTGATGGATTCAATTCCTGTTGTTTGTCTGACAGGGCAGGTGCCTAGACATTTGATTGGCACAGATGCCTTCCAAGAGGCTGATACGTCAGGTATTACACGCCCTGCAACCAAATATAATTATCTTATTAAAGATTCAGAAGCTTTGCAGGGGTCTGCCGAAGAGGCTTTTTATGTCGCCCGAACAGGACGCCCCGGTCCAGTGGTGATTGATCTGCCAAAAGATATTCTTATGCTTGATGCGCCTTATAATGCCAAAGACGCTAAAAAAGAGGTGGCGCGTCGTTATAATCCTGTCACCAAGCCAGATGCTGATGTGATTAAACAAGCTGTGGCGATGATGAAAAAGGCCAAAAAGCCTATCATCTATGGCGGCGGCGGCATTATCAATGCAGGGCCACAAGCCTCACAATCATTAACAAAGCTTGTTGGTCAAACAGGTTGGCCAACCACTTTGACATTAATGGGGCTTGGCGCGCTTGATGTTGATGATAAGCATTTCCTTGGCATGCTGGGCATGCATGGCACTTATGAAGCCAATTTGGCAATGTATAATTGTGATTTCATGCTGAATATTGGTGCGCGTTTTGACGATCGTGTAACAGGTCGTTTATCTGATTTCTCACCGGGCTCTGTCAAAGTTCATGCGGATATTGACCCCTCATCTATTAATAAGAATGTGCGTGTTGATTTAGGGATTGTTGGTGATGCTGGCGAGATTATTGATGCTTTGCTAGCCGAGATGAAAGCGCAATCTTTTGAGCCGCAAAAAGCCCCGCTTGATAAATGGTGGAAGCAAATTGAAGGCTGGAAAGAGCGTCAATGCCTTGCCTATCGTCAAAATGATAGCATTATCAAGCCGCAACATGCGATTAAGCGCCTATATGAGATGACCAAAGGCAGTGATGTTTATGTCACCACAGAAGTCGGTCAGCATCAAATGTGGGCAGCGCAATATTTCCAATTCCATCAGCCAAACCGCTGGATGACATCAGGTGGCCTTGGCACAATGGGATATGGCTTGCCTGCGGCTATGGGTGTGCAGGTCGCGCATCCTGAGGCGACTGTGATTGATATCGCTGGTGAAGCGTCCTTCATGATGAATATGCAAGAGCTGTCAACTCTGGCGCAATATCGCCTACCAGTGAAGATGTTCATCATTAATAATGAATGGATGGGCATGGTGCGCCAGTGGCAACAGCTTATTCATGGCGGTCGCTATTCTGAGAGCTATTCAGCGTCTCTGCCTGATTTTGTGAAATTGGCAGATACATTTGGCATGACAGGCCTTGTTGCGCAGAGTGTTAATGACCTTGATGGGGTGATTGAACAAATGCTCGCCACAGATGGTCCAGTGATTGCGGATATTCGCGTGGCAAAAGAAGAGAATTGTTTCCCGATGATTCCATCAGGCGCTGCGCATTGCGATATGATTTTGGGTCCTGATGATACAGAAGACGCCATTTCAGAAGAAGGCAAGGTGCTCGTATAGCGCCTCTTTGATAAGCGTTTTTCACTAAAAAGAATTCTGGGATCAGAGGAGCCCATCACATGTTTGATAAATCAGCTGTTGAAACACATACAATTTCAGTTCTTGTTGAAAATGAACCGGGCGTGTTGGCACGTGTTGTCGGTCTATTTTCTGGCCGCGGTTACAATATTGAAAGCCTGACTGTGTCAGAAGTTGACAAAAACCGTCATCTATCGCGCATTTCAATGGTCACAAGTGGCACGCCTATGGTGATTGAACAGATTAAAGAGCAGCTTAAAAGGCAAGTGCCTGTTTATTCGGTGCAGGATTTAACAGTCAAAGGCCCGCATGTTGAACGCGAATTGGCTTTGGTGAAAATCGTCAATAAGGGTGATAAGCGTATCGAAGCTTTGCGTGTGGCAGATAGCTTCCGCGCAAGAACATTGGATAGCACCCTAACAAGCTTTGTTTTTGAGGTCACAGGCTCAAGTTCAAAAGTATCTGCTTTTGTCGATTTAATGCAGTCATTAGGTGAGACAGAAGTGGCCCGCACAGGCGTTTCTGCCATTTCACGAGGGGCTGAAATCGACTTTTAAGCTTCATCTTTGCCATTTATGGTGATTTTTCAGGCTCAAATAGGCTTGCTTGCGCATTTTGACTTTGAAATCATCATCTCAAAAGGCTATTACCATTACACAAAATTTTACGCGGCCATCGCAAATTGCAGATGGCGAGGGACAGCGAAGGAGAAATAACAATGCGTGTCTATTATGATCAGGATACTGATATCGCTCTGATTAAATCAAAAAAGGTCGTAATTGTGGGCTATGGCTCACAAGGTCATGCACATGCGGCAAACCTAAAAGATAGCGGCTGTGAAAATGTTGTAGTTGCTCTTCGCGAAGATTCATCATCAATCGCTAAGGCAGAATCTGCTGGCTTTAAAGTGATGACTGTTGCAGAGGCCGCCGCTTGGGGTGATGTTGTCATGATGTTGACGCCTGATGAATTGCAGGCTGATATTTATGAGCAAGATATCGCTGCTAACATTCGCGCTGGCGCCGCTTTGGTCTTTGCCCATGGTTTGAATGTTCACTTTAACTTGATTGAACCACGTTCTGACATTGACGTCTTTATGGTGGCACCAAAAGGCCCAGGTCATACAGTGCGCGGCGAATATCAAAAAGGCGGCGGTGTGCCATGTTTGATCGCTGTTCATCAGGATGCGTCAGGCAATGCCCATGATATTGGCCTATCTTATGCGTCTGGCGTTGGCGGTGGTCGTTCAGGCATCATCGAAACAACCTTCCA
>JBMHBX010000065.1:0-9203 GCA_049890215.1 Puniceispirillaceae bacterium (SeqCode) | reverse complement strand
TCCCTTGCCTGAAAAAGGGCAGATCATTGGTGACTGAGCTTTCGCGGAATGTCTGCTCTTGCTCTGTTTTTTGCAGCTTTGAGAATTGAGAGGCCGCAATTGATTTTTCCACGCGCGAGAGATCACATTGGCCGGTAATATGTCTGACCACATCGCTAAATGTCTCAACCGGGTTTGTAAGCAGATCTTCATATCTGACAAGCTTTACCCGCCCATAAGGGGCGTTCAGATAGCTGTTTATATGATTTTTCCAAGAGCCCAGAAAACAGCCTAAATGATCACCTGACAGGCGTTCTTCGTCATTTGTCATAAAGGAAAAGATTTGACGCTGATTGCGCTCATTCATTGTGGCATCATCAATATCGTCATAGTCCTGAAAATGCCTGCTGCCAAAATTGAAGTTCAGCGCCGAAATCAAAGTGTCCAGAGGGTGCCTTACAATATAGATAAAACAGGCTGTCAGCTCTTTGGGGAAATAGGGGATGTTATGAATAAGGTGAACAGGTGCGTGTGATTTCAGGAGTAAATTTCCCGTATTTTCAAGGTGATACCGCAAGACGTCATGATATTGTGTCACTGTCAGGGGATAACCGTCTGTTGCGATGGTTTTATGGTCAGTATTTTTGCGATAATCATCTATCAGATTGTCATCTGTATCCATTCTGGCGTACCGAAAAACATCATTGATTCCAATCTCTTGGCCTTGCGCAAAAAAGTAATTTGCCAGAAACACGCGCATCCAGGTATTACCCGATTTTGGATAGCTGTTAATCCACACAATTTTATTCGATGTCATTGCTACAACTTTATTAATTTTCTGTTAATTTTGCACTTTTTTGCAGAAATCTGACTATAAACGAACTGTGCCTGACCAGACAACAGGGTGTTTCATGGTTTTTTGCCATGGTACAGATTTTGTGAAATGCCAGACGCAGGTGAGTTGTATAAATGATCGGTAATGATCCCTAAAAAAAAGGGCGGCAAAAATACCACCCTTTTGATCAGTCTCAGCTAGCTTGCTTTTTGGCGTCTTGCTTTGCTTCCCATTGTGCTTTTTTCTCAGCATATTGCTCTTCAGACAAATTATGCCAGCCACAACATTTTCCGGTTGGGCTGCGACCGCACCCACAGCTATTTGCTTCGCTCATTGATAAGCTCCGTTACATGATAAAACCAGCCCCATGTCTGATACGTGTTCTGGCGTGATTGGATGAGGGGCGGTGCGCCTTTTGGCAAAAATGTTTTTGCGGTGCCTTATTGGGGCGTCACTGTGACAATGATGTCATGAGGGGCATTGCGCGCGGTATCGATTTTTTCGACTGATAGCTGATAATAAGAACTCATCCCCATTAATTTGAATAACAAAGATTTGAGGTGATGTTTTTTCTTATAAAAGCCAAACCAGTGAAGGTCATGTGTGGATGAGGCAAATTGATCTCTGTTCAGATCTTTTAAGAAATTTTCCATGACGATTGTGACAGATACGCCTTTTGGTAATTCAGATAATATGGCCTTGAAGATAGGAAGCTCCAGACCTTCTACATCAATTTTGATAAGGCCGGCTTGCCATGTTTTATGTGCCTTGAATAAGTCTTTTAGCCATGTGCCGGCATGTTTGAGATGGATATCCTGAATGATATAATCACCCTTATCGCGATCAAGATTATCATTACTGCCATCATAAGCATTGCCCTGTTTGATAAAGGCGCCGCCAAAATTATCCCTTGGGATGAAGAGTTTTTCGGTTTTATCCTCCAGACCAAGCCCGATATTATGAATGGTTGTGCGCTCTGATAATCCGGCAAGCTCAATATTGACATCTAAAATTTTTGATAAGGTCAGATTTGGTTCAACACAATGAATGTCAGTAAAATGCGTGCCTGATAACACACTGCTAAGGCCAATATTGGCACCAATATCCAAAAAAAAGTCATAATGTGTTTTGCTGATGAGCTTATAGAGATGCTCTAAATGAGGTTCATGATAGCCAAACAAGCTTGGGCGGTGGCTGATGATATCATTGGGTTTGAGGTAGAAATTTGCCTTATCGCTTACCAGTCTTTTATGAAGGTTTTGAGATTGGCGATAATAAAGCTTGTGCCAAATACCCTGCTCATAATGACAGGCCAGAATGTTATCTTCTATGGTTGACAATGCACCTACTCCCTTAAAGACATAAATCTCTGCCGCCAGATGTCACAAAGGTGCCGTTATTCTGGTGGTTCATGATAACCATGAGACGGTTCTCATGTCTGTTAGATATACATGATGGGCTGTGTGACGCAAGGCAATTAGACAGCAGGGATTTTTATCAGCGAACGGGCCAAAGGATAGCCCAAAAGACGGACTTGCCTTCAGATTGTCTGGCTGATGGGCTTATTGGTGGCCTTATGTTGAAAAGTGCCTTGCCGCTATGTCATTGACGGGGCATAGTCATGCTCTGATATGCTCGTGTTTGCGTTTTTGATATGTTTATTCTGATAGCTGTTTCTGTTGTGCTTGTGATTTATGCGTTTTTGTCGACTGGCAAATCGCATACCTCTCATGGGTTTGATGCGCATTTTTTCACCTGTATCATTTTAGCAGGACTGGCCGCTATCCTGCCTGTCAGAGAAATTTTACTTGAGCGCAAATTGGGCGCTGCGGCAGAAGAATTTCTTGGCAAGGAACAGGTCATTGTTGATTGTAAGCCCTATTTTGATTTCACCTTTTTCGCCGGTATCAAAGGCTATGTGTTTTTTGGGTCTGATACGATCTATCTGGAAGCGCGCACCTGTCAGGAAATGGGACGTTATCTCAGAGATCCGGAAAAGGCAGGACCCAAAGAAAGATTGGCGCTTCATGTGTTAACGCATGAGGCGCAGCATGTTGCCGGTACATTTGATGAAATCAGAACAGA
This sequence comes from Puniceispirillaceae bacterium (SeqCode), assembly GCA_049890215.1. GTDB lineage: Bacteria > Pseudomonadota > Alphaproteobacteria > Puniceispirillales > Puniceispirillaceae > UBA685. The sequence goes on along the minus strand of JBMHBX010000065.1, from coordinate 6,304 downwards.
TTGTGAGGCTTATCAGCGTAATCACCGCATGTCAGCGATATTAGGTGTGCCAAAACATATCGCTATCACCCATGCAAGGCAGATACATCGTGAACGCTCGCCTTATCATGAGGGGTATTATTCAGCTGAATGTGAGCCTGGCAGGTCTTTAGATGAAAATCTGCCTGACGCTGTCTGGATTGCCAAAGGGCAACCGGCACCTCCTGTGAAGGTTGAGGCTGTGCGCGCACCAGACGGGATGGTGCATAAGATTCTATCTGTTGTGTCAGGCTTTTTTGAAAGCGCTGTCAGGGCCGTGACAAGCCTTCTTGCAAGGATTGTCTCACTCATTGGATAGGCGAGGCGGATTTTATTTTGACTTCTTTTGTGCCCACACTACTGTTAACGCTAGTGGTTTTAAGGAGAGAAAGATGCCGAATTATAAAGGGTCATGTCATTGTGGCACTGTTAGCTATGAGATCAAAACAGATGTTACTTTTGGGGCTGTATGTGATTGTTCTATCTGCAAGCGCAAAGGGGCTTTGATGGGCTTTGCTGAACCAGAAGATTTCACGCTATTATCAGGAGAAGAGGCTTTGACTCTCTATCAGTTTAATTCAAAAGTGGCTAAGCATTATTTCTGCAATAAATGTGGTATTTACACGCATCACTATAAGCGCTCAGATGGCAAAATCGGCTTTAATACAGGCTGTATTGAGGGATTTGATAAAGATCAGTTTGATGAGATTAAACAAGTGCCGGGAAGTACATTTTCAGTGGTAGAAGACGCCTCTTAAGCTGTGAGTTATACAGATCATAAGTCCTTTTTGGACGCCTTCGATAAAGCGCAACGCATATCTCTTACCAAGACAAGTAACAGGGCTGGTTTGCAGCATTTATTTGTCTATCTCTGCTGTCTTGGCGGGATGTCTTGCTATGTTGCTTATCAGGCGCCATTTTGGCCTGTGATGATGGTTGCCTCAGGCATATTGATTGCTTTTTTATTTACCCTTCAGCATGAATGCACACATAATACACCGTTTCGTTCACGCTGGCTGAATACGCTTATCGGGCATATAACAGGCCTGTTATTATGTCAGCCCTTTTTGTGGTTTCGTCATTTTCATATGGCGCATCACAGGCATACCAATATCAAAGGAAAAGATCCTGAACTGGCAGGAGGCGAGAAGCCGGAATGTTGGCAACAATTTGTCTGGCATTTATCCACCATCAGCTATTGGCGCGATAAAGTTGTTGTCTTATGGCAGAATGCCACTCTATCTTCGCAAGCATCTTATATCCCAAAACATGCAAGGCGTGCGTTGCAAATTGAGGCATGTTTCATGCTCAGTTTTTATGGTGTTGTAGCAGGTTATGTGATGGCCGGGCATTATTGGATTGTGACGTTGTGGTTGCTGCCTTTGATGATGGGGTTTCCGTTTTTGCGGCTTTATTTGTTGGCAGAGCATGGCAGGTGTCCTTTGGTGGCAAATATGTTTGAAAATACGCGCACTGTTTTTACCAATAAGATATTGTGCTTTTTCACCTGGAATATGCCTTATCATACAGAACATCATATTTTGCCGGCTGTGCCATTTCATGCTCTGCCCGCATTTCATGAATATACAAAAGACAGTCTGGCGGTGACCAATGATGGTTATTATGAGTTTGTGAATCGCTATGTTGCCGATTTTGGGAAGATGTCCGGGCAGAGATGATGTCGTTTTGATTGCCTAAAATAGGATATTATCAAAAAACTGATTTACAGATATAGTGATGGTCTTAAGTCATAAAGGAGATATGTGTTTTATGCGCACACAGGTGGTCATTATTGGCGCTGGTCCGGCCGGGCTGTTATTGGGCAATTTACTGGATAAGCTTGGCATTGATAATATTATTTTGGAGCGCCAGTCTGCTGATTATGTGCTTGCGCGGATCAGGGCCGGTATCTTGGAGCAAACAACAGTTGATATGATGCATTTGGCAGGGGCCGCAGACAGGCTGACTAGTGAAGGCATTATCCATCAGGGGGTGAATATCGCTTTTGATAAAAAGATGAAAGCGATACCTCTTGGCGCAACAACTGGTGGCAAGGTGGTAACCGCTTATGGCCAGACAGAAGTCACAAAGGATCTTTATGATTTGCGGCTTCGCTCTGAGAGCCCGATTATCTATGAAGCAAATGATGTTTTGCCATGTGATTTTGACACAGATAGCCCTTATGTCACTTATGCCTATGAGGGCCAGAATCATAAGATTGATTGTGATGTGATTGTGGGTTGTGACGGCTATCATGGTATTAGCCGCGCGTCAGTGCCACAGTCAGCGATACAGACTTATGAGAAAATTTATCCTTTTGGCTGGCTCGGTTTATTGTCAGATACGCCGCCGGTGGCTCATGAGGTTGTTTATGCGAATGATGCCAGAGGTTTTGCGCTTTGCTCTATGAGATCAATGACAAGATCGCGCTATTACATTCAGTGCGATACCACAGATAAGGTGGAAAATTGGTCTGATCAGGCTTTTTGGGATGAATTGCGCAGGCGTCTGCCGCCTGAATTGGCAGAGGCGATGATAACAGGGCCGTCTTTGGAGAAATCAATTGCGCCATTGCGCAGTTTTGTGGCTGAGCCATTGCGGTTTGGCCGTTTGTTATTGGCAGGTGATGCAGCGCATGTCGTGCCGCCAACAGGGGCGAAAGGCCTCAATCTTGCTTTTTCAGATATTCATTATATGCGTGAGGCCCTGCAGTCATTTTTTGCAGATAATGATGAGATGGCATTGTCACATTATTCAGAACGTGCCTTAGCGCGCGTTTGGAAAACAGAGCGTTTTTCATGGTATCTCACCAATCTGACGCACCGTTTTAATGATGATGCGTTTGAGCAAAAAATGAAAGAAGCTGAGCTGTCTTATATCACTACATCTGAGGCAGGCAGATTATCATTGGCTGAGAATTATGTTGGTTTGCCCTTGTAACAGGTGCTGAGGCAGTCAGTCATTATGGCGACGTAAGCCCATACAAATTTCCTTTCTTACTGAACTAAACGGAACGAAGGCCTCGTATGAGAAAGCATCATATCTGATTTGGTGACATTAGCCCGGATCGCGATATGAGATATCATGTAAGGCAATGAGGGAGATGGTTGTGAAAGCGATTTTAATTGGGTCAATTGGCGCATTGACAGAAACATCTGAGATTCAAAGACAATGTTTTAATCAGGCGCTTGCAGAGGCAGGCACAGGGCTTCACTGGAATGTTGCAAGCTATTGCGAACTTATCAAATCACCTGGCGGATTTAATCGTCTGACCTCACTGGGAATTAACGCCTCATTAGCCACCACAATTCATGAGCGCAAACAAGCTTTGTTCGCTGAAAAAATTCAAGGACAGATAACGCCGCGAGATGGTATGCTTGACCTTATCGATGAATGTGCGCGTCAGAATATCAAAATTGGTCTTGTCACCACCACCACCAAGACAACAGTTGAGGCGATCATGTCTGCATTGTCAGATAAGATCGATTTTTCCCATTTTTCGGTCGTCAGCCATGCAGGCAATGTGACACATGCCAAGCCTGCCTCTGATATTTATATCTATGCCTTGTCACGTCTTGGGGTGAGTGCGCATGAGGTAATGGCGATTGAAGATACGATTGCCAATGTGAAAGCTGCTGAAAATGCCGGGATTGCCTGCTTATTCACGCCTGGTGATTATGCCGCGGTGCCAGTATCATCTATGGGGGCGGCGCCAGCATATGAGGCAAGCTATCAAACTTGCCTGAGCCATTTTCAAAAGGCTGCCTGATAGTCTGGCACGATGAAGCAGGCCGTTAGTATCGTTTGGTTCAAGCGAGATTTGCGCATCTATGATCACCGCCCGTTACAAGAGGCCATCAGGGCAGGTCATCCGGTCATCCCCTTATTTATCATAGAGCCTGATTTTTGGGCGCTGCCAACATCATCACGCCGCCACTGGGTTTTTGTTAGAGACTGTTTGATTGAGCTGCGTGACTTGCTCCGGATGGTTGGCCAGAGCCTGATTGTGCGCACCGGGGCGGCGACAGATATCTTTGATGACATCTCAGCTGATTTTGATGTGCAGGCCATTTACGCCCATGAAGAGACAGGCCAGCTTTGGACCTATGAGCGTGATGAGTCTGTGCGCAGCTATTGCTATGAGGCGCATATTCCTTTTTGTGAATATCCGACAAATGGCGTGGCACGCAGATTTCCTGATCGTGACAAATGGGCGGCTATGCGCAAACAGCGTATGGCACAGCCGCGTATCCCTGCGCCTGCTACGGGTGCGTTATCTCATCATCAACCGGCGCTATCAGATCTTTGTGAAGGGGCTATCCCTGAGGCTGATGATCCTTTGTTTGGCGCGCCTCTTGCAGACGGGGCCATTGTGCAAGAAGGCGGGCGCAAATATGCGATTGAGGCTTTGACATCTTTTCTGAAGGAAAGGAGTGAGTCTTATGTTGCAAATCTGGCCTCACCTACCAAGGCTGAGATGAGCTGTCTGCGTCTGTCCCCTCATCTGACATGGGGCACAATCTCTGCAAGAGAGGTGCATCAGGCTATTGAAAATTTCAAAAATAACAAAGAGCATATCATCAGCAAGGCAAAGGCACGGTCTTTGAAGGCGGTGACATCGCGTCTGTCATGGCGCTGTCATTTTATACAAAAGCTTGAAGATGAGCCTGATATAGAACGCCATGCCATGCACCATTTTTATGAAGATCTGCGCGCCAATGATCATAATGAGGCTTATTTTAATGCCTGGGCAGATGGCCAGACAGGCTATCCTTTGATTGATGCCTGTATGCGCTCGCTTCGCAAAACAGGATGGCTTCCTTTTCGTATGCGTGCCATGCTTGTTAGTTTTGCAAGCTATCATCTATGGCTTGACTGGCGTGTGACCGCGCCTCATCTGGCACAGCTATTTACCGATTATGAGGCCGGCATCCATTACAGCCAGTTTCAAATGCAATCAGGGGTCACAGGCATTAACACCATACGTGTCTATAATCCTGTCAAACAATCTTATGATCATGACCCGCAAGGCTTGTTTATCAAAAAATGGTGCCCTGAATTATCTGAGGTAAGTGAGCAATGGATCCATGAGCCTCATACCATGCCGGGGCTGCAAGGGGCGTGGTCATCCTTTGAGATTGGACAAGATTATCCTTTGCCAGTTGTTGATAATGAGGCAGCTATGCGCACTGCCAAAGACAGGATTTTCGCTGTTCGCAAATCACCGTCTTTTAATCGTGTGGCGCGAGGTGTCTATCAAAAGATGGGAAGCCGCCAGAGGCCTGTGAGACGCTCAGCGAAAAAGGCAAATCACCAATTGGATCTTTTTTAAGACGGCTCTTTCGTGGCGAGCGCTTTATAATAAGCGACCATTTTTTCAAGCTTTTCAGCCTCACGTGTCAGGCTTGCCACTTTATTTTCCATCATCTGGCTATAGCTTTCCAGCATCGCATCTGCCCTGATACGATAAGAGGCATCAAGCGCTATGGCAATATAGCCGTCACCAACAGGCCGGATAAGAAGATCATAGACAATATCTTGTGTTGTCTTGCCTGATAGCTGGCATTTATAGGTCTGATGATTATCGAATTTTCGGGCACATTTGCGGGCATTAAAATTATCGCTAAGCTCGGCTATTGACGTGTTTATGTTTTGACCAAATGCCGCTTCAAATGCCTCATTCACACTTGTAATGCGAAAAGCGTTATCAAGATGCACAAGCGGGATTGAAAAAAGCCGGATTATGTCATTTTCAGGTATCATCTGGCTGTCACTTTCATCTTGCGCTTTGCTCTGATTTTGCAAAACAGGCAATGGTGACATCATCAATCTGCTCATGTTGCTGTACGTCAGATATCAGCTGCTGAAGACTGTTTGTGCCAAATTTGTGGTCAAGTGCGCACAGATAATCATGTGCTTCATCAGCATCGTGAAAAGTTTCCGGGCCCCGCCCAAGATTAATGTCAATCACACCATCGGAAAACACATAAAGATGTGCGTTATCCAATTTTATCTGACGTGCGCTGATATCTTCGTAAAATATGGCAGGCAGAACACCGATAGCAGGACCATCAGCCGCGAAATCAGCAATGATCTTGCCATCTTTCACTAATAGGGCGTTGGGGTTGCCCAAATTGAGCAAATCTATCGTCTGTTTGTCAGGAGATTGTCTTACCAAAGTCAATGCCGCAAATAATCCGTCCGGAAACCTATCTTCTAACACATCTACGATTTTGACAGCTAATTGGCTCAGTGTTGGTAAGGTGTGAAAAGAACGAAAGGCTGT
>JBMHBX010000064.1:0-97885 GCA_049890215.1 Puniceispirillaceae bacterium (SeqCode) | reverse complement strand
GCTTGTGCCTCAGTGCGGCAAAATGCAACATCACGGGCAATCTGCGGATCTGAAACAGATGAATAAAGATCAGTCAAAGACCAACTTGGCAGGGTATCTTTTGGCATTTTTCTCTTCTTCCTTACCTTTATGTTTATCGCGTCATGTCTGTTATGATGCGCTACCCTATTACCGGACGTCACATCATACCATGCCGGCACCACTCACACGCACACGCGCATACCCCCTATGATATAGGTCAATTGGGCTGAATAATCACCCCTTTCAGGGTTATATTTTAGCCATTTGTCCCAGTAATGTTTGGGGTAAATTTTGGGTAACTTTCCGGCCCGTTTGATTGTGTCTTTTCAAGTCAGCTTTTTGCCCTCATACTTATAAGGTAAAAGGAAAGCGTTCATTATGTCACCTGTCATCACGCAACCGCCACGTGAAACCACATTAGTGTCTTTATTTTTTGCACGTGCCGCAATCGGTGAACAGGCACCTTTTATCTTTGAGCGCTATGCCAAAAGCTGGCATTCCAAAAGCTGGCAGGATATCTCAGATGAGGTTCTGATCTGCGCTGCTGCCTTGCGCGCCAGAGGCATATCATCAGGCATGCGTGTTGCGATCATTTCTGAAAATCGTCATGAGTGGGTGGTAAGTGATTTGGCAATCATGCTCATCGGCGCCATCTCTGTGCCTTTATTCACGACTCAGACAAGCGCTGATTACAGCTATTTATTGCGCCAGTCAGGTGCCAGAGCCGCGATATGTTCAACAGCCAAAATCGCCTATCAGGTAGAGCCTGCTGCTCAGGCCGCCCCGAATTGCTTATTCATGGTTATCATGAATCCCGGCAAGATTTTTCACCCCTCATTACAGCTGGCCACCCTCACCTGGCAAGAGCTCCTTAAAGAAGGGCGCGAAGCACCGCCTGTTCTTCATGAAGAAGCAGATAAGCTTTCTGAGACAGATGTTGCCTGTATCATTTATAATTCAGGCGATTCAGAGGCCCCGAAAGGCGTTATGCTTACCCATAAATCCATCATGGCAAATCTGCTTGGTGTGCATGAACGCTTTCAAAGCCTGTCTTTGGCAAGAGAGCGTGTTTTATCCTTTTTACCTTTATCACACGCCTATGAGCATAGTGTTGGTCTTTATTATCCCATCCATATTCTGGCAGAGATTTATTATCTGCCGCGCCCTGAATTGCTGAGCACCGCGATGCTTGAAGTCAGGCCGACCTTAATGACAGCCGTACCCCGCATGTTTGATCTTCTCAAAGAAAGGCTTGAGGCCGTCTTTCGCCAGAAAGGCCCTCTATCTGCCATGTTATTTGCGCGGGCAACCAGAACCCCTTCAGATAAAGCAAGCTACAGCCCGTTGCGGCTTTTAACATGGGCAGAGCGTCTGATTATCAACCAGACAATCGCGATTCCTGTGCGCAATCGCCTTGGTGGATCTCTCAAAGCCTTTATCTCCGGCGGGGCCGCGCTTAACCCCAAAGTCAGTCATTTTTTCAACGCGCTCAATGTCACACTTCTGCAAGGCTATGGGCTGACAGAGGCCTCCCCTGTTGTCTCTGTGACCCCGCCTGATAACATCAAACAAGGCAGTGTTGGCCTGCCATTAAAAGGCGCAGAGGTAAAACTCAGCAAAGACGGCGAATTATGTATCAAAGGTGATTTGGTGATGGCAGGTTATTGGGATGATCCGGCCGCAACCCGCCAGACCATCAAAAAAGGCTGGCTTCACACAGGCGATTTGGCAGATATTGATTCAGACGGCCATATCACAATTTTGGGTGTCAAACGTGATATGATCGTCAATTCAGGCGGTGAGAATATCTCTCCTTTGCGCGTAGAGATGGTCCTTCATGCCCAAAGCGCCATTCAACAAGCCATCATTTTTGGTGATTCACGACCCTATCTTGTGGCGCTTTTGACCGCTTCATCAGATATGCACATCATTGCCAATACCAAGGATGACCCGATGAGCTGGTTGCAGGACACATTACAAGATGCCATTCGAACAGCCAATGCCAACCTGTCACCAACTGAGCGTATCAGGCACTTTATCATGACAGATGAGCCCTTTAGTCAGGATAACAAGCTGTTATCAGCCACAGGTGATTACCGCCGCAAAGCCATCATAGCGCTTTATCGAAACCGCCTTGAAGCACTCTATCTGAAAAAGAAATAATGCGCTCTTAGCCCTAGACATTCAGCAACAGATATTCACGTTCCCACGGGCTAATCACATCCAAAAAGGCTTCTGCCTCAGCGCGTTTAACTTCCCCGAACAATGAGACAAAGCGCTCACCAAGTATGTCTTGCAACGGGCCTGCTTTTTCTAGCTTATCAAGCGCTGCATCAAGATTACGCGGCAGGGTAAAGACCTTATCCTGTTCTTTGGTAACAGGGCGCGAAGCTGATTTTTCATCACGCAGGCCAAGCCACACACAAGCAAGCGTAACAGCGATCGCAAGATAAGGATTAGCATCTGCGCCGGGAATCCTGTTTTCAATCCGCTTATTGCGGGAGGTGCCCATCGGCACACGCAGCCCGACAGTGCGGTTATCATACCCCCATGCCACATTACGAGGCGCATCATAAGTCAAAGACAAGCGCCGGTAACTGTTCACAAAAGGCGCCATCAGTGCCATACCGCCCGGCAGATAAGATTGCAAACCACCCATTGCATGGAAAAAAGGCGCTGCTTCTTCACCATCCGGGCCGGCAAAAATATTATCACCTGTCGCCTTATCAAGCACAGAGACATGAAGGTGCATAGATGAGCCTGGCTGATATTGCATTGGCTTTGCCATAAAGGTGGCATGAATACCATGATTGAGCGCTGTCTGGCGCACAGTGCGTTTGAACAAAAAGGCCTGATCAGCCAAGGTCAGCGCATCACCATGATTAAAGTTAATTTCCATCTGCGCTGCCCCGCCTTCATGGGTCAGCGTATCAATATCAAGCCCCATCATATCGCAATGGTCATAGACCTCTTCAAAGAAGGGATCAAATTCATTAACTGCATCAATGCCATAGGCCTGTTTTGCCTTTTCTGCACGACCCGATCGTCCGGGCGGTGTCTGAAGCGGATAGTCAGGATCACTATTTTGCATGACCAGAAAAAATTCTAATTCTGGCGCAATCACCGGGCTGAGGCCTGCCTCATCAAATAAGGACAACACATTTTTCAGCACAGATCGGGAGGCCACATCAACAAGCCTGCCATCGGGATAATAAGCATCATGAATGATTTGCGCTGTTGGCTCTTTATACCATGGCACAAGATAGCTTGAGCTGAAATCAGGCTTTAAGATCACATCTCCGACTTTAGCCTGAAGGATTTCTGAATCTTCATAATCACCCATCACTGTCTGGCCAAACACATATTCAGGCAGGCGCGGCCCGCCCCCTTTGAGACCTGCAATATATTTGCCAACCGGTAAAATTTTCCCCCGTGGTATCCCTGCCATATCAGAGATAAGACATTCGACTTCAGTGATCTTATTCTCAGTCAGCCATTGAACAAGCTTCTCACTCATGATTCCCCCTTACCAAGCTGCATAGCTGTTTTATCCAAGGCAAGGGTTAATTTTTGCACAACCTCATCAATATCTGAGGCCTCAAATGTCAAAGGCGGTGATAAAATCATACCATCACGCACCGCGCGCACCATCAGGCCTGAGGCAATGGCGAAATCGCGTGCAATTTCCGCTGTCTGCCCTGTATTTTCAAACAAAACCGGCCCTGTTTTATCTGCCACCAACTCAATACAGGCAAGCAGACCATAAGTCCGCACTTCACCAACAAGACAATGATCACGAAGAGGCGCAAGCGCTTTTGCCAGATAAGGGCCCGTCTCATTGCGCACCTTGTCAATCAGCCCTTCTTTTTCAATGATATCCAAATTGGCAAGCGCCACCGCCGCCGCCACAGGATGACCTGAATAGGTAAAGCCATGATAAAACTCACCACCTTTTTCTTTCAGGGCCTCAAAGACCCTGTCACCAACCATCACCGCAGACATCGGCACATAGCCAGAGGTCAGCCCCTTGGCAAGGGTCATCATATCAGGGCGCAAATCCATTGTTTGTGAGGCAAACCACTGGCCTGTGCGCCCAAAACCTGTAATCACCTCATCAGCGATAAATAAAATATCATATTTGCGGCAAATCTCCTGAATATGGGCAAAATACCCTTCCGGCGGAATGATCACACCGCCTGCGCCCTGGATTGGCTCTGCGATAAAGGCAGCGATTTTATCAGCGCCATGCTGGATAATCGCCTCCTCAAGCCAGCTTGCAGCTGTTTTGGCAAACATCTCTTCTGATTGATTGCCCTGATATAAGAAACCATAAGGTGGCTTGATATGCGCAAAATCAGGCTCCTTTGCTGCCTGCTCATGCATGCCTGCCATGCCGCCCATAGACGCAGCCAATATCGTAGAGCCGTGATAGCCATAATCTCTGCCAATGATAAGCCTCTTCTCAGGCTTGCCTTCAAGAGCCCAGAAATGGCGCACCATCCTGATAATCGTATCATTCGCCTCAGAACCACTATTGGCATAAAACACATGGTTAAGCCCCTCAGGCGCCAAAGAGGCAAGCCTCTCAGACAATAAAGACACACAAGGGTGAGATGTTTTGAAAAACGCATTATAATAAGGCAGTGTGCGCATTTGCTCTGCCGCCGCATTGACAAGCTCATCACGACCATAGCCAACATTCACACACCATAGCCCTGCCATGGCATCAAGGATTTTGCCACCGTCTGAATCATAAATATAATGGCCATTTGCATGGGTAATCATGCGCGTGCCTTGCTGATGAAGTGATTTATAATCAGAAAAAGGCGGCATATGATGCGCTGCCTCAAGGGCCTGCCACTCGCTTGTTGATAATGACTGTTCCATAATAAAGACCTTGCACCTGCTTTTTGATAAACCGCTACCATTGTTGATCACTGATTGCCCATTGATCCACAACATCACTCATATTACGATACGAACAATAAATCGTTTTTTCAATCGCTTTACCACACAGGCGCTCCCACACAGGAAAATAATGCAAAAATCGCCTCCTTCAGCCTATCAGGATGACCTGCCTGACCTTGAATTTGCGCCCAAAGGCGGCCCGGGCCATCTCTATGATATATTGATAATGGGCGGCGGCTTTACTGGTGTCTCAGCGGCTCTGGAACTGGCCGACGCTGGTCTTGATGTGGCGCTGATAGAGGCCTTTGGCATTGGCAATGGCGGCTCTGGTCGCAATGGCGGCCACGTTCTGCCTGACTGGCCATCCAGCTTTCATCACATTGAAAAATATCTGTCCCGCGAAGAAGCGGATATGGCCTTTGATATCGGCATGGCAACGGTCAGACTGGCGCGTGAACGCATGCAACGCTATGAGATAGATTGTGATCTTCAAATGGGTTATGTCCATGCTGCCTATCACAAGCGCCATGAGGCTGAATTGCTAGATATGCAAGAGACCTATGCAAAGCGCGGCCTTGATGATCTGACCTTCCTGCCTGATGAAGACTGCGTGCGCACCCATGTTGGCACCTCTGCCTATAAAAGCGCACTTTACGATAAAGGGGCAGGCCATATTCAACCTTTGAAATATCTTCACGGGCTTGCAAGGGCCGCAGCCAGCGCTGGTGCTGATATGTTTCAGAACACTCTTATCACTCAGATTGATCCCATCGCTACCACCTGCACCACCGCAGACGGACATCTCTTTCGCGGGCGTCATTTACTGATATGCGGCAATGCCTATCTGCAAGGCGCTATGCCCAAAGCCATGCGGCGCACCCTTGCCACAGTCACCTCATCTGTTTTGGCGACCGCCCCTTTATCAGATAATCTTGCTCATACCCTGTTTCCGGAACGAGACGCGGTCGCAGACAGCAATGCTGCCTTGAATTATTATCGCCTTGATGCTCAAAACCGCCTGATATTTGGCGGCAGGGCAAGCTATATGATCCCTGATAATCCGGCCATAGTGGGCCGTGATTTACAAAAGCGCATGCTATCTGTCTTTCCTGAACTTGCCAGCACCGCCATCTCTCATATCTGGTCAGGGCGCATTGGTATCACCGTCAGCCGCATTCCGCAATTTGGTAGCCTGTCACCAACATGTGATTTTGTGCAAGGCTTCTCTGGTCATGGCGTTGCGTTATCTGGCATGGCAGGTAAAATTCTGGCCCAAAACATCATGGGGGATCATAAACCATTTGAGACCTTATCAAAGATTGGTCATATGCCGTTTCCGGGCGGGCCGCTTCGCACGCCTGTTCTGGCACTTGGCATGGCCTATTACAAATTACGAGACAGGCTTAAACTCTAGGCTTTTTTCTGCGTTGCCAGAACCCCAAGCCAGTCATGCGCGACAGTGGCTGCGGCAATGGCTGTGATCTCACTATGATCAAAAGGTGGTGAGACTTCGACCACATCCATCCCAATCAGATTGTTCCCGCCCAAAGAGCGCACAAGCTCAAGCGCCTGCCATGTTGCAAGCCCGCCTGCCACAGGTGTACCCGTCCCGGGCGCAAAGGCAGGGTCAAGAACATCTATATCAAAGCTGACATAACAAGGCTTATCACCTATGCGATCAGCTATCATTTGTGAGACTGCCTCAACGCCCTGTTTATGGACTTGCGGGGCAGAGATAACTTGCATACCAACATCACGGTCATTATGCGTCCTAAGGCCCACCTGCACAGAATGCGCAACATCAATAAGCCCGTCTTTGACAGCTTCATAAAACATCGTGCCATGGTCAAGCGGCCCAAAGCTGTCCCATGTATCACAATGCGCATCAAACTGCAGCAAGGCAACAGGTCCATAAGCCTCAGCATGCGCCTTTAACAGAGGATAAGCGATAAAATGATCACCGCCAAAACTAAGCATCTTGGTATCTGTTTCGATGATCTGTTTGGCATGGTGGTAAATAGCATCAAAAATCGTATTTGGATCATGCGGATTCAAGACAACATCACCTGCATCAACCACAGCCAGATAATCTGATAAGGCAAAGCCAAACGGAAAGGCATCAAGCTCTGCTAATTGCACAGACGCCGCTCTGATGGCGCGCGGCCCAAGCCGGCAGCCCGGCCGATAAGTCACAGCCCCGTCATAAGGCACACCTGTCACAGCCACATCTACCCCGTCAAATGAACGGCTATAGGGGCGCCGCAAAAACGATAATGCACCTGAATAAGTTGGCTCAAAAAAATGCGCCCTTGCGTTATCTTGCCGCCATGCCTGATCACCCATTTCAGGGCCAAGCCCGTGTTTTTTATCCTTGCTCATCATACTCTCTTATAAATTATGTGACAGGCTGTCATATTCAAAGCGTGAAACATGCTCAGCAAATCGCGTCCATTCTTGTTTCTTGGTTGCAATATATGTTTTGTGAAGCGCCTCACCCAATGCTGCGCGCATAGCAACACTATCTTCAAATAATGAGATTGCCTCCGCCATTTCAACTGGCAGGGAGTCATAATCATGATCATAAGCATTGCCAACCACTGGCTCTGGCGGCGTTAAGGCTGCCTCAATACCGATGGCAATCGCATAGCTTAGCACTGATAACAACAGATAAGGCTGACAATCAGCGCCTGCGCTTCGATATTCAAGCCGTCTCATCTTTGGGCTCGAAGCAGGTATGCGCACAGATGCAGACCGGTTATCTTTGCCCCAACAAATCTTGGTTGGCGCATGAGATGACGGCACAAGCCGGCGATAAGAATTCATATGAGGCGCAAGCACAAGGCTGGATTCTTTCATCACCTGTAATATGCCTGCCACAGCTTGTTGTAATAATAACGGGCCGTCTTCTTCTTCATCATGAAACAGATTCTGCCGGTGCTGATGAAGCATGCTTGCATGCACATGCAACCCGTTACCTGCCTCTCCTGCGATTGGCTTTGCCATAAAGCTTGCCCTTATGCCATAGGATTTCGCCAGCCCTTTGACAAGATACTTAAAAATCAGAATGTCATCTGCCAGTGTGACCATATCATCTTTTGGCGCAAAGGTGATTTCATACTGGCCGCGCCCTAATTCTGAAGTGATGGTATCAATCTCAATGCCTTGTGACTCACATAGCTGATTTATAGCAGTGAATAAGGCGTCATAATCATCAAGCTGATGCGCTGATAAAGTATCACCAGATGGTGATATTTGACCTGTTGACAGAGATTCTGCTGGCATGGGCCCTGCCTCAGATAGCAGATGAAATTCCATCTCCACCCCGGCATAAAGGCGCCTGCCCATACTGCTGAAATGCCTCTGCAACATGGCAAGCCTGCCACGCGGGCACAAATCATGTGGCGCCTCATCCCCGCCGACAAAACAGCCTGTCAAAAGCGCGGTTGGCTCTGCCATCCATGACAGGCGAAGAGGCGTCCTGTCAATCAGGCTGATATGCCCGTCTGCATCACCTGTCTCAAATAATAAGGAGCTGCCCTCAATATCCCGTCCCCATATATCTGTCTGGATGATGGAAAGCGGCATTTTGAACCCATTTTCCATCAGAGACTGTAATTTGCCGATGGGCATGCGTTTGCCCCGCAACACACCATTATAATCAAAGATACCCACTACTAACTGGGTGATATCGCGGTTGTTATCAAACCACTCTTTCAGGGCATTATGCGCCATTGTCTCAGCCTTATCCTGCTTGCCTGTCCCATCCTCAAACGAAGGCAGGTAAAAGGCAAGTATAAATCATTTGTTTTGGCCGTCATCCTCTCGTCTTATGAGAGATCTGAAATCAGCTTCGGGCTGAAAGCCGTCAAAATCAATCACACAGATATTGGCCTCATGACGTTGGCACCAGATCTGAAGGCCTGTTTGGGTAAAGCCAACATCAATGCGCATATAATCACGCAAAGACGCCGCATCAGTGAGGCCTTGAGAGAACACATCAAAACAAGCGGCGCAAATAATCGGCTCTTTAATATGATTGAGAAGGTGCTGCATAAAAGCCTTTCAAAACTGGCGATCCCGAGAGGAATCGAACCTCTAATTGGGGATTAGGAATCCCCCGTTATATCCGTTTAACTACGGGACCGCTTATGTCAGATTATAAGCTGATTTGATGGTTTTTCAAACAGATCAAAAAAGGCCGCCTTTATCGGGGGGAGGCGGCCTTTATTCACTTTATGAAACGCACTTATGCTTTCATGGCTGAATGAGAGGCATCATAAAGTGGTTTGATACTGGCAGTGACTTCAGCCATTGTGCCATTGACCAGAATCTCAAATTTAGAGGCCAGAATATCTGCCGGTTTTTCACCTGCACAAGGGATATAGCCCATACCAACTGACCCGCCCAGATAATGGCCATAATTGCCGGAGGTCAGATAGCCGACCTGCTCACCATCGCGGTAAATTGGCTCATTATGATAGAACATAATCTTAGGATCTTGCGCCAGGAATTGGATCAGGCGGTTTTGCGGTCCTGTCCCGCGTCTTTGCCTGACCGCCTCCTCGCCGATAAAGCCTGTCTTATCCTTTGGCACCGCAAAGGCAAGGCCGGCATCCACAATATGATCTTCTTCAGATATATCATGTCCAAAATGACGAAAGCCTTTTTCGATACGGCACGCATCAACCACATGCATGCCAATAGGCTTCAAATCAAAGGATTTACCAACAGCGCAGATATGCTCATAAATATGACCTGCCTGATCTGACGAGCAATAAAGCTCCCAGCCAAGCTCACCCACATAAGAGACACGGTGCGCACGGGCAAGCCCCATGCCAACCTCAACTTCCTGAACACCGCCAAAGGCGAAGGCCTCATTTGAGAAATCATGACGACAGGCCGCCTGAAGCAAATCACGAGACTTTGGCCCCATCACAGCAATCACGGCCTCTGCCGCTGTCATATCAATGATAGCGACATGCTCATCTGCCTCAACATGACGGCGCAGCCAGTCAAGATCACGCTGCACGGTGGCGGCCGGCAATGTTGCCATAAACTCATCTTGTGCCAGACGCGCAACAGTCAGATCACATTCGATCCCCCCAGCCTCATTTAGCATCTGTGAATAGACAAGCGTGCCAACAGCCACATCAATCTGATTTGCACAAACGCGGTTCAAAAAGCGCAAAGCATCTTTGCCCATCACTTTGACTTTGCCAAAGGATGACAGATCCATCACAGCCACATTCTCACGCACGGCCATATGTTCTGCTCTGGCATTGTCAAACCAGTTTTGCGGGCCCCAGCTATAGCGATATTCACGCTCCTGCCCGTCATTGGCAAACCATCCGGGGCGTTCCCATCCGGCAGTCTCACTCATCACCGCCCCTTGGGCCAGCAATTGAGAATGCAAAGGTGATCGGCGCACACCGCGCGAAGTCGCATATTGGCGATAAGGGAAATGATCAGCATAAAGAAGGCCAAGCGTCTCAGAAACACGCTCTTTCAAATAGGCCTTATTGCGTTGGAACGGCTGCACACGGCGCACATCATATTCCCACAAATCATAAGGCGGCTGACCTTTATCCATCCATTCAGCCAAAGCCATACCAGCCCCGCCTGATGAGACAATCCCGATTGAATTATAACCTGCTGCCACCCAATAACCTTCAACACCAGGGGCCTGCCCTAAATAATGTTTATCATCAGGGGTAAAGCTTTCCGGCCCGTTAAAGAATGTATGAATACCAGCTGTTTCCAAAACAGGCATTCGTTCAACAGCCGCTGCCAGGATAGGCTCAAAGTGATCAAAATCCTCTGGCAACTGGTCAAAACAGAAATCTTCCGGAATACCATCAACCGCCCATGGCTTTGCCTTTGGCTCAAAGGCGCCAAGCAGGATCTTGCCGGCATCTTCTTTATAATAAGCACATTCTTCTGGTACACGCAGTACAGGCAGGCGTTGCATCTCAGGGATTTGTTCTGTGACAATATAAAAATGCTCACATGCCTGCAATGGCAGGCTCACGCCTGATTTAGCAGCCAGATCACGTGCCCACATACCGCCGCAATTGACGATAAGATCGCATGCAATATGCCCTGTCTCATCACCTCTGCTCCATGAGACGCCGGTCACCTTGTCATCTTCAATAATGACATCATCAACCTTGACACCTTCAACGATCTGGGCGCCGCGCATTCTGGCGCCTTTGGCCAGTGCCATTGCCACATTGGCAGGGTCAGACTGGCCATCTGCCGGCAGATAGACAGCGCCCTTCACATCCCCGATATTCAGATAAGGATAAAACTCCTTTGCTTCTTCCGGCGAGATAGGCTTTGCCTCCACATCAAAGACAGAGGCCATTTCAGCCTGTCTTGTGATCTCTTCCATACGCTCATCAGACAGAGCGACTGTCAGAGACCCTGTGGCACGCATGCCTGTTGCAACGCCCGTTTCAGCCTCAAGATTCATATAAAGATCAGCTGAATATTTAGCGAGCCTTGTCGCATTTTTCGAAGACCGTAACTGGCCAATCAGACCAGCGGCATGCCATGTTGTCCCTGAGGTCAGCTGCTGTCTTTCCAAAAGCACAACATCCTGCCACCCAAGCTTTGTGAGGTGATAGGCCACAGAACATCCTGAGACCCCGCCACCAATAATCACAACGCGTGCTGATTTAGGAAGTGATTTCAACTCATTCGCGCTCATGCTCTGACCCTTTCATTTTTTGGATCCCAAATCGCAGACTGGCCATGAACCTGTGCTGCGATACGCTGACCAAATATGCCGACTGTGACCTCCTGGCCCTTTGTGGCAAATTCAGGCTTCACCATAGCAAGCGCTACGATTTGGCCGGACCGGTACCCCATGGCACAGCTTGTGATCTCACCGATAATATCCTCACCCACACGTACAGGTGACATATAAGGTGCATCATAATCTGTGTCTGCCAAAGTCAGGATCGTAAAGACCTTCTCAGATCCATTCTCAGATTCTGCCAATAACGCTTCACGGCCCATAAAATCACCTTTATCAAAATCGATAAAGCGCGACAGACCTGCCTGCACTGCGTTGTAATCAGTGGACAGATCCTGCTTCCATGCACGATAGCCTTTTTCGATACGCATTGAATTTAGCGCATACATGCCAAATGGCTTTGCGCCTGCTGCGATAATGGCATCATAGATCTCACTTGCCTGTTCAGACGGCGTATGCACTTCCCAGCCAAGCTCACCTGCAAAGCTGACACGCGCAATCGCTGCCTGCTTGCCTGCCACCTGACATGGCATATGAGACAGCCATGCCGCCTCCAGATCACCATCACAAATACCGGCCATCAGCTCACGTGATTTTGGCCCTGAGACAATCAGGGTCGAAAAGTCATCTGTATGATCGGTAAGGCTAAGATTGGATGGCAGATTGGCAGACAGCCAGTCAAAATCATGCCATTGTGCCACAGCGGCCGTGATCAAAGTGAAATGATCGTCACTATGACGCATAATAGATGTCTCTGTGACAATACGGCCTTTTTCATCACAATAATAGCCAAGACCCATGCGACCAGGTGCCGGCAATTTGCCTGTGATTTGTTTTACAAGCCAGTCAGCGGCACCTTCACCTGACAGATTATAACGCGAAAAGCCTGCCAGATCGAGAACACCAACATGGTCACGCACTGCTTCAACTTCTTCTTGAATCCGCGCCTCCCATGGCCCTTTTCTTGACCATGTTTGTGTTGCCTCATGAGAGGTATCATCACCTTCTTTGGCAAAATAATTGGCACGCTCCCACCCATTATAGGCCCCCATGACAGCGCCCTGCTTTTTGAGTGTCTCATGCGTTGGTGATAATTTTTTATCACGCCCTGCCGGCCATTCATGCTGCGGGAAATGCATGGCATATTCATGACCATAAACTTCCATACCTTTGGCAATGGCATAAGGCTCATCAGCATGGGCTGTAAAGCGGCGTGGATCACATGACCACATATCCCATTCAGTTGCCCCTTCAGTAATCCATTCAGCCAGAACCTTGCCTGCGCCGCCGCCTTGTGCGATCCCAAAGGTAAAGACACAAGCTTCAAACGCGCCGGGCACACCTGGCATCGGGCCGATCAGAGGATGGCCATCTGGTGCATAAGGGATAGGACCATTAATCACATTGCTCATGCCAGCTTCGGCCAATAATGGCACACGCGCCATCGCATCTTCGATATGCCATGAAATCCGGTCAAGATCATCAGGCCATAACTGGAATGAAAAATCTGCCGGCATTGGGTCAGATGGGTCAATCCAATGGGCGCGGCAGTTATTTTCATATGGTCCCAAATTGAAACCAAATTTTTCCTGACGAAGATAATAGCTTGAATCCACATCACGCAAAATAGGGAGTTTGCCGCCAATTTTTGCTGAATGCTCTTCAAGCTCTTTGGTATTTTCAGTCAAAAGATATTGGTGAGACATTGACACAATTGGCAATTCGCGCCCGAACATACGTGCGACTTCACCTGCACGATAACCAGCGGCATTTACCACATAATCACAGCGGATTTCGCCTTTATCAGATGTAATCACCCATTCAGTGCCTTCACGGCGCACCGCGCTCACAGGGCAAAAACGCACAATTGTGGCACCTAAATCACGCGCCCCTTTAGCAAGCGCTTGTGTTAATTGCGCAGGATCAATATCACCATCAGTCGGGTCATAAAGCGCCCCTTCAAGATCATGAGTCTCAACAAAAGGATATACCTCTTTTAACTCATCCAAATTCATCATCTTCATATCAATGCCGCGTGTCAGCCCCATATCACGCACATGTTCAAATTCCATCATGCGGTTATGAGAATGGGCCAGACGCACAGAGCCTGAAACATGGTAATTCATCGGGTAATTCACACGATCAGCCAGTTCGCGATATAAATTTGTGCCATAATTTTGCATATTCATGACAGCCCAATTGGCTGAGAAATTCGGACAGTTACCTGCCGCGTGCCATGTTGAACCGGACGTTAGCTCATTTTTTTCAAGCAACACCACATCTGTCCAACCGGCAAGTGCCAGATGATATAATGACGAGACGCCAACCACACCACCGCCAATGATGACCACACGCGCCTGTGACGGCAGGCCAGAATTTTCTACTTGTTCACTCATTTCGTCTCTCCCTTATTGTGACAAAGTCGTCACATGACATACAAAATACTTAAAAAAATCAGACATCACTTAATAAACAGGCGGTGCGATGACCCAGATGATCACACATTCGCTATCATAGGGGTTTGCCCATTTCATCTTAGCCTCCTTGAACCGAAAACTATCGCCTGCCTTCAGATGGTGCCACTGCCCGTTTAGCCACAAATCAAACTGGCCTTTGAGAATAAAACCAGATTCTTCAGTCGGCCGGCTAATAAAGCCCTGCGATTGTGAATGGGGGGCAAAAGTCGATCGCAGCATCTCAAAAGACCCTGATAAATCCGGACTTAGCAACTCTTCTATCAGGCCGCCTTCATCTCCTATCATGCGCCTGTCTTGTGCACGCTGAATAAAGCCTGCCTCTTCTGGCGCGGATGATTGTGGCGCAAGGAAAAAAGAAAGTGGAATTTCAAAAAGGCGTGCCAATTGACGCAAATCAGACAGAGAGGGCGTTGAAATGCCGCGCTCCACCTGACTTAAAAAGCCAACTGATTTGCCAAGGTCATCTGCCAAAGCCTCAAGCGTCAGGCCGCGACCTTTGCGCAATGCCCTGATATCGGCGCCTACAGTGGCAATATGCTCACCAGTGCCATCCTTATCCGGTACTGGCTGGCCTTTTTGCAAATCGGCATATGTGTTCGATAAATGTTGTGGCATAACTCTGACAGTAATATGAAAAACTAATCCACATTTTCACGGGTATGAAATTTTGTCAAATAATTTCATAATGCTTTTCTTGTCACCAAAGCTGTAATTTCGTACATTTGAGGCCTCTGAAAAGACCAGACGAGGAGGCAGCCTTATCTGTCCTGTTCTTCGCCTGCTTTTTGTGCCCTTATCCTTTTTTTGTGAAAGCGGTTATTATGCGTGTTCTTGTCACCGGCGGCTCTGGCTATATTGGCTCTCATACATTATTGCCGTTATTGCATAAAAATCATGAAGTTTATGCGATTGATAATTTCGCCAATTCATCACCGGCGACCTTTGATCGCGTCAGCCGCCTGAGCAATCAGACCTTTTCTTTTGATGAGGTTGATGTCACTGACAAATCAGCTCTTATCAGAACATGCGAAGCATTTAAGCCAGAAGCTGTTATCCATTTTGCGGGCCTCAAGGCTGTTGGTGAATCATCTGAAAAGCCGCTTTTATATTATCAGGAAAATCTTGTGGGCACGCTGAATATTCTTGCCGCGATGGAACAGACAGGGTGCAAACATATTGTGTTTTCCTCATCTGCGACTGTCTATGGCACGCCGCAATTTCTGCCCTATACAGAACAACATCCTCTTCAGCCGATGAACACTTATGGCAGAACAAAATATATCTCAGAAGAGATGATCAAAGACTGGGCCAGAACAGACCCGGCAAAGTCAGCTATGTTATTGCGCTATTTTAATCCTGTTGGGGCTCATCCGTCCGGCCAGATGGGCGAGGATCCCTCTGGTATACCGAATAATCTGATGCCCTTTATTGCGCAGGTGGCAATTGGCCGCCTGCCGCATTTGAATGTTTTTGGTGATGATTTTGATACCAAAGACGGCACTGGCGTGCGTGATTATATCCATGTGACAGATCTGGCAGACGGTCATGTCAAAGCCTTGAATTACATCTGTGACCATCCGGGTGTTGAGGCTGTCAATCTTGGCACTGGCAACGGTGTCTCTGTTCTTGAAATGATAGCTGCCTTTGAACAGGCAAGTGGCAAATCAATCCCCTATCAGGTCAAACCAAGACGTGAAGGTGACCTGCCTGCTTTTTGGGCAGATAGCCAGAAGGCAAAAACGCTTCTTGGATGGCAGGCAACAAAAACCATAGATGATATGTGTCGTGATAGTTGGGCGTGGCAGTCACAAAACCCGCAAGGCTATGGTCAGGACTGATCAGATTGCGGCGCCTCCTTTGCCAGATTTGTGGCCCCTAATGCCAAAGCAAGCGCGCTCCACATAAAGATATTATTCCACTGACCAAAAAAATCAGCTGAACTTGCCACTGGCCAGAACAGGCCAAAAGGCACAATCCACGCCGTTGCCAGCATCACATTATCTCTGTTCCTGAGGCTGGCCCGAAAACAGGTCCATATAATCGACCATAAAAACACCGTGCCAAAAATCAGACCGATGATGCCTGTCTCACCTGCCATCTGGATATAAAAATTATGCGGATGAGGATGACATTCTAAATCAGTACGCTCACCAATAATATCACCACAAAGAAGACGGAAATTGCCGGTGCCCACCCCTAACACCGGCGCTTGTTCAAACGCCATCACACCAGGTGCCATGGTGCGGTAATAGGGGCTGTGATGACCTGTTGGCAAATTATCAATAAAATTATCTACATACCGGTTACCAATGTTCGGCGCTGCCTGAAACACAATCACAACCGCCATCACTTCGATAAAAACAAGCGCTGCATAGCGCCGCCAGTTCAGACGCCAGACAAGGCCGGCAATCATGCCACTACAAGCGCGAATAAGAAAATTAATCCGCTCACCTGTCATGACTGAAATCATCATAGTGATAAGCGCCACCATAGCAGATGCCTGTGCCAACCTGCCTTTGGCTGATACCGCAAGGGCCACCATGATGGTAAAGACAGGCAAGCCCACCTTTGCCACATAATTACCAGGCACAAGATCGCCATAAGGCCATGACAGGCGGCCACCTTTTTGCCCTTCTATCAGGATTTCCGCTGTCAGAATCCCACACATCACCAACAAGCCTGCCAACGTGCTTAGCCCCATCATATATAAAAGCCGTTTATCTTTTGCGAGCCAGTAAACAGTCGCCATGGCGAAAAGCGGAAACCGTATCCAGATAAAAGCTTCTTGCATGGAATAAACAGGCAGGACAGACAAGGCGCCTGATATCAGACACACAGCCCAATAAGCAAAACAGGCTTTGACCCAAAAAGCGCTGAAGAAATCTGTTTGCTTTTTGACAATCGCGCGCACAACAAAGGCAAGCGCCAGAACCGTAATCCATAAATCTGCCGGGCTTCGTTCAATCAGCAGGATAAAGGGGCCGGCAAACCAGAAATAATGAAAGCCGCGTTCCCATCGCGGCATTTGTGACAGGGCCTCTTTGGCGCCTTGGGTGATATGCGTAAACCACGCATGCATGCGAAAATCATCCGTGCGTTCCATCCCAATAGCCCCCTTCATAATCGCTTGTAATGCGCATAATTGTGGGCTGGCCTGCCTTAGTTTTGCGCGGATAACATGCGTTTTGATATATATCTCAGGACTAGTGAATAAAGGAAAAACTCTGCTAAGGCAATAAAGAATTTACTCCCCGCCGGCAGGTCAAAAGACAGCATTACAGCCAGACAAACAGCCATCACCACCGCACAGATAAAAAGGATCAAAATGGCCGCAAGCGCATTGGCATGATCACGCCATGATAAGGGTAATGCGTGATGAGCAAAGCGATAAAGCTGGGTGTGAAGATGCTGATCATCTGGCAACATCAAAGGTGACTTTTTCACAAAGCGCCTCATCATGACCATCATAATCTCCCATGCAGGATAGGCCAGAATGACAAGCGTAAATGCTTGTGTAATCCCATTGTCACTCTGCGCCAGTTTCATGGCACTAAGGGCAAGGAAACTGCCAATCAGATAGGCGCCGCCATCTCCTAAGAATATCTTGCCAAAGGGCCAGTTAAAAACAAAAAAACCGGCTAGAACAGCGCCAAAACATAAATTTATCGCAAATAAGGTCATATCACCGTGAAAATAGGCAAGACCGGCAAAGACGCCACTTGCCAAAATCGCATAGCCAGATGCCAGACCATTGAGCCCGTCAACCATATTCATTGCATTCGCAAGGGCGGCAACCACAATGATCGTCACAACCAAAGACATCACAGGATGACGCAGCAAATCATCAATGAACCAGATTTCAACGATCCCAATGCTTATCCCTGATACCCATGCCGCAAGCCCTGTCAGACAGCAGGCAAGCAGACGCCAAAGGGGTGTCACATTTTTGGAAATATCTTCAACAAAGCCAAAGATAAATGCCGGCAGTATCACCGCTAACATCAGGCCAAGCTCTGCGCCCTCATCAAGCCACAGGCACGATAGAAAAAGCGCCGCCATCACGCCAAGCCCGCCTATGCGCGGCACCTGGCCCTGATGAATTTTCTGCACACCATTATCAGCATCTGCTGTCCACCTGCCGTGAAAGCGCACAGTGCTGATCATAATGCAGAATAATAAAAAGCTTGTCAGAAAACTCATCATACTAGTTGCCATTACATGAACCACTTCAGGCACATCTTACATCATCACTTGACGCGATAAATACGCATATTCGGATAATCATCATAAATCAGGTCGAAATAATTTTCATCAGCTCTTGCTAAATGAAACAGATTATGAAAAGTCGAATTGCCGAGACGATCATGAAACGCAAGAACTCTGGTCCCTTTGCCAGTTTCTTCTGATAAATGCAAATGGCTAAGGCCTGTTTCATGATGGGCGGTGGCCCCGTCTATGCGACCATCTTTTGCTTGTGTTAATAATTTCACTACAGGCCTGTTATCAATTGTGCCAAGGTTAAAATCAATCAGCTGATTATTACAAATCGCCTGATGAGCAACAGCCCCCTGCCGGCACCGCAATTCAGAATAAAATAAAGTCGGGCCATAGGGGCTGTTTTTTGCCTCAATTGGCTTGCCTGTTTTGGTATCCCACATCCCTAATTTTGAAATAGACCCCATCCATCCGGCCATCTGGCTTGTCAGCACCAAAAAGACTGGTTTTTTTGGCTCTTCAGGGGGCGCTGCAATCAATGCCTCTAACTGCTCATAAGATTCGCTGTTTTCTTGCAGGCGCGTCAGCCCGCCAGAGGCAAGCAGATGAAAAATTGCATGGCTTTCTGATTGCGCCTCAGCCAAAAGCGCACGCGCGACATAATGAGTGACAGGCGTTGTCTGGATACCACCATCATGCAGGGTGTTATAGCCATTAAACAAAATAGACGCATAGCCATAATCCCACCAGCTTGCGATCACGGACCCTTGCGGCAAATTATCCCTCATCGCCGCAAAGCCTCCCATAATTTCCACAGGAAATGACGGGTTAGGCACATAAGAGCTTGTCTCATCATCACGATAAACAGACCCCATCAGCCCAAGCGTAATGGCCATGGCAACCGCCAACTCACCAAAGCGTTGTTTGGTCAGTTTTTGTGGCAGATAATACCGTAAAAACCGCCCTATCAGGACAGCCAAAAACGCGGTCCCAAACCAAACCATAGGCGCTGAATAAAACACCGCACGATTACCGACCAGAAAATTGGCAAGCGCAAACACAGAAGCCGGCCCGTAAACCACAGCCAGCACCGGATGGCGAAAGGCAAAAACCGCCATACCAACCACACCAAATAAACCAAGCGCCACAGAACCTGATATAGAGGTCAAAATCTGATCAAAAGGCACCACTTGCAATTCAGTGATGGTATTAAAGGTATTGGGATAACGAAGCGCCCCTGCCACCGCGCCTTCCTGAAAATAAGAAGATGAATTGGCAAACCCGATCCCTTTGAGGGCAAGGCCGGAGACAAAGATAAAAATCAATCCTAAGATAACAGGCCGGCGCCAGTCACGGCTTGTGATATATGACAGCCAGACAAGCCCCACCGTAAAGGCCCAGCCCATAAAGGCTTTATCATACCACCAGAAAAACAGATTTAGCCCAAGGCCTGCCAGAACGGCCCAGATGATGGCCGCGCGCAAAGAGGCTGCCCTTCCGGCAAAGATCGTCAGCCCCAAAACAGCATAGAAAAAACCAAGATTCAGAATATCTGTATCAATGCGCCCAATAGAAGTGCGCATTAAAAAAGTAGGCGCAAGCCCTGCCCCAATCGCTGCGACCGCCCCTTCAAGCCAAAATCCGGACGCCCCAAAGGCAAGCAAGATACCAAGTGCCAGCACAAAGCCCAAAACAGGCAAAAGCCCGTTGCCTGTCACAAGAAGACTTTGTGTACTGCTATCAGGAGACAAACTGGCAATCAGCACAGATAAGAGCGGAAAATCACGCATGCCTGTTTGCGGCGCCTCATCTTTTAGCGCCTCATCATAAAAAGGGTAAAGACGTTTTTGGGTATAGATACGCGCATCACCTGAACGCTTATATTCCTGAGCAAGCCCCACAAAATAAGACGCATCTGTTGTCGAAAAAAGAGGTGTGTCATCCAGATAGGTAAAAGATTTATTCTCTTTCCAGATATCATATTGAGATTGCCTTATCTGAAAATTGGCAATCGCCGCAAGCAGGCCGCATATGATGGCAGCCAATAAAAAGGCACGCGATACAGGCAAACGGCCAACCTTATCAAATAACGCAACACGCCCATGCCAGAGCGAGAGCTTATCAAATGCCTCACCAAGGCGCGCACCAAAATTTGTTGTCTGATTTTGATTTGCGCTTTTATCATCCGTGTTCTGATCTTTTGCTTCAGACGCCATAATATCCTCTATACCAGTCAACAAACCGTCTCACACCTTCTTTGACAGGCGTATGCGGTTTGAAACCAATCCACTCATCTAATCTGGATGTATCAGCGTTTGTCGCAAACACATCACCTGGCTGCATTGGCAAAAATGATTTTACCGCCTGTTTGCCGGTGGCCTCTTCAATCGCTGTGATGTAATCAAGCAAAGGGACAGGCGTACTATTGCCAATATTAAACAGACGATATGGCGCAGATGATAAACCTGAATCAGGCTTTGCCGCATTGAAATGAGGCGCAGGGCAAGCCGGCTTATGCACCAATCTTGCTATTCCTTCGACAATATCATCAACATAGGTAAAATCGCGCACAAGCTGACCATTATTGAAAATCTGCAATGGCGCGCCTTCAAGCACCGCTTTTGTGAATAAGAACATCGCCATATCCGGCCTGCCCCACGGCCCATAGACTGTGAAAAACCGCAGACCCGTTGTTGGTAAATCATATAGATGACTATAGCTATGCGCCATCATCTCATTGGCTTTTTTGGTCGCGCCATATAAAGCAAGCGGATGATCAGTCGATTGCGACTCATGAAACGGCATAGCCTCATCAAGACCATAAACAGACGAAGAAGAGGCATAAATCAGATGCGCCACCTTATGATGGCGGCACCCTTCCAGAATATGGAGAAACCCTGTCACATTACTATCAATATAGGCATGCGGATTCTCAAGCGAATAACGCACGCCTGGTTGCGCTGCCAGATTGATCACACACTCAAACTGCCCTTGTGAAAATAGCGCCTCTATAGCCTCTTTGTCTGCCAGATCAGATTGCACAAATGAAAAGCTGTGATGATCTTTGATATGCGAAAGACGCGCCTGTTTCAGGCTGACATCATAATAATCATTGAGGTTATCAAGCCCGCATATCTCATGGCCTTCATCAAGCAGCCTTGCGCTTAGATGAAACCCAATAAAACCCGCAGCGCCAGTGATCAGGATTTTCACAATCAACATCCATTATTCTGTCCGGACCCTGCCCGAACCAAAAATTATCAACTACTCCTACCAGTTTTCCAGACGCCTGCCTATAGACTGGCTGCGATTTTGTCTAAAAAAAGACAAGCTGCACTCTTTGTCCAAAAACACAATATCTTGCTAAAAAAGAGGTGGACTTCACCAAATATTGTGTTCACTATGTAGGTATATAAGGGGTATCTCATATACTAAAAGGGGCTATAGGTGGCGATAAACCACGATTACGCAAGTGCAGATGCTTTTGATGAAGAGCGCTTTGAGGTAGTCGAAGCACTTTATCAGGAAGCTGAATTAACACGTCCTAAGACAAGCGCACTAGCAAGGCCATCTGTGATCCAATCACGCAAGCCACGATCAGCCATGACGTCCGTTCCTATTTTTACACGCATATCAGACCTCTATGAAGAAGCTGAAGCTGCAAGGGTATTGGCAGATGAAGCACCTCGCCTGTCGTCTCAGGATGACAGCCATCATATGCCCGCCGATATGCCCGCCGCCTCAGATAGTGATGATAATGATATCAGCCAGGAGACAGCGCCGGATTTTGCTATCCCTGCCTTTGATGCGCCTGCTTTTGATGCACCAGATATAACCAGCCATTCAGCCCTTTCAGACGATGAGCTAACAGCCGCTCTGGCCGAAGATGAGATGGCTGCCCCTAATGATATCCCAGATGCTGATATCCCTGATAATGATATAAAAGATGATGATTTTGCCATCCCTTCAGAATTTGGCAGGGATGAGGCGGCGGCAACGCCGCAACAGATAAGCGCGCAAAACCCGCTTTCAGAAGATGACCTTGCCTTGTTGGCTGATACGATTGCCCTTGATGAGTCGGCAACACAAGATACCTCCCCCAAAGGTGAGCCTCTCATGATGGCTGATGATATTGAGCCTGCCATTGCCTTAGATGATGTTATGAGCCAGCTGGCGCCAGACAATCAGGCACCAGAGTCACTTCAAGACAAAGACACTGACCCTGACAAAGACACTGGCCATGACAAAGAAGCTAAGGCGCTTGCCGCTCTTGATGCCACAAGACCACAGGCAGATGATGAGATGTCCCGCGCATTAGCAGATGTCAGACAAGCGGTCGAAGACGCGCAGATAACCACCTCTGATAATGAAATCCCTGCCCCCTCATCTGACGCAAATGAGGCGCCGCCTCAACAGCTTTCAGATGACAAAGCCCCACAGGATGAAACAAATCAGGATGATGAGGCAGCCTTGCTTGCGCCCGGCCCTGCATTAGCGCAGTTTATTGGCGAGACTGTGCGTGATGTTCTTGATGAAGAATTGCCACAGATGGTCCGCGGCCTTGTAGATGAAGCGCTTGGCGAGCGTCAGGGGCGCTATGGCCGCTCAGAGACGCCTCATATTGGCCTGCGCACCAAGCCAAGCAGACACTAAACCTCTCCTCATTGCCTTATTCTCACAGGCTTTTGCCTATTTGACAAATAAGATAAGCTCTGGCCAGATAATCACTTAACAAATCAACGCCCCTTTTTCATGCCCCGGCGCGCATGAGGCATAGAGGGGCTATGTTGGTGAAAGATAGGGTTTTTTAAGACCATGGCATTATGGGTCATTTTGGCAATCGCGGCAGCAACCGCCCAGACCATCCGTTCAGCCGGACAAAAACAGCTAATAGCCTCACTTGGTAAATTTGGCGCCAGCTATGCCCGTTTTATCTATGCGCTTCCTTTTGCCGCCCTGTGGCTTATCATTTATGGCAATTGGGCCTCATCTCAACTGCCATCTGTGAATTCTGCCTTTTTATTTTGGGTCTCCATAGGCGCTGTCACGCAAATCATCTTTACCATTTTATTGATGACCTTATTTGCGCACCGCAATTTTGCCGCAAGCACAGCTTTTTCGAAAACCGAAGTGCTTCAGGCTGCCTTTCTTGAAGCCTTAATCATAGGGGTGGTGGTCTCAGCCCAAACATTATTTGCTATCTTACTTGGCGTTTTGGCAATCATGCTATTGACGATTTATCAGTCACGCCTGTCTTATCAGGCATTTTTGACCTTAATTGCCTCTCGTCAATCTGTCATTGGTCTTGCCTCAGGCGCCGCCCTTGGCCTTGCGACAGTCACATTCCGCGCTGCCACAGACAGTCTTGATGGTGATGATATTATACTCAAAGCAAGCCTGACCGGCTTTATCGCTACCTTATGGCAGACGATTTTTATGGGAGCCGCTCTTTTTATTCTGGCCAGAAAAGAGCTGATTGCCACGCTAATATCATGGCGTTCAGGATGGATTGTGGGCCTGAGCGGGGCGGTTGCCACTGCCTGTTGGTTTATCGCTTTTTCCGCTCATGCCGTAGCGCCGGTACGCGCTGTCGGCCAGATAGAATTACTGATCACCATCGGTGTCTCTGTTTTTTATTTCAAAGAAAGGCTTGCCAGAACAGAATGGATTGCCATTACATTGCTTGGGCTGTCGATTCTCCTTGTTTTACTGTCCTAATGTCTCATTTGCGCAAAGACAGACACTAAATTTTGACGGCGCGGACCGCTCGTAAAGAGCGCAATAATGTGCGGTTCACGACCATGTTCTGTAAAAAAATCTGAATAAAATCCTTTTTTTCCTTTGACCTTGCGTTTTTATGCCCCAGTATTTTTAGAACGAGTGGTTAACAACTCGCATAAAAATATAGGGAGGAAACCAATGAGTTTCAAAAAGATCATGATCGCATCAGCTATCACAGCTGTTGCATCAGCAGGTGCCATGACAACGGCACAGGCAAAGGTAGAAGGTGACACCATTATTTTGGGATCATCTATTTCACTGACAGGCAAATATGCGACAAACGGCCTTCACACACAGCGCGGCTATGATTATGCAGTTGACGTGATTAACGCAGCAGGCGGCGTCAAGGTAGGCGGCAAAAGCTATAAATTGGATGTGAAATATTATGATGATGAATCAACACCGGCTCGTGGCGCTCAGCTAGCAGAACGTCTCATTCAGCAAGATGGCGTTGATTATATGCTTGGGCCATATTCCTCAGGCATGACAAAGGCGATTGCGCCTGTTTCTGAAAAATTTGGCGTCCCGATGGTTGAAGCTGAAGGTGCGTCACGGTCTTTGTTTACACAAGGCTATAAATATCTGTTTGCCGTCTTGTCGACTTCAGAACAATATCTGTCAACAGCCATTCATCTTGCCGCTGAAAATTCAGATAATCCTGGCAGCCTCAAAGTGGCACTGGCATTTGAAAATGACCCCTTCTCACTTGATGTGCGCGAAGGTGTGGTCGATGCAGCCGCAGAATATGGCATGAAGATTGTCATTGATGATAAATTACCTGCTGATTTGTCAGACATGTCAGCGACTTTGACCAAAGCAAAGGCACTTCGCCCTGATATTCTGATCATCTCCGGTCACTCAAAAGGGGCGGCAACAGCAGCGCGCCAGATCGAAGAAATGAAGATCAATGTTCCAATTATCGCCATGACACATTGTGAAGCAGCCAAGATTCAGGAAAAATTCCCGAAATCAGCAAATGGCATTCTATGCGCCACACAGTGGGTTGAAACAGTACCAAAGGGCGATGCGCTATTTGGCACAGCTGCTGACTGGAACGCTGGCTTCAAGACAGCTTATCCGTCATATACCTCAGTGCCTTATCAGTCAGCACAAGCCTCTGCGGCTGTTCTTGTCTGGGCAAAGGCATTCGAAGCAGCCAACAGCTTTGATAAAGATGCGGTCCGTGATGCCATCTCTGCGATTGAAATGGAAACCTTCTATGGTGACATTAAATTCTCAGAAGCAGGCAATAATATCGCCAAGCCAATGTTCATGCGTCAAATTGATGCCAATGGTAATTACAACCTTGTTGTAAGCGCCGCTGACATGGCCACACGCAACATCAAATATTAAGTTGCGATAAAAACATCAAGGGAAGCATGATTGCTTCCCTTACTCTTCTTCTTTTTCTTCGGAGACGATTATGCTTGATAATCTAATGCTCCTTTTCGTTTGGGCACCTGTTATGAATGTCCAAATGATTTTGGATGGTGTTTTCATCGGAGCGGTTTTTGCACTTGGCGCCTATGGTTTGGCACTGGTTTGGGGCGTGATGAACGTCAAAAATCTGGCGCAGGGTGATTTTATTATTATGGGTGGCTATGCCGCTTTTGCCCTGACAAAGGTCGGAATGCACCCTCTTATGACTATTCCTTTTGTCTTTTTTGGTATGTTTGTTTTTGGATGGGTGACTTATCTTTTGATCATCAGACGGGTGATTGACCAGGATATGTTTACCTCATTACTTGCAACCTTTGGCCTGTCACTTTTATTACAGCAGGTGATGAATTTGATCTTCGGCCCGGAGGTTCAGATCATTGACTCGCATCTGCCTGTTTATGATGCCTTTGATGGTTTTGTGACCATCCCGTCTGTCAAGATTATATCACTGATAATGGCCTCATTATTAGCCGCAGCGGTGGTGATATTCATGCGCAAATCACGCACAGGCCAAGCTATCAGAGCCACAGCACAAGACCCGCGGGCAGCGCGTGTGCTTGGCATTGATACAGACCGGATTTATGCTTTTACCTTTTCACTGAACGCCGCCATTTGCGGGGCAGCCGGTGTGTTGGTAGCAGTCATATGGGTTATCCAGCCTTTTTACGGCATTGTGTATTCTGTGCGGTCTTTTGCCATTGTAACAGCCGCAGGGCTTGGCAATTTACCGGCCGTTATTGGCACAGGCTTTGGCCTTGGCCTTATCGAACAATATACAGGCATCATTATGGGCGCTGAATATCAGGTAGCAGCGGCGGTTGTTATGCTTCTTGGCGTTCTGATTTATCGTCAAATTCAAATGCGCCGTTCAAGACAGGTGGTCAGATAATGTCTCGTAATACAGTTATTTTATATGTGGGAATTTTGATCCTCGCCATTGCAGGACCACTTCTCTTTCCGGCCTATACACAGCAAATGGCAGTGTTATGGGTGATGATCTTAATGGCCTCTACCTGGGATACACTTGGTGGCCAGACAGGCTATAATTCACTTGGCAATATTACCTTTTTCGGTGCTGGCATGTATATCTCAGCCATCATCCAGATTGCCATGTTCTATGATGTTGGCGAATATACCTCAGCCTTTGGTGCGATTAAGCCTGAATTTACCATTGAGCAATATTTTCAAGGTCTGTTCCTTGGCATTATTGGCGGTGGTGTTGGTGCGGTTGTGCTGTCCCTTATTTTTGGCATGTTTATGTTTGGCCTCAGAGGTCCGTATTTTGCGATTGGGACATTGGGCCTTGCGGTGGCTGCCGGCCAGTTAACAGGCACCTTTGATTATATTGGCGGCGGCTCTGGTATTTCTATGCCCTTCTTCCCGCTCGACATTGAGATCAGGTCTCTGTTCTTTTACAGCCTGTGCTTTATTCTGGCAGCTGGTGCCCACTTCTTGCTTCGGTGGCTTTATCAGACACAATTCGGTCTTGCCATTAACGCCATCAGAGATGATGAAGATAAAGCAGAAGCCATGGGTCTTCCCACCTTGCTATATAAGCAAATCGGCTGGGCGATTGCGGCCTTTTTCATGGGGTCAGTCGGGGCCGTGTTTGGCAATATGGTTGGTTTTATTGAACCTGTTGAAGTGGCCTTCCCGACAGCGACTTTTGGCATCTTTATGGTTGCCATGGCCCTGCTTGGGGGCAAAGGCACCTTATGGGGCCCTGTCATAGGCGCGGTCTTGTTCCACCTTATCAAAGAAACCACCTGGACATTGCTCCTTGGGTGGCAATGGGTGGCGCTTGGCCTTATCCTCATCATTAATATTGTCTATTTCCAGGAAGGGATTATGGGCTGGCTTCAGCGCAAATATCCTGAATTATTCGGCATTGTGGTTGATGAAAAATCCGTTGCTGATACCACTGAAACAGACAAAGCGAAGGCGTAGAATCATGAATATTATTGAAGTCAAAAACGTCTCAAAATCATATGGTGGTGTCAAAGCCAATGTCGATATATCTATGGCGGTTGAGCAGGGATCTATCACAGGCATCATTGGCCCGAACGGATGTGGCAAGACGACCTTGTTTAATTCGATTGTCGGCTATCATCCGATTGATAATGGCTCTATCACTTTTGATAATGAAGAGATCTCAAGCCTGCGTGTTGGCGATATTGCCAGACGCGGTTTGCTGCGTACCTTCCAGCAAACACGTATCTATTCCAAGATGGATTGTGTGGATAATATGCAAATCTCTGTGTCTCACCGCGAAGGTAGTTTCGGCACCTTATTTGCCAGTCGCCGCGGCGAGATAAGAGAGCGCGCAGAGCATCTTTTGGAATTTGTCGGTCTTTATTCAAAACGCAATCTTATTTCAGGTGATTTATCCTTCGGGCAGCAAAAGTTACTTGAATTTGCGATGGCGCTGATGAATGAGCCCAAAGTCCTGCTTCTTGATGAGCCGACTGCCGGCATTAACCCAACCTTAATTAACGGGCTGATTGACCGTCTGAGACGCGCCAATGAAGAGCTTGGTATCACCTTATGTGTGATTGAACATAACATGCGCGTTATCATGAATCTGGCAGAACAGATTTATTGTTTGTCTAACGGCCAAATGCTTGCTTCTGGCAAGCCTGCGGACTTACAGAATGATCAACGTGTGATTGACGCATATCTGGGGGGTCACTAATGGCTGAAGAACTCAAAAAAGCAAAAAAAGCCGCAAAGAAATCTGCCAAAAAAGCGGCCACGAAGACAGTCGCTAAAAAATCAGCCAAAAAAGCAACCGCAAAAAAGGCGGCAAAAAAAGCAGGGGTTGATAAGGCGGTATCCGGCTATGGGATGGGATCTGTTGATGTTGTGATGTCTGTTGATCAGGTAGCCAAAGAAGCTGCCTCTATTGCAACAGATGCCCCAAACAGAGACAAGCTTCATGCACTGGCAGGCCAACAGCCCTTTTTGCGCATTGAAAATCTGCGTGCCGGCTATGGCAAAATGCAGATCTTGCATGATTTTTCTCTGGATGTTGCCAAAGGCCAGTCTTTGTGTCTAATCGGGCCAAATGGGGCAGGCAAATCAACTGTGCTGCACTCTATTTTTGGTTTCACAAATATATTTTCCGGCACGATTTCCATTGACGGGCGTGATGTCACAAATCTGACTCCCTCACAAAAATTATCTCAGGCAGGCATTGCTTATATCTTGCAGGATAAATCTGTGTTCCCTGGCATGACTGTTGAGGAAAATTTACTGATGGGCGGGTTTTTGAAAAACAAACCAGCTGAGGCGAAACAAGCAGCAGAAATGGTGTTTGATAAATATAGCCGTCTGGCTGAGCGCCGTGACAAACCTGCCGGCGTCCTGTCCGGCGGTGAGCGCCGTTTGCTTGAAATCTCTCGCGCTCTTGTCATGAACCCGGAAGTCTTATTGGTGGATGAGCCCTCTATCGGTCTTGAGCCTCGTTTCATCGATATGGTGTTTGAGATTCTTGAAGATCTTCAAAGAAAAGATGGCAAAACCATCGTCATGGTAGAACAAAATGCCAAAAAGGGCCTTGACTTTGCTGATCTTGGCTATGTGCTTGTCTCTGGTGAGACAGCCATGGCAGACCCGGGAGATGCCCTTTTGAAAAATCCAGATGTGGGCCGCCTCTTCCTTGGCGGCTAGTCAGATATCATCACAAAACAAAGGACAGGGCGGCCATCAGGCCGCCCCCTATAATCGCCAGACCGCCACTTGCCACCATATTACGGGAATAAGCAAGACGTGTCTCAGATAGCCTGAATTGCTCTGCCACTGTCAGAACAGACAAAGACGAGATACTGGTCATTGTCCCGGCACACCATCCCATCATATGCGCCTGCATCATCAAAGCGGCCTCTGCCAATGTCAGGCCTGGCCCGAATAAGGCAAGCAACGGGGTGGATGAAATCACAGGATGCACCCCTGCAAGAGAGCCAAGCCAGACAATAACAGGCAACACCCAAATCATCACAAATACAGGCAGTGCCTCACCAAATAATGATTGAAACGCCCCTGCTATGATCGGCGATTGTCCGGCAAGACCTGCAATCATCATGGATAAAGAGATAATCAAAAGCTCATCACCTGCCTGTTTCAAAAAGGCTGCGAAATGATGAAAAACAGGCCGAATGGTATCCGGGCGCCGCACAAATTGCACAATCACAAGCAAGGGGATCGTGGCAACCACCGCATGAAGCGCTGTCAGCCCTGTTACAAATGAGACAAAAAGGACACAGAAAAACACCATGCCAAAGCGGCTGATTATCGGCTGCAACGGCACAAGAGAGCGCCGCAAATTCACCCCTTCTCCTGAAGGGGCAAACCACTTCATAGACCCGTAAGAAAAAAGAAATGACGTTATTATGCCAATGCCAATCGCACCCCAGGCTGCCTCAGGCGGCAAATAGGCGATGGCCACCGCAAAACTCACGAAAAAAGGAGACCATAGGGTGGAAGAATTCATGCCCCGCAATGCCGCAAGCGCAGCGATAAGGCGCCTGTCTTCCTGCGCATTCAGAGGCTGGCTTGCCGCTATCAGCGCAAATGTGCCTGTATTGATCACACCGCCCAGAAAATGGCTCACCAGTTGCAGACCAGAGGCGGTATTCGCAGCTGGCAATTCGCCAAGCGCTTTTTGCGTTCTGTCAACAGATGGCATGGTCATAGCGACTGCCCGCATAATGGCCTGTGTTGGGATAATGGCCGCAAAAATCAGCACAAATAAACCAGCTGATCTGCTTTGTTCTATGGTTGGCATTTGCCCTAATACAGCATAACCAACCATAAGCAAGAGACTGATAATCGCGATCATCCGAAAAGACACTTTCAAAAGGATCACAAATAGCAACGCCCCATAGCACAGCAATGCCAGATGAGACCATAAATCAGATGTCACCTGCCCTAATAAAACAGGGAGCGCCAAGGCCCATGACAGGCAGAATAATATCACTTTTACATCTGAGACCATAGCCATCATCATGACAGCAACACTGCCTCTTCGGCAAGCCTCACCCTACCAAAATCAGCAAAAACGCCTGCTTAACAGAAAGGCCAGATTATTGCGATGCGACAATAGATGTCTCAGAGCCAACACCACCTGTTTTGGTAAAAGTCGTGCAAGGATCATTACAGCTATATTCTTCGGCTGAAATGGTGAACTCACCAAGCGTTCCATCAAGCGCTGCTGAAAAAACAGATGTTGAACCCACCGACATATCAATGCTTGTGCGTATCTGGCTTGTGACCTCTGATGCCGTAGCGCTATCATCGAAATTCACTGTGGCAAGGCGCACCCCTTCGATAGTCTCTCCGACATCCAAAGCGCCATTACCATTTTCATCAACGCCGCCTATAACAGCGCCGCTTTGATTGGTATTGGCTAATTTCGCATTTGACGAAGATAAGGTTTGCGCTAAATCTTGTGTATAGCTTGAGGTGCCATCCGGGCTGACATAATTGGTCCCGTCAAGCGACATATTGCTAAGCACAAATTGCCCTGTGACAGCACGGCTATTATAATCGAGCGTGACATCATAAGATGATAATGCCTTGAACCCTGTCAGCGCATTGGCGATTGCCACCTCATC
The DNA here is from genome assembly GCA_049890215.1 of Puniceispirillaceae bacterium (SeqCode). Classification (GTDB taxonomy): domain Bacteria; phylum Pseudomonadota; class Alphaproteobacteria; order Puniceispirillales; family Puniceispirillaceae; genus UBA685. The sequence continues at coordinate 66,674 of JBMHBX010000064.1, read as the reverse complement.
TGAGAAATTCGCCGTGCCTGCATAAGATTCTGAAATCAGCCTGTCGATATTCGCAGGATTCCCAAGAGTGCCATCTGACTGATAGGTCAGCCATACCGCGCCAGACTTTCCTGCCTTATAATATTCTAAAGGATCAAGTGAGCCTTCACTATATTCAAGCTGCACACGCTCAATGAACTCTGCGAATAAATCAGCGCTTACCTCTTTTTCATCCACATCACCGAAATTTGTTTCTATCTCTGGTGCTTCACTGTAAGGATCGGATTTTTGCTCATCAAATAATTGTGCAAAAACAACTTCCGTGCGCTCAAAATCAGGCTTGTCAAAGCTTTCAGTGCCAAAGCCACCTTCTTCTATTTCAGGTGCGACTTCCTGAGTGTCATCAAACCCGCCCTGGCTGTCACCAAATGGCTGCCTGACAACAACTTCCGCAAGGCCGCTTTCCGGATTTCGTGAAATCGCAAAGACAGGCACATTCACTGGCACATCAGGCTTTTCATCTATACCGCCCTCAGCCAAACTGCCTTCTTCAGCCTCAAAGCGAACTTCACTCTCAAAGCCGCCATCCGACTTCCCATCATCAAAGGCGCCATTAGTGCCAAAATCACCAAAGGCCACTTCACGCCGGCTAAACTCATCATTAATCACTTCAGCGTTATAAAGAATATCAAAAAATGACAATTCCAGCTCAGGTGCGTCAGGCTGATCAAACTGATTACCTAAAATGATATTAGACACCTCTTTGATATCATAGCTTCTTGTGAAATCGAGCTCTTTGGTATCAAAAGAGGCCTGTTCAAAAATCACTTCTTCAAATTGGGCTGAATCAAAGCCAAATGCCACTTCATCAAATACAAAATCAGTTTCATCAAATTGCGGCAACACCACACCATCTGTCTCAAGACGTTGCGAGAATGCCTCTACAAAATTAGCACCTTCTGCAAAGGCAAGCCCCTCAATACCCAAATCTTCAATTTTGATATCAGCCACATTTAGCTCTTCCAGACCAAGAGCTTCGACATCAAATGTTTCAGGATCAATTTCACCAGAGAAAAACGCCTCAGGATCAACCCCTTCCAAATTGGCAAGAAGCTCAGGAGCGACCTCACCTCTTTCAATTTGATTCTCGATAATCACCTTCACAATCGCCTCAGCCACCGCCTCAGCGTTGCCATCTGCCTCTTCGATGATAGAGACAATTTCTTCAGCAGATACATCTTCACCTGCCTCATTCACAGCCGTGACAATGGCCTCAACTGTCTCTTCTTCAATGACCTCATCTGCGCCAGCCTCTTGACCTTCAGCCTCTTGACCATCAGCTTCTTGACCTTCAGCTTCTTGCCCGTCAGCCTCATCAGAGGCGCCTTCATCTCCTGCCGCCTCTTCAGTGCCTTGCGCCTCATCATCTTCAGCAAATTCGACCTGTTGAATAATCTCGTTAATTTCTTCGACCGGAAAAGGCTCTGGCTCAGATGCGGCCCCTGTATCAGCGATAGACACACCCCATCCCGGCTGAATGAGGTCAACCGGCGGCGCACCCGCGCTTGTTGCCAGCTGAACCGCGCCAGTCAGCAAAACAATATCAGATGCCCCGTCATCTGCCACACGGCCAACCACAGATGTACCGCGCACAGACGCAGTCGCGTTTGGCAGCTTTAAGGTCATCGCGCCTGGCTTTAATTTTGAAATTTTGCCTGAGATGAATTTGAACGTGCCTTTTTTCACAGTCGCCGTCATAGCAACATCATCCACAGAGGACGGATCAAAAATAAACTCATCAAACACAAGACGTGAATCAGGACCAATCGAGAACACAGTCTGATCACGCAACAGCACCTGCATAGAGGCACCGGCAGGCGTGACAATCTCATCATTGAGGTAAATGGGCTCACCCACACCGGCGATACGCCCGATGGTCTTGCCTTCTTCATTCACATAGGAAATGGCGATTGGCTTATCAGTTGCTGCGATCACACCGCTGACAGGGCGCCCTGTTTGTGCCTGCACAGACAATGAAGCCACCATCGCGCTTAACACAAATATGGCAAAAGCGGCCAGAATCATCCGCGGCATGATGAAAACAGATCTCACATTCTCTGCTGATTCGCGCTCTGCAGACAATTTTGACCTTGCGCTCTGATACTGTAAACCTGACATAGCACGCCACCTTTTTGACAAGCATGGCCTTCTTGTGCCTGTGCTTGCCTGTAGTTAATTAGTTATTTCTTATAGTCGATCTGAGCAATTAGGTCAAAATAGTCAATCATGCTTTTGGTTAAGATGCATGAACAGGCAGTTCAGCCAGATGATCGACAATGGCTATAATGGCCTCATCTGTGACCTCACGTGATGTCGCCACCCGCATTGATTGGGTATGATCTGCCATCATTTGCGCAACCAGAGCCTCTTTATCAAAAGCGGCCATACTCTGAGGCAGGCGCCTGTCAATCTGGCAGATATCCATAAAATCGGAGACAAATTGCGGCAAATCCTGAAAGTCTGAGACCCCGAGTGTATCGGCTACTGACTGGAATTTTTCAATCGCTGTCTCATCACGCAAACCTGCTATGATCCACGCAAGCGTTGCCTCAAATCCGATAGCGGTCGCATGGCCGTGATGAATAGGGGCAAGACTTGCCATAGCGTGGCTGATATGGTGCGCCACCGCGGTTCCGACCTGATCAATGGCTGCACCGGCCCAGGCAGAGGCAAGCAGCATTTTCTGGCGTGCCTCAAGATCAGTGCCATCTGCGATGGCCCGCGGCAAAGCCTCAACTATCAATTTCAGCGCCTGATGACCATAGGCGCGCGCACTATCATGCGCATAAATATTGGTAGATGCCTCAAAGGCATGGATAAAAGCATCCATCCCGCACCATCCTGTCAGATTAGCAGGCAAACTCACGCCTAGGACTGGATCATGTATAATCAAATCAGGCTTGGTTTCAGGGCCCCATATCCACCCCTTATGCCCCTGCCTGTTTGCGATAATATTAGTCGAGCATGATTCAGACCCTGTGCCGGCAGTGGTTGGCACCATTACCGATGGCAGGCTTGCGGCAGGCAGGGGATGTGCCATCATCCAATAATCATCTGCCGGCCTGTCTGCGGCCAGCACGATAGAGGCGATTTTTGCCATATCAAGCGCTGATCCCCCGCCTATGCCAATCACACCGTCACATCCCTCTTTGCGGCAAAGCGCGATGATCTCATCCATCATGGATAATTTAGGCTCTCCGGAAAATGAGCTATACAAAACGTGTTTCATTTCTGCCTCATCAAGCGCTGTCATCAAAGGCGCTAACAAAGACGATTGCGCCATAAAGGGATCAGCCAGGATGAATAGAGATTTCACCTGTTTTGATACAAAAAAAGACACAGACTCCACAAGAGCCTCAGGGCGCGCTATCAGAGCCGGAAAAGACGAGATATTCATAATGTTACAGAACTTTCAAAAACGTTATTGACCATACATACAAAACACGAACAGCACTCATTTTGAACAGCCTGTTATTTGTAAAATTTTGCCTAACACTGGGCGTAGTCAGGCTCTTCTTCATCTAAAATCCGGCGGATTGCCGCCAGATGATGAGTTGACTGATTGTCATATTCTTCCCATTGCTGAGCTGTTTTTTCAGCCACCTCATCAGACATCACAGATAAAGGCTTACCGCTTGCTGATGCCAACATATAAGTGCGGCACCCGACCTCCATATGATACATTAAATCCCACGCGATAGCAGGCGTCTGTCCAGCTGTCAGCACGCCATGATTGCCCATGACAAGCAATCTTTGATTGCCAAGCAAAGATGACAGGCGCTCACCTTCATCACCAATGCCCATACCATCAAATCCGGTATCAACGACAAGCCTGTTAAAAAAGCGCGCTGTTGTCTGATCAATGGGCGGCAATGTTAAATCCGCCAGACATGAAAAAGCAGTCGCATAAGGAGAATGTAAATGCAAAATCACACGCGCAGACGGGTTATTGCGATGCATGGCGCCATGAATGCCCCAGGCTGTGATATCCACCATCCCCTTATCAACATCCTTTGTATTAGGTGTCTCATGCGCATTCAGCAGTAATAAATCACCTGCCTTTATCTTTGAGAAATGAATACCATAAGGGTTCATCAGAAAATGCTGACCATCAGAGGTGACCGCCATGGAAAAATGATTGGCAATCCCCTCATGCAGTCTTTCTCTGGCAGACCATCTGAACAAAGCTGCCATATCGCGCCGTGCTTGCGTGATATCAACATCAAAATCAACCATATTGAATGCCTTTCCTGCCAGCAGTGACAATCTGTATCTGTGCGCTTCGTGTATCGGTGCAAATCACTTTGCAAAATGCTAAAAAACCATGATAGATTTGCTGAAAGTTGGCAATAGATTTGATGCCAGAACGTCAAAATTATTGAACCCGAAAAATGAAGCGCTGCGAGGTTGTCATGCAAATCATCCACTCCTTTATCAATGGCAAGCCAGCACCAGGCAATCACCGCCGCATTCAAAAGCTATATCCTGCCACTGGCGAAATCATCGCTGAGGTTGAATGCGCTGATGACGCTATGCTTGATGAGGCTGTTCGCGCTGCCAAACAGGCACAAAAATCATGGGCTGCCCTTACCGGTCAGGACAGAAGCCGTATCTTGCATAAAATCGCCGCCGCGCTTCATGAGGCAAATGAAGAATTATCACGCCTTGAAGTTATGGATGTTGGCAAGCTGTATTCAGAAGCTGTCACAGGTGATGTGCCCTCTGGTGCGGATGCGTTTGAATATTTTGCCAATCTGACAGCCACCTTAACAGGCACCTCTCATCAATGGGCAGATGCAATAGGCTATACAAGGCGTGTGCCTCTTGGCGTTTGTGCCGGCATTGGGGCATGGAATTATCCTGCGCAAATTGCCTGTTGGAAAGCAGCACCTGCCCTTGCCACAGGAAATGCCTTTATCCTGAAACCATCTGAAGAAACACCACTTGTGGCAAATCGCATTGTTGAGATTGCCCATGAACAGGGCCTGCCGGATGGTCTGTTCCAAATCATTCATGGTGATTATGAAATTGGCTCTGCTATTTGTGCGCATAAAGGCATAGCCAAAATCTCACTCACAGGCGGCATAGATACCGGCAAGCTTATCATGAAGCAATCAGCTGACAGCCTGAAGAAAGTGACGTTGGAGCTTGGCGGCAAAGCCCCTCTTATTATCTTTGATGATTGCGATTTTGAAATCGCTGTTCAAACAGCGATGGATGCGAATTTTTACACCGCAGGTGAGGTATGCTCAAACGCCACCCGCGTCTTTATTCAAGAAGGGATCGCGCCCAAAATCATTGCTGAGATGACAAAGCGCACCCAGCAAATGCGCATTGGTGATCCGATGTCAGAAGATGTTCAAATCGGTGCCATCATCTCAGCTTCACATCAGCAGAAAATCCTGGATTATATTGCTATTGGCAAAGAAGAAGGCGCCACCATTGCCACAGGCGGTAACAAGGCGCACCCGCAAGGCTTTGAGAATGGCTTTTTTATTGAGCCGACCATTATGACAAATTGCACAGATGATATGCGCATTGTACGTGAAGAAATTTTCGGGCCTGTGATGTCTGTCCTGACATTCAAAACAGAAGATGAGGCCATTGCGCGTGCCAATGATACTGATTTTGGTCTTGGCGCCGGCCTTATCACAAGCGATCTGTCCCGCGCGCACCGTGTGGCAGATGCGCTTGAAGCTGGTAATATCTGGATCAACACCTATAATCTCATACCGGCTGACTGGCCCTTTGGCGGCGCAAAGCAATCAGGCTTTGGCAGAGAATCTTCCCAATTTGCGATCGAAGCCTATACCGAAATCAAAGCCACCTATATTCAGCTATGACCTCTATTCTGATCGCCACATCAGACAGATCAGCAGGCGGCATTCAGCGCGCTTTGCGTGATCAGCTAAGCTTGTTGCAACAACACGCACCCTACGACATCACGATACTGGCACCAGAGTCTGATTTTTTGACCTGTGCACAAGATAATCAGGTGCCAAATATCTGTTTATCTGACTGGCAAAGACTTGTCTGGCGCCACCTGCCTGTTGCAACAAGGCTGATATCAGACGTGCCTGACACACGCTTTGCCTTATGCCATAATGGCTTTATGGCCAAAGGCTTGCGGCGCCATGCCAGCACTGTTATCGGCATTTGCCATAATGACAAACCACAACAATTTCACCATTGCCACAAGCTTGTTTGCCTGACTCAAGATGGCATTGACAAGGCTTTGGCGGCAGGCTGGCCTCATGACAGGCTTGCCCTGATACCGCATTTTCACACCCTGCCAAAAACACCGCTAAAAACACCGGCAAAACCGAGCCCAAATCAGCCTCTTATCATTGGCGCGGCCGGGCGTATGGTGGCCAAAAAAAACTTATCTTTATTTATCAAAATAGCGGCAATCGTGAAACAAACACATCCCCGGATTCAATTTGAACTTGGCGGCACAGGACCACTTGCCGCAGAGATAAAGGCGCTTAATCACGCACATGGCGCGCCGGTTACGCTTCTTGGCTGGACAGATTTTGACAGCTTTTTATCGCGCCTGTCCGTGATGGTCATCCCCTCTTATGATGAGCCTTTTGGCTATGTCTATCCGGAGGCAATGGGTGCTGGTTGCGCTATTTTATCAAGCCCGACCAACGGGGCACGCCATTGTCTTGATGACGGGCGCACCGCGCCTGTCTTTGGCTTTGATGACCCTGTGCCCTATGCAAAAGAGATTTGTCGTCTGGCAGATGACCCTGACGCGCTTTGGCAATTACAACAAGCCTGCTATGACAGAGCCCGTCACCCTGTTTTTGACCAGAAGACAGCCTCTGCGAACTGGCAGGCACTTCTGGATTCGCCCCTATAAACCCACTTTAATGATAATCCTGCATTTAATCTCGCGCCTCTGGCAATGGTAATGCAGTCGTATATTTTATCTCTTCCATGGCAAAGCTTGAGCTGACATCCTTCAGCTTCACAGACCCGATCAGCTTTTTATAAAACACATCATAAGCTGCCATATCAGGCACAACCACACGCAAAAGATAATCGACATCCCCTGACATACGATAAAATTCCACCACCTCAGGAAAACCTGCCACTGATGAGGCAAATTTATCAAGCCAGACAGCGTTATGCTCATCTGTCTTAATGGCCACAAACACACTCATGCCCATGCCAATTTTCTGACCATTTAACAAAGCCACGCGCCCCTGGATGACCCCGTCTTCTTCCATCTTTTGAATGCGCCGCCAACAAGGGGTGACTGATAAACCAACTTTGCGCGCCACATCCGCCACAGGCAAAGAGGCGTCTTTTTGTAAAATCGTCAAAATTTGTCGGTCAATTCTGTCCATAAAACCTCCCTTTTTGGAAATTTTTCCTATTTTGGTAAAATATACTGCATGATCTTAGGTTATTTTTCTAATCTTTGCCAGTTATACTTGCCTAAAGCGCCTTTTTACAGGCAAGGTGCCTGACATAAGCGCTATTTGCCCTGCCACAAAGAGAACCATCATATTATGACAAAATTCGGTTTTTCCACGGGACAGATTTCTCTCACCGATGACTGGCACGATTATGCCTTGCTTGATTCAGGCGAAGGCTTAAAACTGGAACGCTTCGGGCCATATAGCTTTATCAGGCCTGAACCTCAGGCGATGTGGCCTCAGCGCCTTGGCAAGGATATCTGGGCCAAAGCCGCAGGGCGGTTTGTTGCTTCATCTGATGATCCTGACAAGGGCGGGCGTTGGCAGTTAGCCACAGATTTGCCTGAAAAATGGGAAATGCGCTTTGAGACTATCCGCTTTTATGCAAGCCCTACCCCGTTTCGCCATCTTGCCTTTTTCCCTGAACAATCCGGCCATTGGCAATTTTGCGCAACGGCGATCGAAGCATTTTGCGCTCATCATAAACGGGCGCCGCGCATTTTGAATTTATTTGCTTATACAGGGGCCGCCTCACTTCACGCAGCCGCCGCAGGCGCACAAGTCACACATATAGATGCCTCGAAAAAAGCGGTGGCACAGGCCTTTGAAAATCGCGATCTCTCAGCCATGCAGGACGCCCCTATCCGCTATATCACAGATGATTGCCTGAAATTTGTAGAAAGAGAATCGCGGCGCGGCAATCTTTATGATGGCATTATATTAGACCCGCCAAAATATGGCAGAGGGCCTAAGGGCGAAGTCTGGCGTCTGGAAGATGATTTGCCAAAATTACTGTCCTTATGTGCCGGCCTGTTATCTGATGAGGCCATTTTTATGGTACTGACCATCTATGCCATCCGCACTTCAACCCTGTCAGTCCATAGCGCGATGGCACAGGCATTATCAAACAGACAAGGGACCATCACCTCTGGTGAGCTTGGCATTGTTGAAGCAAGTGATGATCCGCGTGCCATTGGTCAGGCATTATTTGTGCGTTATCACAATCTGCCTGCCTAATGTAAGTCAGCCACGCACCCTTAGCCATTCATAAAGGCTGATACCTGTTGCCACTGCCAGATTAAGACTGTCTGAACGCCCGCACATAGGCATTCTGATAAGCTGTGTGGCATCTGCACGCAAAGCCTCTGTCAGCCCTGCCTGCTCATTACCCATTAACATGATGGTCGGCTTGCTATAATCAGCGTCTCTGTAATCAACTGATGCCTGCAGGGCCGTGCCGATGATCTCGCCCTGCCAGCTTGCGGCAAACTGGTGGAACGCAGCTTCACTGACCCTGATAAGTTTGACATTAAACACAGCGCCCATAGATGCGCGCACTGCCTCAAGAGAATAAGGATCTGTGCAATCTTCTATCAGCAATAAACCTGTTGCCCCAACCGCATCAGCGGTCCGCATAATGGTGCCAAGATTGCCGGGGTCACGCACTCTGTCCAGCGCTATCCATAATCTGTCTTTTTGCGGCGTTATGATTTTGGTATCTTCCCATTTTTGGTGAAAAGCGCCTATGACCATCTGAGGATTATCTTTGCGGCTGATACGCCCCAGCAAATCAGGGTCAACTGCCATCGCCCTGCCACCAGAAGACAAACATGCCTCTATCAGGGCTTTCATTTTATCATCATCCTGGCGCCCTTGCGCATAGACAAGACGCACAGGTGCATGGCCAAGGCTGATCGCTTCACGGCAAATGCGCATACCTTCGGCCAGAAACCAGCCGGTTTGTTTGCGATATTTGCGCTCATGCAGAGATCGCAAAAGCTTTATATCTTTATTGGCAGGTGATGTGATAACACTACTTGTCATGATCACTGCCTATCAGATAGCCATCATAATCAAAAGCAAAAAGGCGCCTGTGCTTTGTAAATGGCAAAATTGTACTGCCTTATAAAATGGGGCCAACTTCGCAATTTATAGATAGTTTTTGTTTTCTTTTTTTAGAATTTCACTTAATGGTAAAGATTAGATGAGTTAACAAGGTAGTATTGTCACGTGATTACAGACGATAAAATCAAAGATGTTCTGCTTTCAAGCAAATCGGCTGGCACAATCAAAGTTGGCTTTCTGCTTGTTCCGAATTTTTCTATGATTGCGTTTTCTGCGGCGATTGAACCATTGCGTGTTGCCAATCGTGTGGCTGCTGAATCATTATTTGACTGGGTGATTGCCAGCCCGTCAAATGCACGCATAACGGCCTCTAATGGCGTGAGTGTTGATGCCATAAGTGATATTAATGAGTTGGCTGATTGCCGACTTGTTTTTATTTGTAGCGGCATTGATGTCCAGGATTATGTTGATCAATCTATTCTAAACGCTGCCCGCAAGCTAGACAGGCAGGGCGCCATTGTCGGCGCTATTTGCACTGGCACCTATGTTCTGGCTGCCTCTGGCCTTTTGAATGACACAAGATGCACAATCCATTGGGAGAATATTGACGGTTTGTCCGAACAATTCCCGCATCTTGAAATCACAAATGAGTTATTTGAAATCAATAATAACCGCATTACCTGCTCAGGTGGCACAGCCTCATTGGATATGATGCTTTATTTGATTTCGCAAATACATGGCCAGTCAATCGCAGCGCAAGTCTCTGATCAGTTTATTCATGACCGTATCAGAGACCCCTCAGATCGCCAGAGAATGGAGTTGCGCTCACGCCTTGGCGTCTCACATCCAAAATTACTGACAGTGGTCGGGATGATGGAAGCTAATTTAGAAGAGCCTATGTCACAGACAATGCTTGCCAAAGAGGCCGCATTATCGACACGTCAGCTAGAGAGGCTTTTCCGCAAATATCTAAGCACAACACCAACACGTTATTATCTGAACTTACGACTTGCCAGAGCACGCCATTTATTGCGCCAAACCTCTTTGTCTATTTTATCAGTCGCTCTTGCCTGCGGCTTTGTCTCAGCGTCTCATTTCTCAAAATGTTACCGCGAAACCTATGGCAAGACGCCGCGCACAGAACGCGCCCCCGAATAGGGCTGGCTGCCCCTCAAAGCCTGAAGTGACCATAAACCTCTTTGCTATGCGCTATTGATGGCGTCACTGGCTGCCTTGTGAATGGCACTCACCATCGAGGCAAGACCTGTTTTTCTGGTCGCTGATAAATGTTTATCAAGGCCAATTTGTCCGACAAAGCTGGCGTCAGTTGCCATAATATCAGATGGCCTCTGGCCTGAATACACACGCAATAATAACGCGACAAGCCCCTGAACAATCGCCGCATCAGACGAGGCATGAAAGATCAATCTGCCCTCATCATCTATATCATGCGCGAAATAGACAACAGACTGACACCCTTTGAGAATATAAGCCTCCTGCCGGTAAGCGTCATCCAGCTCAGGCAGATGACGCCCCTGATCAATCAGATGTTGGTATTTATCTGCCCAATCATCAAAAAAGGAAAATTCATCAATAATCTCAAGTGCGATATCTGCAGGTGTTTGCCTCATATCAGGACAGCCCTTTTTATCCTTATCATCTTGTATCGTGCCAATACCAGCGCCTCCGGCATGATGTGAAGCGAAAGAGTGCATGATAACATATCTTTGCACTCCCCCCGCCTATCTGCCATAAAGCTAGAGACGATTCCAGTTCATAATCTATATCAACAGGATAATGATACAAGCAGCCCCCCTTCCAAAAATGATCACAATCGCCTCACAAGAGCGCCCCTTATTGGCCGCCTTAGGCGCACTTGCGCTCATCCGCCTTTGTGCGATTATCTTAACGCCGCTTGAATTTGGAGTGGATGAGGCGCAATACTGGCTTTGGGGACAGGCGCTTGATTTTGGCTATTATTCAAAACCACCTCTTATTGGCTGGTATTTAGGGCTTATGGACAGCCTGTTTGGCGCCTCCACCATCGCAGCGCGCGCCGCAACCCCTTTTATCCATCTGGGCATTGCCCTTATTTTATTTGCGATCGCATGGCGCTATCACAGCCCCTCAGCAGGCAGATGGGCGGCCCTGTTATGGATGAGCCTGCCAATCGTCTCTTTGGGATCTTTTGTCATCTCAACTGATACCTTATTATTACTGCCATGGGCCCTTGCATTGCTTGTGTTTTTCGAAGCGCAGACAACACAGGATGATAGGCTTTATTTCCGCGCCGGTCTTATCATCGGCATTGGACTTCTTGCCAAATATGCCGCGATTTATTTTATCATAGGATGCGCCTTATCTCTGGCTTTGCCCACCAACCGGCCCCTAACAGAGCGTCTGCGCGCTTTTTGTCTTCTTCTTGCAGGCGCTCTTATCACAAGCGCCCCGAATTTGATTTGGAATCTCTATCATGGCGGCATTACCTTTGCCCATTTAGGCGAAAATGCTGATCTTGCCGCCCCTTTATATAGCTTTGAGAATGCGTTTGAATTTTTCATATCGCAATCTGCGGTGATAGGACCTGTGGCTTTCATTATGTTTGCGGCCTGCCTTATGCGCCGCAACCGCCTTGCGAATTCGGCATTTATAAAGATGCTATTATGCTTCAGCCTGCCTGTTTTGATCATCATGACGATTCAGGCCTATTTGAAGACAGCCAATGCCAATTGGGCCGCCACCGCATGGCCGACTGCCTGCATAGTAATCGGGTGCGCACTGGCACAAGATGGCAAAACACAGCTTATCAGCTCTTTTTGGGGCAAGCTTGCTTTATCTGTGAATGTCTTTGCCGCTTTGCTGATAAGCTTTGGCGTTGCGGCAGGGCATATGGGCGCTCTCACACCTGCCTCTGATCCCTTGCGCCGCCTGCGCGGATGGCAAGAACTTGCAACAGACACCATCGCGATTGCCGAGCGCTATAACATCACAACCATCATCGCAGACAGACGCGCCGAAGCAGCCCTGTTATCATGGCACCTTCATGACAGCGCTTTTTCCGTTAAAGTATTTGATGAAGATAACAGGCCCGGCAGTCATTTTGAATTAAACCACGCTTTATCACCAATGGATAAAGGGCCCTTTTTACTACTCACAGGCCGCGATGGCGCACGCCCCTCAGCCTTTGTAGATGCCACCGGCCCTGTTGGTGAGTCTATCACCCAAATCAGTGACAAACGCACCCGCCATAAAGTCTTTTTTATCGTGAAATAGCCTTTTTGAACAACGATAAGGTGAACTCAGAGATATGGTGCTCCATGCCTTCAGCATCAGCATCAGCGATATCACTTGGCACCCCGATAGAGACCAGAAAATCATGCACAATCTGGTGACGCTCTTTACAGGCATTCGCAAGCTTTTCCCCTTCTTTGGTCAGGAAAATAGACCGGTAAGGGCGCGCATCCACAAGCCCGTCACGCTTCAGGCGCTGAATTGTGGCATTGACGGTCGGGCTTGTGACACCGAATCTGGCTGCCAGATCAACCGCCCGGGCCTCTCCTGTCTCTTCAATCAGATCAGCTATCATTTCCACATAATCTTCCATGACTTCAGACAGATGGGCTTTGCGGATACGTTCAAATTTTGCTGCTGATACAGAATCATCCATGATGTGGTCCTACTTCTTAACAAGCGGCATGGGGCCGGTTTTGCTAAATTTTCAAAAAATTTAGCCGATGCAAACTTATTTGTCACCCGCAAAAACCATCAGGGCACAAGAAGCCCTCCCTCTTCTCAAATCCCCTTTTTCAAATCCCTGTTTCCAAATCCCTGTTTTCAAACCCATACAAAACAGATATGATATCGGCCACGATAAACACCCTTTTGCAAAGGTGCCCCGCCATGTCACATGAGACCTCACAACCCATGTCAGATGATCAGAAAACACAATTGGAAGCAGCAGCCTTCCGGCGTCTGGTCGCCCATTTGCAAGAGCGAACAGATGTGCAAAATATTGATTTAATGAATTTATCCGGCTTTTGCCGCAACTGCTTATCACGCTGGTATATGGAAGCAGCACAGGCTTCAGGCCATGATCTTGATAAAGACGGCGCAAGGCACATCATCTATGGTATGTCATATGATGACTGGAAAGCCCGCTATCAGACTGAAGCCACATCGGACCAAATGGCCGCTTTTGCAAAACAGCCTCAAGATACAAAATAACAACCACATATAACAGGATTTCATTCATGAGCGTGACAGGACAAACAGGCGCAGATCAACTTCGCCAATATATTGAGCGTATTGAGCGCCTCGAAGAAGAAAAACGCGCCCTGATGGCAGATATCAGAGATATCTATACCGAAGCCAAAGCCACAGGTTTTGAGCCTAAGGTTATGCGTCAAATCGTCAAAATCAGAGCCATGGATAAAGACATTCTGGCAGAGCAGGATATGTTATTATCAACCTATCGTGATGCACTTGGCATGCCGCTTGAATAATGACAGATAAGATCGCAACCACACAGCCTTTTGGCGACAGGCTCGCCTTAGCACTTGCCAGAACAGGCACGCCCTTATGTATGGGCATAGACCCTCATAAAGCGCTTTTCTCGCCGCTTTTTCATGATAATGGCAAAATTGGATTGCGGGGGCTTCGTGATTTTGCCCTGACACTCATCGAAGCGGCCGCGCCTTTGGTGCCTGCCATTAAACCACAAGCTGCCATGTTTGAATCTTTTGGCCCCGAAGGGATGGCCATTCTGGCCGAGACAGCCAAAGCGGCACAACAAGCAGGCCTTTTGGTCATAATGGATGCCAAAAGAGGCGATATTGGCTCAACCTCTTTAGCCTATGCTGAAGCCTATCTTGGTCATGAGGCACCTTTCCCAAGTGATGCTCTGACAGTGAACCCGTGGATGGGGCTTGATACGCTGTCACCATTTATGGAACAGGCTATCAGAACACAAAGCGGTTTGTTTATTTTGGTGCGAACCTCCAATCCCGGCGCCGCAGACTTACAGGAATTGCCTCTTGATACAGCGCAAAGCGCGCCTCTTGTCTATCAGAAACTGGCGCATGATCTTGCCCCTTTGATTGCAGAGCAAACAGGCTCATCAGGCTTATCTTCTTTTGGCATTGTGGCAGGGGCAACTGTGCCTGAACAGGCAGAAGACTTGCGCGCCATCTTACCCCACGCGCCTTTCCTCATCCCGGGTTTTGGCGCTCAGGGTGCCGGCCCTGCCCATGCCACCATTGCACTTGGCAAAAAAGACGGCGCCTTCACCAAAGGGCTTGTGAACTCTTCACGCGGCATTATCTTTTGCAAAGAGGCACAAATGGCAACAGATCTTCGCGCCTATAAAAAAGCTGTCACTGAGGCCATCATCGAACAAAGCCGGTTGTTACAGAGCGCTTTTTCATAAAAAGACCCATCCGGATAGGCGAAAAAGCCTATTTTGGCCTAAAATTTAACGGTTTTTTAATAACCTCTCAGTAACATGATTCTTTGAATTGAAAAGAATCATGTGTGAGATTTATGATGGTCGAAGCAGGTTTACATAATGGTGAAATTGTTTGGTATAACGAAAAAAGGGGCTATGGCTTTGTGCGCGTTGGCGAAGATGAAATTTTCATTCACCGCTCAGCCCTTGAGCAATTTGGCCTGACCTTTTTACATTCAGGCGATAAGATCAGCTTTGAAGTCGCTGTCAATAAAGACGGGCCTGCCATTATGGCGTTGCGCGCGGTTGAACGTAATGCGCCGCCATCTCTTCCCAAAGACACAGAACCACGCGAAAATGAAGTCAGAGGCAGGGTCAAATTCTTTAACCCGCTCAAAGGCTATGGCTTTATCGAGATTCTGGATGATGATGAGGCCTCAGATGTCTTTATTCACTCGCGCACCCTACAGGCTTGCGGATTGCGCACGATTGCAGAAGGCCAGTCCTTACTACTCTTTGTGTCTGATGATGGCAAAGGCCCTCAGGCAACCGAAGTGCGCGTGATTGCCAACTAAGCGCCTTAGGCGTCCAAAGCACCTAAATAGCGTTCAGCATCAAGAGCTGCCATGCAGCCCATGCCTGCGGCTGTCACAGCTTGACGATAAGTCTTATCCACACAATCACCTGCTGCAAATACCCCGTCTACAGAGGTTAATGTTGTGCCTGTTTTGACGGTAATATAACCCTCATCATCAAGCTCAACCGCCCCTTTGAAAGGCGCTGTTGCAGGGTCATGGCCAATCGCCACAAACAGACCGTCTGTTTTGACAATATCCTCACCCTCACCAGTTGTAGAGGCAAGGCGAACAGATGTCACCCCTGTCTCATCACCAAGCACCTCATCAACAATCCTGTTCCATGCGATGTTTATCTTTGGATGTTTCACAAGCCTGTCTTGCATGATTTGCTCTGCCCGCAGGCTGTCACGTCTGTGAACCAGGGTCACTGAACGACAGATATTGGCAAGATACAAAGCCTCTTCGACCGCAGTATTGCCGCCACCTACAACAACCACATCTTTATCACGATAGAAAAACCCGTCACAAGTGGCACAGGCTGATACGCCTTTGCCATTAAATGTCTGTTCTGATTCAAGGCCAAGCCAGCGTGCTTGTGCGCCGGTGGCTATGATAACGCTGTCTGCTGTTACGGTTTTGCCGCCATCAGTTTTCAAGGTAAAAGGGCGCTTAGTGAAATCCACATCCGTGATGATATCATATTCCATCCTTGTGCCAACATTGACTGCTTGCGCCTCCATCTGGCTCATCAGCCACGGCCCCTGCACCACATCAGCAAAGCCGGGATAATTTTCAACATCTGTTGTAATGGTCAGCTGGCCACCTGGTTGCAAACCAGTATAGATAACAGGCTGCATATTGGCGCGCGCTGCATAAATAGCCGCTGTATAGCCGGCAGATCCGGCACCGATGATAACAATTTTTTCGTGATTTTCAGACATAAGTGACCCTTGCGAAATGAAGCGGTTGCCGCTAGCAAAAATGATGCGTAACATTTGGTTATTCATGCCAGAGGCACAGATGTCAAGGCCACAATAAAAAGGAAAGAAAATGAGGCGATCTTTATCCCCTTTGATAGCATTTGCCTTATCTCTTAACGCTTTTCTATCTTTGGCCAACGCAGATGATACCACATTGAAAGGTGCCATCTGGCATAAAGGTGATATCCGTCAGGGCGGCCTTGTCACAGCACAAGTGCCTGCCGGCGCAACTGTGATGCTGGATGATACGCCCTTGCCGCTCAGCGCAAATCATCACATTGCATTTGGCTTTCACCGTGATGATGACAAAGCACAGATTTTAACCATCACCACAAAAGATGGCACCTCTTACATCACCACCTTATTTCCTGAACAGCGTGACTATAAAACACAAACAATTAATGGCCTTGCGTCCAAATATGTGTCACCTCCGCAAGAGGTTCTTGACCGCATTGCCAGAGACAGACAAAAGGTTGCCACCGCCAGAGCGCATTTATCATATCTTGATGATTTTATCACAAATGGCTTTGACTGGCCTGCAAGTGGCACCATCACAGGGATTTACGGCTCACAGCGCATTTTGAATGGCACACCGCGTGCCCCTCATTATGGCATAGATATCGCAGCCCCGGCAGGCACCCCTGTTCTTGCCCCCGCAGATGGAATCATTACCATGGCAGATGATCTCTATTATACAGGCGGGACCATCATCATTGATCATGGTCTGCATATCTCATCTACCATGCTTCATCTGGACATGATGACAGTCAGCCATGGTGACAAGATAAAAAGAGGCGATGTCATA
Organism: Puniceispirillaceae bacterium (SeqCode); assembly: GCA_049890215.1. GTDB lineage: Bacteria > Pseudomonadota > Alphaproteobacteria > Puniceispirillales > Puniceispirillaceae > UBA685. The sequence goes on along the minus strand of JBMHBX010000064.1, from coordinate 49,557 downwards.
GGCACAATCGGCTCAACCGGCAGATCCACCGGCCCTCATCTTGACTGGCGGCTAAATTGGGGGCAAAAGCGCCTTGACCCTCAATTAGCGTTGGTGGCAGACGAAAATTAAATAGCCTTTTTGCAAAAACATCTTTACTGTTTTAATCGTGTTTTTGTACCTCGATGGTGGTTTGTCATGCCTGTGTTTGCAGCTTTATTTCGCCTTTTTGCAGCCTTTATCTTTGTGACAGCCAGCCTGTCATCTGCCTCGTCAGCCTCTGAGAGGCTTGATTATGATTTGGTATATCATGTGCAATGGGGTGACTCTCATCTTGGTAAGGCTCTGGCAAAATGGCAGATGGATGACAGCACTTACCGCTTTGAAGGCAGTGTCAAAACAGAAGGCACTCTGGCTATTTTTTATGAATTTGAAGGCATGAATAGCCTTGAAGGTGAACGCCAGGGCGACCAGTTTCGCCCGTCACAATTTCAGTCTGAATCAACCTATGATGATGAAACCTATATCGTTGATATGTCATGGCCTAAAGGGATCAAGACCCCCATTTTCACAGTAGAACCAGAACCCGAGCAGGATGAAATCCACCCTCTTCGCAAGGCAAGCCTGCGCAATGTTGTTGACCCTTACACCGCAATGTTGATGGCCTTATCCGATCTTGAAGCAAGCGGTCAATGCAATGGTAAATACCGCGTATTTGACGGCAGGCGCCGCTCTGAGCTTCATCTCAAAGACTTTGGCACAACCACCCTTAGCGCTGATGAAGAGGGGGCATATTCCGGCGAGGCCCATATTTGCGGCTCAGCCAGCAAGTTAATTGGCGGCCATAAGCTTGACAGTGATTATGACCCTGAAGAAGAGCTTGATTTTGAAAAGGTCAAAATATTTATCGGCAGAGTGAATGGTGACAGGCTGATACCTGTGCGCATAGAGATGACTGGCTTTTTAGGCAGCATCATAGCACGCCTTCATATCCAGTCATCAACATTTCGCTAATCAATCCCGCGCCATAAGCTGTCAAGCCTGTCATGGAGCGCGCTCATCTTATCATACCATCCGCTTGGATAGACAGGCCGTCTGACAAGATGCACAGGCAGGGATAAGTGACGCGCCGCCGCCAATTTGGCAGCGCTTGCTTTACCGCCTGATAATTTTGCGGCTACCGCGGTGATATTCTTTTTCACAAATAAGGACACCTCTTCCTCAACAGAAGCAGGCGGCCTGCTCAGGATGATCTCAACATCTTTCGGCAGGGTTTCTTGACCATGGGGCGGCGCTTCTATCATACGCGCTGTCACCGCCCCCTGATAATTGGGCGGCAAAGCATTTAATGCTTCATGCCCGCCTGCGATAAATAAATGAGGTGTTTTGACTGTCTGGTAAAGTGTCTGCCAGCTATCATGAAACTGCCAGTTATCATGCTCCATCGCCACCCAGGGCGCGCGCATATAGTGAAAATAAGGGATGTCTGCACGCATGGCGGCTTGTCTTGCATTGGCGCTTATTTGCCGGGCAAAAGGATGTGTTAGATCAATCACAGCCCCGCACCCTTCTTGAAAAATATAATCTGTCATGCCGGTGGCACCATCTGTCATCTGCCCGTCCTCAGCATGTCGAGAAAACCCGCCAACGCGTATCTCACACCCCTCTATAGGACGGTGCCTTGTCACCCCTGCCAGAGATAAGATCAGCTGAACAGACTCTTTTTTATGCCAGTAAGAGATAAAATCAGATGCTTCCTTGGTGCCGCCAAGCACAAGCCATTTTTGCTGCCGCCTTGCTTTGCTCTTTGTCATCATCATGAACCTTATGCGCCGCGCCGTGCCAATAATGTGCCCTCTCGTGAGACCACCATAATTTCAACTGATATATCAGCGCCTCTTAACATGCTGATGATTGTCTGTTGCGCGTTTTCAGCAACCAGATCACATAAGGCTTGTTTTTGCCTCTCATCTGCTGATTGCAGGACTTCAAGCGCGCTATTGGCTGTTTCAATCGCTTGTGCCTTCATCCCGACTGACGCGCCCCATTGTGCTAATTTTTGAAAATCGACCTGGCTTCTGGCTGAATGCAAATCGATCGCGCCTTGTGCTAATTTGGTGAATTTTGCAAATCCGCCTGATAAGGTTAATTTTGCAATAGGGTGAAGACGCAGATATTTAACAAGCCCGCCGACAAAATCTCCCATATCAAGGCACGCAATATCTTCAAATTCATAAACAGATTTTGCGTAATGCTCAGATCGGTTTCCGGTCGCACCAAGCACATGGTCAATACCATTGGCGCGCGCAACATCTATCCCTCTGTGAATAGACGCAATCCAGGCAGAGCACGAAAAAGGCCGCACCACACCAGAAGTCCCCAAAATAGAAATACCGCCTGTAATACCAAGGCGCGGATTCCATGTTTTCAAGGCAATGGCCTCACCATCTTTGACATGAATGGTGATATCCACATCTATTGACCCGCCAAAGCTTTCTGACAATCCGGCAATGGCGTCTGTCATCATCTGCCGCGGCACAGGATTGATCGCAGGCTCACCCACCTCAATAGGCAGGCCGGGCTTGGTGATAATGCCGACACCTTTGCCCCGCAAAAATCTGATACCCTGCCCTGTTTTGCCAAATGACACCTCAGCAGAAATCAGCGCACCATGCGTTACATCAGGATCATCACCAGCATCTTTGATGATACCGGCAATCGCGGCCCCGCCCTGAAATTCACTCATCTCTACTGCCAGATCAGCGACTTTGCCGCTTGGCGTCTCAATTTTGACGTTTTTCGGAAACTTACCTGTCATCAGAGCTGTATATGATGCCATAGTCGCAGCTGTTGCGCAGGTGCCTGTTGTCCAGCCAAACCGAAGATTGGATGTCAGGATATCTGCCATAAAACACTGCTCCAAAAAAACCAAATTGCCATCACCTTGAGACAAAGCTGTCTATGGTGTTCGTCATAAAACATGATACAATGTCAGGACAAAGCTTGTCCAACCTGATAACAAAACAAATTGGGAAAAGTGCCAGACAACCATGAGTGATAACCGCAAAGATACTGACGGACTTAACGCGCCTGATTTGCCGTCTTTGGCAGATAATCGCTGGCCTGTTCTTGAAAAAGGGTGGGTCTGGCTTGTCGGCGGCGGCCCCGGCGATCCTGGCCTGTTAACACTTCATGCCCTTAATGCTTTGAAACAGGCAGAGGTGATTATCTATGATGCGCTTGTGGATGAGCATATTTTGCAATGGGCAAATCCCGGGGCAATCATTGAATATGCCGGCAAGAGAGGGGGAAAACCATCACCGTTGCAGCGTGATATTTCCATGCGCCTGATTGAACTGGCAAGGCAGGGCAAGCGTGTTTTGCGCCTCAAGGGAGGCGATCCTTTTGTTTTTGGCAGAGGCGGTGAAGAAGCGCAAACATTAGTGCAGGCAGGTATCCCTATCAGAATCATACCTGGCATATCTGCCGGGATAGGCGGCCTTGCTTATGCCGGTATTCCTGTCACGCACCGTGATGTGAATCAGGCAGTCACCTTTTTATCTGGTCACGACAGAACAGGCCTTGCCCCATCTGCCATTAACTGGCAGGGCATAGCAGATGGCTCACAAGTCATTGTGATGTATATGGCGATGAAACATTTGCCTGAGATTTCAGAAAAACTCATCGCCGCAGGCCGTGATCCTCATGAGCCTGTTGCGATTGTGTGTAATGCCACCCAAAAAGATATGCGTGTTCTTGAAACCACCTTACAGGGCGCTGCCACAGATGCGGCTGCTGCCGGGATGAAGCCACCTTCTATCATCTGTGTTGGCAAGGTTACCCTGATGCGCCAATGTCTGGATTGGATGGCACAAGCCCAAGGTCATGAGCCGCGCAATCTTGACCCGCTTGGTATGCGCGCCCAAGCAGACAGCGCTTAATTCGCGATGGCACAAAAAGGGCTTATTCTGGGTGCCGCCAGCTCAAATGCAGGCAAAACACTGATCACAACTGCCTTGCTGAGGGCCTTATCTGTCAGGGGCCATGACATTATGGGCGCGAAAACTGGCCCTGATTATATCGACCCTGCCTTTCATATGGCAGCTTGCGGCAAAGCCTCTGTTAATCTTGACCCTTTTGCAATGGATACAAGCACGCTTTGCCATTATGCGCACCGCACAAAGGCGGCTCATCTTCTCATAGAAGGTGTGATGGGATTATTTGACGGCGCTGTTGGGTTAAATGTCTCAACCTCTACTCTGGCAAGCCAGCTAAATCTGCCAGTTATTCTTGTAATGAATGTGCGCGGCCAGTCACAAACCGCAGGCTATATCGCTGCCGCGCTTCGCAATCTGCAACCGCTGATTACCGGCGTTATATTAAATGAAGTTGGCTCAGACAGGCACGCCCATTTAATTGAAACCGTCCTGCAGGATGAAGGTTTGCGTTGTTTTGGCGCTGTGCCAACCAATGCGGCCCTGCATGTCCCGTCACGTCATCTGGGCCTTGTCCAGATGGCTGAATTGAACAATGATTCTGCCTGGTCAGATTTTATCGATAACGCAGGCAATCTGATCGCACAATCATGCGATCTGGATGCGATTATGCAGGCTTTTTCTCCGATTGAGGCTGCCCCTGCCCCTGATTTGCCAGACCCGCCTGCCCAGAACATCACCCTTATCAGAGATGAAGCTTTTGGGTTTGCCTATCAGCATCAGCTTGAGAACTGGCAAAAAAAAGGAGCGGAGATCACAACCATCTCTGCTCTGGGAAATGAGCCCATTCCCAAAGAGACAGGATTTTTATTCCTGCCGGGCGGCTATCCTGAATTATATCTGCCTGCCTTATCTGCAAATGACAGGTTCCTGTCAGACTTGCGCGCACTGGCAAGCCGTCATATCCCGATTTATGGTGAATGCGGCGGCTATATGGCTCTTGGTGAGGCCATTATTGATGCAGATGGCACCTCTTATGAAATGGCAGGGCTATTGCCGCTTGTAACCTCTTTTGCTGAGCGCAAACGTGCCCTTGGGTATCGCCATCTTACGCCGCGCCCACAAGCGCCTGCCTATCTCTCGCACGCACGATATGGCCATGAATTTCATTTCACAACTGTCACATCTTCCGCCGGCACACCTTTATTTGATATCACAGATGCCAGCGGCAAATCTCTTGGCTCTGCCGGCTTGATACAAGGCTCAGTCTGCGGCTCTTATTGCCACATCATCTAGCTGTCATCGCTAAGAGCGCGCCCTTTGGCTGTCCGCAACACATGCACATGATCAGCGTCATAAAGAACAGAATCACGAAACCCGCCTGCGTAACCAAGCGCACGACCCACAAAGATCAGCGCTGTTCGCGTGATCTTTGATTCTCTTACCTTGCTTCGAATATCTGACAAGGTGCCATGGATAAATGCCTCATCAGGCCATCCTACGCGATAGGCCACCACCACAGGACAATCAGCACCATATTTTGGCGTCAATACCCGCTCAATTTCACGTAAATTGCGCACAGATAAATGAATTGCCAAAGTCGCACCTGTGGCCCCTAATGTTTCCAGATCTTCCCCTTCAGGCATGGCAGATGACTGCATCGCTGTTCTGGTCAGGATAATGGATTGCGCAACCTCAGGGATGGTAAGCTCTGTGCCCATAGCCGCCGCAGCTGCTGCATAAGCAGGCACGCCCGGGCAGATTTCAAAATCAATCCCTTCCTGATTAAGGCGGCGAATCTGCTCGGCAATGGCGCCATATAAGGACGGGTCACCTGAATGGACACGCGCCACATCCTGTCCTTTTTCATGAGCCCCTTTCATCAGCGTCATAATATCATCAAGAGTCAAAGACGCTGTATCCATGACAAGCCCGTCAGACGGTGCTTGTGCAACAACGGCCTCAGGCACCAAAGAGCCTGCATAAAGACAAACAGGGCAGGATTTAATCAAATTCAAACCACGCACTGTGATCAAATCTGGCGCGCCTGGCCCGGCACCGATGAAATAAACAGTCATAAATCTTATTCCTTATCAAGATGTTTGGCATAGCCGCGCGGCGTATAAATCGCAGGCGCTCGTCCCAGATGAACCATTTTAGATTGCGATGACCCCACCATCACAACGGTAAGCATATCAACCTCATTCACATCTAACTCACCTAAGGTGCGATAGGTCAGCTTTTCTTGCACACGCCCCAGATTACTGGCCAATAAAACAGGCACATCAGCGCCGCGATAAGATAGTAAAATCTCTTTGGCACGTGCCAGCTGTGTTTTGCGGCGCATAGAAACAGGATTATAAAATGCGATCACAAAATCACCTGCCCCTGCCCCATGAAGGCGTTGTTCGATCACCTCCCAGGGCGTCAAAAGATCTGACAAAGAAATCGTGCAAAAATCATGACCTAATACGGCGCCTGAACGTGCTGCCGCTGCCTGAAGGGCAGATATGCCTGGCGCTGTTATTACATCAACTCTTTTGGCACTGTCACTTACCCCGCCCTCTTTTTCATCACGCGCCAATAACTCAAACACCAACGCGCCCATTGCATAAATGCCGGCATCTCCGGAACAAATCAGCGCGACATCCTGACCCTTGGCAGCTTCCTCAAGGGCTGTGCGACAACGAAGTTCTTCCTCACCAAGGGCGAAATGCATCGCAGGCTTGCGCGCCGCAGACCCACCAAGCAGATCAATATATAAACGATATCCGACAAGCAAATCAGCCTCAGCGATAAGACGGCTTGCCTCTGGCGTGCGCCACTCACCTTTGCCAGGACCAATCCCGATTAATGATAATTTGCCTGGCTTTCGCCCTGCAAGGCGATCTGCCTTATTACCGTTGCGTCTGGCAATCGCCACAGTCGCATTTGCTGATTTATGCTTTGTGACAAGCAAGCTTGCCTCCCCGCCTGCAAGCGCAAGAGCCGCTGCCTCACTAACAGATGGTGTGCCTACCTCTTCTTCAACGATTGCAGACGGGTAAGACACCCTGTCTGCCAAAGCTGCCAATGCTTGCGGCTCAAATACCCGAAAAGGCACGGCAAGCTTGTCCGCCAATTGCAGGATCGCAGGCTCATCTGCTTTGAGATCAACAGAGCCGATTGCCGCAATCATCGCCGGGTGCAAATCATAAGCCTCCAATGTTTTCAAGAGCAAATCTGCCAACTCTTCGGGCGCACAACCTCTGGCACATCCCACCCCAAGCACCAAATCCTGCTTATAATAAACAAGCTCATTATCCTGAGGCTGAACCACCTTATCAGCAAGGCTCAGCTTCACATCTACACCTTGCCTTACCCCTTCAAACCAATATGACAAGGCACCTGTCTGAGACACATCAGCGCCTTTACCATTCACAATGGCTGCCATCACATTCTTGGCATTTTCCGGATTAGCAAGCACATAACCAGCTGGCGGCTCATCCAAAGAAATCCCTGTGCCAATATCAGAGGCGGTGGTAATCGCTGCCTGTCCGTCTGTGATAGCGGCAATGCGGCGTGCCAGCGCAATGGCCCCGTGATGGCCGCCCAAGACTGGCACAATAAATTTACCATCTTCGCTCATACAGACAACGGGGCTGTCATGCCATTTATCACCTAAAACAGACCCTAGAGACCTGACCACAATGCCAGCGGCACATAGCGCGACAATCGGGCGAGATGCCACAAATAACTCAGCCAAATGCTGGCTGACCGCCTCAAATGTCACAGGCGCATGCGGCAGTCTGCTTGCCAGACCATGGACTTCGCCGCCAAGCGTCACTGCCAGTGAAGAGGCAAGCTGAAACCCTGTCTCATTCAATGTCACAAATACGGGTTGCGCCAAAGGCTCTGCTGTTAAATCCATGCATCATTACCTTTATAAAGTAAAATCATTGAAAAATAAGGCGCATCATCTGGTGCTTGTGCCAAAGGCATCATCTTTTGATGAGGCAGGCTTGCATGGCTGATATAGATAGCATCTGCCAGACAGCCTATCTTGTCGATTATAGAACGAAGCCTGTTTATATGTCGGCCAACCTTCATGATGGCGATCCCCTGACTGGCTGTGATCGCAGCCACTAAATCCTCATCAGCCATGGTCGCAGGCAAGATTGTCATCATATCCTCGCGCGCCACAAGCGGGTGGGACGCCGCCGCCGCACAGGCCGTCATCGCTGTAATGCCAGGGATAATGGCAACATCATAATCATCACGAAGACGTGCCAGCAAATACATAAATGATCCATAAAATAGCGGGTCACCTTCGCATAACACAACCACATCATGGCCCAAATCCAACTGAGTTGCGATGGCTTTTGCCCCGTCATCATAAATGCTCTGCGCCGGCTCTCTGCCTGTTCTCATAGGCACAATCATGGGGATTTCAAGCGTCTCTTCACTGATGGCATCACTGACGATTGAGCGTGCGAAACTCACCCCGGAATCAGGCGCAGGATAAGCGATAACCTTTGCCTTTTGGATGGTTGCCCATGCTTTGCGTGTTACCAGTTCAGGATCACCAGGTCCTGTACCGACACCTATCAAACTGCCTTTTGTCATATCACCCTTCTTTCACCAACGCCCATTGAGTCACAGGCATAAGACCGCGCCATCCATAATAGGCGCCCACAGGGTCAGCTTTATGAACTGTCAGCCTGACAAGGTGACCACCATAGTTTTTATGAGCGCTCAGCAAAAGCGCCTCTGATTCCAATGTCACTGCATGACAGACAAGCCGGCCTCCGGCTGGCAAATGCGTCAAGGCTGCCCTGATGGCCTCTTCTGACAGGCCGCCGCCAATAAAAATCGCATCAGGCACAGGCAAATCTGCCATCTTGGCAATAATATCATCTTTGTGCCACCTGACCTCAGGCGTCCCCAGAGCAAGCGCATTGGCACGCGCCCTGTCAAGGCGATCATCACGATTATCAACGCCGTGTGCCACACAGCTTTCATCATGTCGTGCCCATTCAATCGCAATTGACCCGCAACCTGTCCCAAGGTCCCATAGCACCCCTTTTGGATGAGGTTGTAATTTTGAAATTGCACTGGCTCTGGCATCTTGTTTGGTTAATTTACCATCACTGATAAAGGCCTCATCTGGCAGAGCACCAAAGCGGCCATAATGCGCAAAACGCCCGCAAGGCGCCAGATCAACTGCCAGAATGAAAAAATCAGACAATGTTTCAACTGCGCTATCCTGCCACTCACGGGCTGTTTTACGAATGGCAATCTCATGATCTTTGCGACCAAGACCACCAAGATAGCTCATAGCCGCCTCACCGCACCCATGTTCTACCAACAACCCTGCCACCTCATGGACCGAGCTTGCATTTTGTGGCACTACAAGCCATTTCGCAAAAGGATATATATGAGGCAGAATTTTTCTTACCCCCCTGCCATGAATTGAGATGATCTGACTTTGCGGCAATGGCCATGCCATATGGGCAGCTGCTAATTGGAGACCTGATAAAGCAGGCCAGAGTGAGATGTCCTGTGCGGGAAACAGACGCTTCACACTCACCCCAGCCCCATAGATAAGAGGATCACCTGTGGTAAAAATCGCCACCTGTTTATCCTGATAAGGCGCTAGCCGAGACGCTAGTTCAGAAAATGGTTTTGGCCAGGCCTCAAGGGGACGCGTGTCCGCAAAAGGGTGCAGCATCTCATGAAACCGTCTGTCAGCTATCACCAAATCAGCTTCGCTCAGCGCCTGCTTATGCCATTGGCGCAATTGTTCAGGGCCAGTCTCATCAAGGCCGAAAATCTGCCATTTTTTATGGCTCTGGCTGATATGACTCATTGCGCTCTGGCCTCTAAGGCAAGGGCATTTACCGCCGCTGCTGCAAGCGCTGAGCCGCCTCTTGTGCCGCGCAAGGTGATATAAGGCACAGTGCCATGATCAGATATCAAAGCCTCTTTGCTCTCACTTGCCCCAACGAATCCCACCGGAAATCCCAAAATACAAGCAGGGCGTACCCCTGTCTTTTCCATGACTTCCAGCAAATAAAATAACGCTGTTGGCGCATTGCCAATTGCCACAATAGCGCCCTCTAATTCATCTGCCCAATAGGTGATTTGCGCAGCAGAGCGGGTGGTCCCCATTTTTTGCGCAAGCGCAGGCAGGTCAGCCTCTGTGATGTAAGATTTAACAGGCATGTCATCAGGCAGAAACCGCTTTGTGATCCCGTGAAACACCATATCACAATCACATAAGATAGGCGCTTTGGCCGCAAAGGCTGACATGGCTGCCTGATACAGACCATTATCAAATTTTATATCTTTTACGATATCCGGCATACCCACCGCATGGACAAGGCGCACAATCAGTGACTCAAGCTCAGATGGCACATGCCCCAAATCTGTCTTGCTTCGAACACGCGCAAAAGACAGATCATAAATGTCCTGACCAGACTTCAGATAATCATATCCCAACGACAACGCCCCCCTTTTTCCTGATTATGACAACAGGCAATCACCCGTCATCTTTTTTCAAAGGCTTATGATGGCGCACTGATTCAGGCCCAAGCGGGTGTTTGGCGTGCGGGTAGGGGTGATGATGATGCCCGTGATCATGATCATGGTGATGATGGTCATGCCCATGCCCGTGCCCGTGTTCATGCCCGTGATCATGATCATGTACGTGGCTATGGTCATGATGATGGTGATGATTTTGGTCAAGACGACAGGCACCTGTACAGAAATCCTGACACAAATTGCAATCTTCGATATTTGACCCCGGCGCAGAGGCGCCCATCCCTTCAACATGATGATGGTGGCTTTCCTGCGGCAATCCGACTTCTTCTTCGAAGCCAAGCACCGCTGAGCGATATTTACACAAAGAGCAATTCATATGATTGCTGCCTTCGATGATTTCATGAACTCTGGTTTTGAATGTTGCCAACACCTTTGGATGGTCGTTCAAATAGCCTGCTTTGATAAATTGCATCTCAGGATGACGCGCGGCCACCACATCTGCAAACCCATAAATCCGGTCGATCAAAATGCCAGAGAATAAGAAATAAGGAAAGACCACAACCCGGCGATAACCAAGGCGTGCCACATGGTCAAGGCATGGCTCAACAAGCGGGAACGTCACCCCTGAATAGCCAGTCTCACACCAACCAAACCCCATCCCTTCCCAGAGCATACGTGCGATCTTGGACACATTTGAATTGGCATCAGGATCAGACGCACCTCTGCCGATCACAACAAGGCATGTTTCATGCAAAGGCACATCACCTAATTCGGCATTGGCTTTGTCGACTGCTTCTTGGATACGCTCACCTGCTGCCTGTATCATATTCAGGTCAACCGCAAGCTCGCGGCCATATTGAATTGTGATACCTGTCTCCTCAGCATAGGCATTCAGAACAGACGGGATATCATTTTTTGCATGCCCTGCGGCAAACAACATGCCAGGCACAGCCAGAATATGATTCACGCCCTGTTCACGTAATTTATCAAGCCCTGATCTGATCACAGGATTGGCAAATTCCAGATACCCATATTCAACAGGCCAATCCCCAAACATACCGGCAAGCTTTTGAGACGCGGCCGCAAATTCATCAACAGCTGATTGCGAACGTGACCCGTGACCACAAATCATCACGCCATATTTTTTTGCCTCAGCCATTTACATAATCTCCTGTTTCTGTCTCTTCAGCCCTGCCATCTTTCGCCTCACCTGTCTCATCATCTGATCTTTCATCAAGACCATCTTCGCCATCCGCCTTTTCCGCTGATAATTTTGCAACAAGCGCTGCCAGTGCGGCGGCCGCCACAAGCCCGCCCAGACCGATAAGATGGCCATGTCCTGCCAACTCGCCAATATGGCCAATATGCGCATATGCCGCAGCAGGGCTAAGCAGGGCAAAACACCCGGCCATTTTGAAAAGATGAGACATAGTTTCACTCCGCCTTCTAACGTAACAATCACAAATCCAACCATCGCCGCCTGTTGACTTAGGCTAAGCCAGAAGCGGGCGCTGACGATAGGTGGGAAAAAAAGGGCAAATCATCATGCTGTATCACCTAGCGTGCGATACAGGCAGTTTCAACGCCGGAGCTCGGATTTTTCAAGCCCTGAGATAGGTCGCTGTCACCGAGTCAATTTTCACCTTAACGACAGGCTCCGATATGTGATAACTCATACTAGCTTTGACACTATGGTGCAATGGCTTAAAATACGACATGCTCTGTCACAAATTCCACCTCTTTGAAGGGTCATAAATCATGTCTCCGGACTTTTTAGCTCTGTTTGCGTCTCCTTTCATGATCATGGGAATGGCCCTTGCCCTTGATATGGCGATGGGTGAGCCTTCTTTTTTATGGTCACGCTTACCCCATCCTGTGGTGTTATTTGGCAAAGCAATCAGCTTTGTGGAAAGTCGATTTAACAAGCGCACCATTACAGGCCGCAAGCGGCGTATCCTTGGCATTCTGGCAATCATCTTATGGGTATCTCTTGCCAGTGCCATTGGCCTGATATGCACAATCTTGCTGAGCTTTCTGCCCTTTGGCATCTTCATTGAGGTTTGTCTGGTCGCCATCTTACTGGCAGGCAGGTCGTTATATGATCACATAGACGCTGTCATGCAACCGCTCAAAAAAGGCGATCTTGACGCTGCCAGATACGCTGTCTCTATGATAGTGGGACGTGATACCAGACAGATGGGGCAAACAGATATCGCCAAAGCCGCGATCGAAACAGGGGCTGAAAACCTCTCAGATGGTGTGATCGCGCCGGCTATCTGGTATTTGATTGGCGGGCTTCCCTTGCTTTTTGCCTATAAAATGATCAACACCGCTGATTCGATGGTTGGTTACAAATCGGCCAGATTTTATGCCTTTGGGTGGGGGGCGGCGATGCTTGATGATGTTGCTAATTTTTTCCCCGCACGACTGACCGCCTTATTAATCATTGCCACCTCTTTGTCAGGAGATGCCGGCAAACAGGCAAAACAGGTCATGAAGCAAGATGCTGATAAACATGCCTCGCCAAATGCAGGTTATCCTGAATCAGCCATGGCAGGCACGCTTGGGATCCGCCTTGGCGGCCCCCGATATTATAAAAACAGATTGCTTGACTTACCCTTTATGAACGCAAACGGACGCCGCGATATCTCAGCCTCTGATATTGATAAAGCGCTTCAAATTTTGTGGTTTGCCCTTGGCAGCACGTCTTTGCTATGCCTTCTGATTGGCATAACCTTCTAGATCGATACCGGCAATATCTGCCAAAGCCTCAAGATCTAAATGCGCCTCTATATGATCAGCAAGCCTGTCTAATTCTTGTTCAATAACATCATCAAAATCAACTGTGCGTGCCTCTCCGCCCAGCAAGGCAAGCAAATGCGCACGATAACTGTCTGAGGCAAACAGACCATGCATATAACAGCCGCGCACGCGCCCTGTTCTGTCACTTGCCCCGTCCGCGACTGGCCCGTCTTTTGTGTTCACCATCACCATAGGCCGTGCGCAATCAGGCCCGTCTGTCCTGCCCATATGAATCTCATAGCCTGATACCTCAAGGCCTTCTGGCACTGACACCCCTTGTGAATCTGTCACAATTTTACGCCCTTCAAGGCGTGTTTCAATATCAAGAAGCCCCAGTCCTTCTGCCTGATGATTTGCACCTTCAATCCCTTGCGGATCATACACCATCTTGCCAAGCATTTGATAGCCGCCACAAAGACCTATCACATGACCACCACGCCTGATATGCGCTTTGATATCAATATCCCAGCCTTGTTCTTTGATATAAGCCATATCAGAGATAGTCGCTTTTGACCCTGGCAATAAGATAAGATCTGCATCACCCGGCAATGCCTCTCCTTCACCAACAAGCGTAAGCTTTACCTGATCTTCGGCTGCCAAAGGGTCCAGATCATCAAAATTGGCAATGCGGCGCAGTACAGGTACAGCGACATGCACTGCCTTATCCTCACCGGCGCGCGCCTTTTCTGATAAATCCAGAATATCTTCAGCCGGCAGTTTTGATGCCCCGCCAAACCATGGCAAAATACCCACACCACGCCAGTTTGTCGCCTCTTCAATGATGGTCATCCCATCATGAAATAAGGTGGTATCACCGCGAAATTTATTGATGATAAACCCTTTAATGCGGCTGCGGTCATCTTGTGATAACACCTTATCAGTGCCGACCAATGAGGCAATCACGCCGCCCCTGTCAATATCACCAATCATCACAACAGGCACATTTGCTGCCTCGGCAAAGCCCATATTTGCGATATCACCGGCACGCAAATTCACCTCAGCAGGACTGCCGGCACCTTCGATAATCACAAGGTCATGCGCCTCATAAAGCCTGTCAAAACTCTCGACAACAGGAGGTAGCAGCTGGGCTTTTTGTTTGCCATATTCACGTGCGCGCATAGACCCGAACCGCTTGCCTTGCACAATCACCTGTGCCCCTGTATCTGTCTCAGGCTTTAACAGAACAGGATTCATATCTGTCACAGGCGCAAGATAACATGCGCGTGCCTGCAAGGCCTGAGCGCGGCCAATTTCACCACCATCTTTTGTGACTGCGGCGTTATTTGACATATTTTGCGGCTTAAAAGGCGCAACAGATAAACCACGGCGTGCAAAAGCGCGGCATAACCCTGCGACCAAAACAGATTTGCCGACATTGGACCCGGCTCCCTGTAACATGATGGTGCCTTTACGCATTGTTCAAACAGCCTTTTCCGGGCGCCAGAGCTGCCCTTAAAATTCAACACCAATCTGCGCTTTTATGCCGGACCGGAAGGGATGCTTTACCAATTCCATCTCCGTCACCAAATCAGCGATTTCAATTAATTCATCTGCTGCATTACGCCCTGTGAGGACCACATGAGTCATAGGCGGCTTTTTCTCATTCAGAAATTGCACCACCTCTGCACTGTCAATATAGCCATAACGAAGCGCGATATTGATTTCATCTAACAAGACCATCTTATGGCTTTCATCACAGATAAGCTCTTTGGCTTTCTCCCATGCCTTTCCTGCCATTTCGATATCTCTGTCTCTGTCTTGCGTCTCCCATGTAAAGCCTTCACCCATCGTATGAAAGGCGCAGATATCACTATGGTATTTTGTGATAAGCGTACGCTCACCTGTATCCATTCCGCCTTTGATGAATTGTACAACCGCACATTTCATATCATGCGCGATACAGCGAAAAATCATGCCAAAAGCCGCAGATGATTTGCCTTTTCCTTTGCCAGTATGGATGATCACAAGCCCCTTTTTATCAGTCTTGGTTGACATGATCTTGTCACGCGCTTGTTTTTTCTTTGCCATTTTTTCATTATGGCGATTGCTATCATCAATCATCTCTGTCTCCTTCACTGCCACATTATCATCGCACGATCCCACCGAAGGGCCGGCCTAGCTTTTGTTTGTCATCTGTTCCAGCGCCATATGCACCGCATTTCGCCGTGGCACCCACAGCCCGCGTGCAATCGCCTCCTCAAAACGCCTGATCATATCATAATAAGCATCTTCATTGACGTCTTTGAGGAAGTCACGCACTTTATCATCTTCGATATAAGCCTCAAACAGCGCATTAAAATGCGCCTCTCTTACCTGACCAGTTGTCGCAGAGAAGGCAAATAAATAATCCACAGTCGCTGCCATTTCGAATGCGCCCTTATAACCATGACGCATGACAGATTGGATCCATTTCGGGTTACTGGCTCTGCCGCGGACAACACGCGCTATCTCTTCATCAAGCCGCCGCGCAACAGGCGCCTCTGCCAGAGAATGATCATTAAAGTAAATCGGGACATCTTCGCCTTTCAGACTGGCAACAGACGCTGATAAGCCGCCGATAAATTGGTAATAATCATCTGAATCAAGCAAATCATGTTCACGATTATCCTGATTATGAATAATCGCATTTGCCTGTGAAAGCCGCGCCTCAAAATCACCTTTTGCCTCAATACCATCTGCTTTTTCGCCATAGCCATAAGATGACCACTGCAAATAGCTTTCGGCAAAATCGCTTCGTTCGCGCCATATCCCCTCATCTATCAGCGCCTGAAGCCCGGCCCCATAAGCCCCAGGCTTAGATGAGAAGACACGCAAAGAGGCAAGGCGGGCAGCTGTTGTTGCCTCAACACCTTCTGATTCTAAGTCTGACAAGCGAGCCTTGATATGGGCTGCAATCGGGTTTTGATCATCTGGCTCCTGCAAATTGGCAAGCGCGATCGCTGCTTTATCAAGCAATGCCATTTGTGCCGGAAACGCATCTCGGAAAAAGCCGGAACAACGCAAGGTCACATCAACGCGCGGGCGCCCTAATTCAGCTAATGAGATGATATCAAAGCCTGTCACGCGCCGGCTATAGCTATCCCATTTGGGTTTCACACCCATCAAGGCCAGCATCTGGGCGATATCATCACCGCCTGTGCGCATATTCGCTGTGCCCCATGCCGAAATGGTCATTGCTTTTGGCCATTCACCTTCTTCCATCACATAGCGTTGCAACAGCACCTCAGCAGAGGCTTTGCCAACCTTCCAGGCAGTCGGCGTTGGCAGAGCGCGCGAATCAAGGGAATAAAAATTGCGCCCAGTCGGCAGGATTTCAGGCCGCCCTCTTGTCGGCGCGCCTGATGGTCCCGGCGCAATAAATCGACCATCAAGAGACCGCATAAGCGCATTTGTCTCAGAGGCGGCACAATCTGAAATCCCCTTGGCAATCTCCGGCAGTGCCTCTTCTATCACAAGCGCAGAGGCAGGCCCGCACGGCGCCCTTTCACCTGTGATCATCAACCCTGCCAGTAACGCTATCCGCTCTGCTGTATCACCCTGGTGGCGCCACGCATCAGAACAGACATCTTTCAAAGGCTCTGGTTTTGGTCCTGTATAATCTTCGCCTCTGGTCGCTGTCAGGGGGTCAAACGCGCCGAGGGATAAATCTTGTGCAATGGCACGCATCAAAGACTGATCTTTGCCAATACCCTCTCCTCTTGGCGTGCGCAAGATAGCGGCGATCAGTCCTTGCTGAGAGGTGGTGTCTGCACTTCGTCCAAAAATATGCAGACCATCTCTTATTTGTAATTCTTTGATATCACACAAAAAATTATCAAGCTTCATAAGCTTTTCAGGATCAGAATCAGCCTCATCTATGCCGCAATCAGCCAAAATACCGGCTGCCTCTGCCGTTGTCAGAATCTCTGTCATAAGCTGTGTTGATCTGGCGCCATCCATGCCTGCTGCTTCAAAATATTCATCCATCAGCGCTTCCATCTGGCCTGTCACCCCATGCGAATCAGCTAACATCATGGGCGGGGTCAGATGGTCCAATATCACTGCCTGACTTCGTCTTTTTGCCTGCGCCCCTTCACCCGGGTCATTGACAATAAACGGATAAATATGAGGCAAAGGCCCCATCACAGCCTCAGGATAACAAGCAGAAGACAAGGCAAGCGCTTTTCCTGGCAGCCATTCAAGATTGCCATGTTTGCCAAAATGCACAAGCGCATCCACACAAGCCACTTCGCGCAAATAAAGATAAAAGGCAAAATAATAATGAGGCGGCACCAAATCAGGCGCATGATAGGTTGCCTTTGGGTCAATCTGATAACCTCTGGCAGGCTGAATCCCAACAAATATACGCCCGAAACAAAGCAGGCCTAAATGAAATTGTGTGCCATCAAATTGAGGATCATCTGCAACAGGGCCCCATCTTTCAATCACTGCCTGTTGCACTTCTTGCGGTAATTTTGCAAAGCCAGCTTCATAGGCCTGTTTATCAAGGCTGATGGTCAGGCGCCGCCCTTGCCATCCTTCATTGGTTGGCCCTGCTTTCAAAGCCTCAATCAAACTGGCAGAGCTGTCTGGCAGACCACCACAATCATAACCCGCCTTTGCCAAATCACCCAAAGCTTCAAAGACAGATTGCGGCGTATCAAGCCCCACCCCATTGGCGATTCGCCCGTCCCTGTTTGGATAATTTGCAAGAATAAGCGCAATCGTCTTTTCCTCTGCCGGCTTATGGCGCAGCTTTGCCCACTTGCCTGTCAAAGCCATCACATAATCAATGCGATCGAATAGCGGTGTTGACCTGACATGATAGGCATAGCTTTCAGGATCACGCATTGGCTCTGATTTCACACCGACCGCTCTTGTCAGCACCCTGCCATCTAATTCTGGCAGTGCCACATGCATTGCCAGATCACGAGGCGATAATCCTGCCAGTGAGTCCTGCCATTCTGCAAGCCTCATAGTGGCTGTCACCACTTGCAGAACAGGTGCATCACATACCCCAAAAGGCCCGGGGGAAACATGAGACACATCACGAATCTGAGAGGCATTGGGATCTGAAACCGCAAAAGAGGTTAGGTTCAATATCACATCAACAGAAATAGATCGCAAAATATGACTTGTGATATCTGCCGAAGCAGCATCTTTTAGAGAGCTTACATAAATCGGCACAGGATTAAGGCCTTTAGCCTGCGCTTGTTTTATCAGCGCGTCTATCACATCCAAATCACCTGCCGCCATCAGGGCGCGATAAAACACAATCGCAACAACACTTTGCCCTGCTACATGATCGGCACAAACAGAGGCAAGATCAGCTTCTTTCTTATCAGGCCAATAAAGCCCGGCAGGCAGAAATGGCTGCGGGTGCGGCGCATTATCTGTCTGCAAAAGGATATCTGCCAGATAATCATAAAAGGCGTGCGCATTCGCATGACCACCTGATTTCAGATAACCATTGGCGCGTGCAAGGCATGACGCTGATACTGATGATAAGGAAGCAAGCTCCTCATCATCTTTGCCCTCACCAGATAAAACAAGCAACAAAATGCCATGATCAGAGGCGACCTGTTGTAATTGTTCAACCCCATAAGGCCAGTAACTCTTGCCCCCCAAAAGCCGCAGCACAATCATTTTGGCAAAAGACGCTGTTTTCTGGATGAATAAATCAACCGCATAAGGATGGCTAAGGGCCATATAATTAGCAAGCCTGACGCTTAGACCATGATGTTGGCGCATAGAGGCGGCCGCCTTGCTTAGCAATAGCAAATCAGTATCAGCTGAAGATAAAATCAGGATATCACCTGGCGGAATCTCAAGATCAACAGCTTCATCTGAGCCAAGATAACTGCCCGCTGTTTCCAGAGATACCAGATGCATAATGTCCTCTTTGGTGAAATGACTATGGCTGCAAGCTAGCGGTAATCGCCTGCTTATCAAGACCGCTCAGCCCAATCACAACCAGGGATCCTGCTTTTGCCACTGCCTGATTCGCATAATAGCTGTCAACGCGGCTGCCAACGGCCTGCACAATCAAAGGCAGGGATTTGCCTTCAATAATCATTGCGCCTTTTGCCCGCAATATCTGATATTTGGCTGCCACCTGCGCCAATTGGGACTGAAATGCCTTTGCATCTGCAATAGGACCAATATCAATAATAAAGCTCTCAAACTCATCATGCCCGTGATCGTGATGATGATCATGATGATGATCATGATGATGGTCATCCTCATCATCATGATGATGGTGATGATGGTGGTGGCTGTGGCTTGCCCTTTCCAAATCATCATCATCCATATTCAGACCTAAAATCGCTGACACAGGCACATTATTTTTTGAAATCGAGATAGTCGGCGTGGGGTGAGATAATTCTGAAGCTAAACGCTCTTTGACAACAACAATATCCTCTTCAGAACACATATCTGTTTTTGAGATTAATATAAGATTCGCTGCCCCTATCTGATCTTCAAATAACTCATCTATCGGGCTTTCATGGTCAAGCTCTTCATCTGCTTTGCGTTGTGCCTCAAGCGCCGCCTCATCACCCACAACATGACCTTGCGACAAAGCAGGCCCGTCAACCAATGTCACCACCCCGTCAAGACGGCATCTTGTCTTAATATCAGGCCAGCTAAAAGCCTGCACAAGAGGTTGTGGCAATGCCAGTCCAGATGTTTCAATAATGATATGATCAGGTGGCGGCGACTGATTCAGCAATGCCTGCATTGAAGGCAGAAAATCATCTGCCACAGTGCAACAAATACAGCCATTGGCAAGCTCAATAATATCATCAGCCTTACAGGAGTCTGCCCCGCAATCATCAAGCATCAACCCGTCAATACCCACATCACCAAATTCATTCACGATCAGGGCCAGACGCTTACCATTTGCTTGTTCAATGATTTTGCGGATCAAAGTTGTCTTGCCTGCGCCCAAAAAGCCGGTGATCACAGTGGCCGATACTAATTGTTGTTGCATCTTTTTTATCTCTTCTTGCACGATTTGCTTTGCAATTTACAAAATAGCCTGATTAGGGCGTTATGCACTACTGAATTCGCGCCATCATTTGCGCTATTTTTGCCATTGCGCCACAAGATGGGCAAAGCGCTCAAACAGCGCCCTGTCACCGATAAGGCCAAGACGCATCATCTTCTCATTCTTCTGATAAATACGTGTCCAAAAGCCATGACGGGCTAAATAGTCATGAAAGCCTGTAACATCATCATGCAAAATGGTCACAAATAAGGGCATTTTGGCTAAAATCGTAAAGCCTGCCTCTTGCAGACAATCTGCCATGTCTTGTGCGCGTTTATAAAGCGCCGTCCTCTGCCTCTCTTGCCAGCTTGTATCGCGTAACGCGCCACGTGCAACATCAATCGCAGGCTGACTGACAGGCCAGGGACCAATGTCATCAGATAAAGCTGCAATCCTCTGAGCCCCGCCAATGGCAAAACCAACCCGCAAGCCGGCAAGCCCATAAAATTTCCCCAAAGAGCGCAAAATCACAAGCCTCTCATCACCGGCAAGCCCCATGGCTGATACCTCTGGCATGGCATCAGCAAAGGCTTCATCAATAATCAGCAGCCCTTGTTTTTTGCGCATTGCCTCTAAATAGCCCAAGATAGCCTCTTGCGACCAAATATGCCCTGTCGGGTTATTTGGCTGACCAAGGATAATGACACCGGCCTCTTTGGGACAAACAGCCCCGCCATCGACATGATGGCCTGCCTTCTCCCACCGATAACAATGCTCATTATAAGTTGGCTCCGGACACCAGACATATGATTTTTCAGGCACCATCTGCGGCAAGGCACCTATCAGTGTCTGCGATCCTGAACCGGCACATATCGCCGCATTATCTGGCATCAGATAGGCGCCTCTGGCAGCCTGATATAAATCTTCTAAATCACGATCTAAGGGCAATGGCTGATAGAAAGATGACCGTGGCATCGCCACATCATAAGCAAAAGGCGCAATACCGGTTGAGATATCTGTCATCTCACCTGGCGCAAAGCCATAAGCTTTTTCTGCGCTATCAAGATTACCACCATGTTCAGCCATTTTTGCCATACTCCTCATATAGCTGATTTTTGCCTCAAGATAGCCATAGCACCACTTGCCAGAATGCGCATGCTTGCTTAGATAAGCTGTACGGGATTTTTATGGCAAAATCATCTCTCATGCAATTGGTCCGGGCAAGGGTTATGGCAAAAACAGCAACAAAACACATGTTTATTTTCGGGCTTGGTTATGTTGGGCTTCATCTGGCAAAAGCCCTCCATGCGCAAGGATGGCAGATTACGGGCACCACAAGGAACGTGGAAAAATTAGCGCACTATCAGGACAAAGGCTGGCGCATCCTCTCTTTTGAAGATGGCAAACCTATCACGCATATTGACCAATATCTTGATCAGGCAAGCCATGTTCTAACCACCATTTCTGCGCTTGTGGGTCATGATCCTGTCATGCAGGCGCATCAGGCCTCTCTTGCAAAATTTAAAGGCTGGACTGGCTATGTATCTGCAACCTCTATCTATCCTGATCAAGAAGATGGTTTTGTTGATGAAGACACAATTCCGGCCCCTGCCACCAAACGAGGTCATGACAGGCTTGCCGCAGAACAATTATGGCAAAGAGTCACAAATGCCGAAATTTTCCGCGTTGCCGGCATTTATGGCCCCGGCCGCAGTCCTTTTGCTGCTCTGATGGAAGGCCGCGCAAAGATCATCGAAAAAGAAGGGCATTTTTTCAACCGCATTCACCAATCTGATATCACAGCGATCATTCTGGCAGCGCTTGGTGCGCCGCGCCCTGGCAGAATCATCAATCTGTGCGATAAAGAGCCTGCCCCGCAAGGTGATGTTATCCGCTATGCTGCCTCATTACTCCAAATAGACCCGCCAAAAGCTGTCAGATTTGAAGAGGCAGATTTAAGCCCTATGGCACGCACTTTTTATGTCTCACGCCGCAAGCTGACATCACGCATCATTGGCACAGAATTGCCGGTGACCTTGCAATATCCCACCTATCGCGAGGGGCTGAAAGCTATCTTAGAGGCAGAAGGCCTTTTGCAAAATCACTAGCCTTGCGCCCTTAGGCAGCGATCTTCGGATCAAGGTTGCCACAACGATATCTGTCAGCCATATCTGACAGAGGTAATGGCTGAATATGCTCTGCCTGCCCGGCAGACCCAAAGCGCTCAAAACGATCTTTACATAATTGTTCCATTGCTTCTGTTGCTGGCTTCATGAATTTCCGCAAATCAAATTCTGACCTGTTTTGTCTGGCGATTTTACGAATGATACCTGTCATAGCCAGACGGCAATCTGTATCAATATTGACCTTGCGCACACCTGATTTTATCCCGCGATCAATTTCCTCCAGAGGCACACCATAAGTTTGCGGCATATCACCACCAAATTCATTGAAGATATCCTGCAACTCCTGCGGCACGGACGATGATCCATGCATGACCAAATGCGTATTTGGTAATTTTTGATGAATTGTCTCAATCAGAGACATTGCCAGAATCTCACCATCAGGCTTGCGGCTGAATTTATAAGCGCCATGGCTTGTGCCCATCGCAATCGCAAGCGCATCCACTTTGGTTTGCTTCACAAACGCCACAGCTTCATCAGGATCTGTCAAAAGCTGATCAGCTGATAAAATACCCTCAGCGCCATGGCCATCTTCTTGATCTCCCATCCCTGTCTCAAGAGACCCAAGAACGCCCAATTCACCTTCAACTGACGCCCCTCTGGCATGCGCCATATCGCTTACTTGTTTCGTGATAGCCACATTATAAGCATAATCAGCAGGTGTTTTGCCATCTTCACGCAAGGACCCATCCATCATCACAGAGGTAAAATCATAATCAAGCGCTGACTGGCAAGTCTGCTCACTATTGCCATGATCCTGATGCATGCATAAGGGTATATGAGGATACATTTGCGCCAATGCTTTGATAAGGTGCTGTAGCATAATATCACCAGCATAAGAGCGCGCCCCTCTGGAGGCCTGCAAGATCACCGGAGATGATACCTTATCTGCGGCGCGCATAATGGCGAGTCCCTGTTCCATATTATTGATGTTAAATGCAGGCATGCCATAGTCATTTTCTGCCGCATGATCAAGTAACTGACGCAACGTAATAAGCATAGATCTCTCTCCTTATGATATGGTTGCAATGAAATGTTTGATGGTGGTCACCTCATCAGCTGACCCGAAAATAAGAGGCACACGCTGATGCAGGCTTGTGACAGGCTCATCTAAGATTGCGTTTGTTCCGGTACTTGCCGCACCACCTGCCGCCTCAACAAGCAAAGCAAGCGGATTAGCTTCATAAATCAGACGCAGCCTGCCAGTCTCATAGCCAGCCCTACTGTCCTCGCTATATAAAAAGACCCCGCCACGGCGGAAAATCCGGTAGGCATCTGCCACCAGAGAGCCAAGCCATCTCATATTTGATGTGCCTGCCTTATCTCCATAGGTTTTTTCATGGATATAGCGCTGAATTGGCGCAGGCCAGAATGACGCATTGGCAGTATTAATGGCAAATTCATCTGACTGCCTTGCTATGCTGACCTGCCATTGCTGCCTTTGAAAGACGCCCTCTTTATCACAGGCAAAGGCCATCACCTCATCACCAAAACTCAATAGTAAGGCCGTTTGAGGACCATAGACAAATATTCCTGCGGCAATCTGTTTTCGCCCGATTGGTGGCAGTTCATTTTCACAATCACGCAAAGCAAAAACAGAAAAAATCGTCCCAATGGTCAGATTCGTATCAATATTCGAAGAGCCATCTAACGGATCACAAGCAACGCCTATCATAGCTGCCTCATGCAACTGAACCGGCGTTGCTTGTTCTTCGGAAAAATACACGCCCACACCAGATTGCAACAATGCCTTTGTGATCACCTGATCAGCCATCACATCCAGCTGTTTTTGCGCATCACCATCTTCATTTTGCGCACCTGCAAGCGTGCCAAGTGACAAGGCACCAATCCCATTTCGCGCTGCCATCTCTGCTATCTGACAAGCTGCCTCAGATAATGAGAGGATAGCAGAACATACCGCGCCTCTTAATGTCTCATCTGCCACAGATTGCGCTGCCGCCTGCCCAAGAAAAACCTCTAAATCATGTGTCATATTACAAGCGCTCCCCTGCTCTTTGAATAAGTCAGGTCAGTTGAATAAAAAAACCCGGTAGAGCTATCTACCGGGTTTTTGTGACTGTCTGTCATGTCGGGCCATATCAATGGCCGCCATTTTCGATGTCCCATAAAGGGCTCCTATTCGCGGTTCCCAATCAGTCTGATGAGGAATAAGAACATATTGATGAAATCAAGATATAGCATCAAAGCACCAAAGATTGATTTGCGTCCTGACGCTGCGGCGCTGTCGCCTGCGGCATACATGGATTTAATCTTCTGCGTATCATAAGCGGTCAGACCTGCAAATAGCAGCACCCCAATGATAGAGATAACAAATTCAAATTGCGCAGAAGCGATAAAGATATTAGCGATTGATGCCAAAATCAGCCCGACCACCCCAATCATCAGGAATGAGCCAAAGGCGCTCAGGTTACGCTTTGTTGTGTATCCATAAATGGACAAGCTTGCAAAGGCACCTGCTGTGATAAAGAATGCACGCGCAACTGATGCCCCTGTATAGGTCAGCAAAATCGCTGAAAGGGATATCCCCATCAACGCGGCATAAAGATAAAAGCGGTTACGCGCCTTTGCAGGTGAAATCTTGTTAATGGTGGCACTCAGCCAGAACACCATACCAAGAGGCGCAAACATAATTACATAGGCCAAAGGTGTCCCAAATAACAGCTGGCCAACGCCAGGCACAGATAAAACAGCCCATTTGGTCGCAAAAGCAGCAAAGCCAGTCAGGGCAAGCGCTGTTGTCATATGGTTATAGACCCCAAGCATATAAGCACGCAAACCAACATCAATCGAAGCAGCCTGTGCAGCAGATGGGTTCATAAAACGGTTATCTTGCATGTCCGATGTCTCCTGACAAGTTATTGCAAAAATCTGATATCAATAATGTAGGCATGAATTATGTCTTTTTCAAGACAAACTTGCACAACCTACCCTTTGGTAACAGCTGATAAGCCAGCCTCTTTTTCTGCCTCATTTTGGGCGGCAAGCGCGGCCATTTGTGATTTGCGCAATCTGACAGATTCGCTTTTTAATTGTCCGCACGCTGCCAGAATATCCTGACCACGCGGCTTGCGCACAGGGCTGGCATAGCCTGCTTTCATCACAATTTTAGCAAAAGCATCAATTGCCTCATCACTTGAACATTCATATTCAGTGCCAGGCCAGGCGTTAAAAGGAATAAGGTTAATCTTAGACGGAATGCCTTTGATCAATTTGACAAGCGCTTTGGCATCTTGCGGGGAGTCATTTACCCCTTTAATCATGACATATTCCCATGTCACACGTCTTGCATTTGACAGCACAGGATAACGGCGCACACAATCAACCAGCATCTTCAGATTATATTTGCGATTAATCGGCACAAGCTCATCTCGCAGATCATCTCTGACAGCGTGAAGGGAAATGGCAAGATTAACGCCCAGCTCATCGCCGCATTTTTCAATCTCAGGCACAATGCCGGAGGTTGATAACGTCACACGCCGTTTTGACAGGCCAAGCCCTTCACCCCACATAATCAAAGACAAAGCTTTTTTCACAGAATCATAATTGTAAAGAGGCTCACCCATGCCCATCAGCACAATATTGGTCAGGCGTCTGTCCGCTTTGCCGGCAGGCCAGTCCCCTAATTCATCCATGGCAAGCAAGACCTGACCTGTGATTTCAGCGGCGCTGAGGTTACGCACAAGGCGCTGTGTCCCTGTATGGCAAAAAGAACATGTCAGCGTGCAGCCAATCTGGCTTGAGATACATAAAGTACCTCTGTCATCTTCCGGGATATAGACCATCTCAGCTTCTTGGCCGTCATCACATCTGATCAGCCATTTAATCGTGCCATCTTTGGACTGTTGGCGGTTTGTGATCATTGGCCTGTCAGCGTGGCACATTTGTGCTAATTTTGCGCGTGCCTCCTTGCCTAATTCTGTCATATCAGAAAAATCAGTTTGGCCATGACGCCAAATACGCCGCCATAATTGACGCGCCCGAAAGCGCGGCAACCCGCACTTAGTCACAAGCGTCTCTACCTCATCATAAGACAGGCCAAGCAGGCTCGCACGAACAGGACCAACCCCCTTATCAGTATCTGATAATGTCTGCCCTGCAAGGGCGGTGTCTATTTGCATAATTTATCTAACAATGCTTTTGCCTTGGTGAAACCAGATAAAGAATATTCATCAATTGTCTCATTTCCACGGCTTGAAATGCCTGTCACCACAAGCTTGCTGCCACGCTTCATCCGCGTCACAAGCGTTGAGTCATCTGCCTCATTAAAAGAATAGCCGCGATTATCCTGAGTGAATAAGACTATCTCTTTGCCATCAATGTTAAAGGTGACATCACTTTGCTTTTTATATTTATATCCTGCCAGTACAGAGACCACATTCCTGTCTGATTTACCAAAATGCGTCACAAAGACGCGAGTCTCCCCGCGGTTATTGCGATCATAATTGCCACGCAGTTTTTTTGGTACTGATGACATGTAACAAACGCGCTCTTGTCCACTGTCATCTCTGAAAACAGACCAATCTTTGAAACTGTCCATTTCCACCACTTTGGCAGATACAGGCCCAAAGGCAACAAAACTAGCCGCAATGCCAATCAAAGCGGCCCTGAAAGCCCCTTTTGCATAAGAGCCAACAACAGATGAGGCGAATAGAAAATGTGCATTAAGCATGTTCATTATTTTACGTTCCTTCAGCATGTGACAAGCCCCCTCGCCACCAGCGTCTTGTTATCTCGACATCTTGTACCAAAGCCAAAGCTTTTTTGCAAAGAGATGATAGGCAAAAACCACCTGCCATGCGCCTGTCATGCCATCTTTTATTTTTCCATCAGGCAAAAAAACACCTTGCGTGAGTCGTTTCACCACCCCTTACCCTATTCATTTTTGGTAAAACAGGCTTAAGTTATGAATGGTGAAAGTTTTTCTAAAAAGAAAAGCTGATTGTGAAATGAATAAAATCAATCGGTTAAGATTCTCAGATGGAACATAATTCCGACATGCGGAAAATTGATCTTGTCACAGCAAGCCCCTCATCGTTTAATGGGGTTATGGGAACTGGCATTGTGAATGACAATATCAGCAGCCGCGCCGAATTGGACGAGCTGTTGGTCAGAGTTGGGCGTTTCAAAGATAAAACGGCCTTCGCGTCTTTGTTTGCTTATTTCGCACCACGATTAAAGTCTTTTTTGCTCCGGCTTGGCACTGATATGTCAACTGCCGAAGAGCTGGCGCAAGAGGCAATGATCATGGTGTGGCGTAGGGCAGAGACCTATGATCCTGCGCAAGCAGGCGCAAGCACCTGGATTTTCACCATCGCAAGAAATAAGCGCATTGATCGTCTTCGCAAAGATGGCAGACCATTGCCTGATTTACTTGATCCGGCCATGATGCCAGATCAACCAGAAACAGGCCTTGATGCTGTGAATCGCGGAGAAGAAGAAGATAAAATTCGCCAAGCGATGAAAAAATTACCAGAAGAGCAAGCCAAAATGATCTTTGCTGCGTATTACGAAGAAAAGTCACATAGAGAGATAGCTGAAGAAAGCGGTCTTCCTCTTGGGACTGTGAAATCTCGTATCAGATTGGCGCTGACACGCCTGCGCGCAAATCTGGATGAATTTGAAAGGTAACGCTAGTTTCCATGAACGAGCAAAATAATACAAAAATCAAAAAAGACGAAGTGGTCGATGCACTCCTGCTTGACTATGCAACTGGTGTCTTGGAAAGCCCGCTTGAAATATTGGTTGAAACACATATCAGCCTGAATGCGCAAAGCGCACGCCAATTGCGTATGCTGATGCAGCTTGGCGGAATATTACTGGAAGAATGTGAGCCTGTCTCTTTGTCAGAAGGGGCGCTTGATGCTGTGATGGCTGAAATTGATTCAGCCGAGGCAGATATTGATACAGCTGAAAATGGCGCTGTTCAGGACAATGTCATTGCCTTTCCACCGGCAAGCCATGCACATGCCTCAGAGATCTCTGTCACAAACCTGCCACGGCCTCTGGCTGATTATATCCCTGATTTATCATGCGACAAAAGTTGGCGCCGCATTTCCAAAGGCCTTAGCCAGTGCCGCATAAAATTCCAGAACTCAGAAGTCGAAGCCAATATTTACCGTATCGCGCCAGGCACCGCTATTCCTGTGCATTCTCATGAAGGCACAGAAGTCACATTGGTTCTGGCAGGCGGCTTTACTGATGAGACAGGGACGTTCGGCCCGGGCGATATCGCTATTCAGGAAACAGGTGCCACACATCAGCCAGTCGCTGATGATGACGGGGAATGCATTGTCTTTGCCATTAATGAAGGCAATATCAGACTGGCAAACCCCATTGGCCGCGTCTTAAGCTATCTTGTGAATTAGCGAACCATATTTTAGCGAAGAAAAATCACTGATAAGCACAGACAGGCAATGATGGTCAGCACGATGCGCATGACCATCATATAAGACGGCCATTGCCCTTTTCTCATCACAGGCAAGTCAAATATCAAACATGACGCTAAGCCTGCGATTAAGATGATGGCACCAATGATGTCCGGCATCATCAAAGCAACCCATGCGCCAAGCGCAGGCACCACAGACCAGATAAACCGCAAGGCAGAAGGCACTGCGCGTGAAAGCTGATCTCCCCAATGAAGCGCACCGACAAATGATAAAATCACCGCACCATAGCCAATCAGATAACTCTGTGCAGGCGCAAAAGGTGTGCGCAATCCCAACATGACAGCCCCTGCCAAAACCACAAAGGGCACAAGCCCTCCATAACCAAGAAGCCTTACCACGCGGATGACAGCGCGCCTCTCAGCCTCTGTTTGTAGCTCTTGTGTTCTGCCCATATCTTGCGCGCTTTTGGTCATTCATTGGCTCCCTTTTCCACAAGCTGGCGTATATAAGGCACTAATTTTGTTGCCATAATCTCAACACCTGCCCTGTTAGGGTGCAGACCGTCTGGTTGGTTCAAATCAGCTTGTAACGCGACCCCATCAAGGAAAAACGGATAAAATATCACTTCAAATTCCTCAGCAAGCCTCGGATAAAGCTGATCAAATTCTCTCTGATAATCTTGCCCCATATTGGCAGGGGCCAACATGCCGGCCAGTAATACAGGCTTCTTCGCCTGCTCTAATATTTGCAAAATAGCCTTTAGATTCTCATAGCTCTCAGATGGGGCAAGGCCGCGCAACATATCATTTCCCCCAAGCGCCACCATCACAATATCAGGGTCATCTGCCAATGCCCAGTCAAGTCTGGCAAGCCCGCCTCTGGTAGTATCACCTGACACACCGGCATTAATAATTTGAACTGTCCTACCTGATAAATCCTGATTGATTTTATTCTGCAGCACCTCTGTCAGACCATCTCCCGGGCCAAGGCCATAACCAGCTGTCAGAGAATCCCCAAGCGCTAATAATTTGATTTGTTCAGCCTGCCCATTTGCCATCATCATCAGGCTTAGCACAAAGCTTGCAACAGTGAACTGCGCCCATTTTCGTAACGTAAAAACTTCAGATTTTTGAATAACTGGCCTCAATTTCGCCTCTTTCATATTGGCATATCATTTGGTATCAACGTTCATCTGCAGATAATCGCCCTCTCTGTCTATCACATAGGACACCCCTTATTTGTTTGCAAGCACCTGGCCCTTGCTTATCGTCTGACCTTTTTTCATTAGGATGTTTGTTTCATGTCATCATCACCAACAAAGCAGCAATCTGATCAGCCTGTTATCACCTTATCTGACCTTTGTCTTGCGCTTGGCAGCCAGTCTCATATGACACAGATTTTGAAACAAATCACAGTCGATGTCCCCAAAGGTCAGCATATCGCAATCTTAGGCCCGTCAGGCGCCGGCAAAACCAGTCTTTTGATGATTATGGCAGGTCTTGAACAGGCAACATCCGGTCAGGTGACCATGGCAGGCCATGATATCACCTATATGAAAGAAGATGAGCTGGCAGCTTTACGCCGTGATAATGTAGGCATTATTTTTCAGGCCTTTCGCCTTATCCCGTCTATGACCGCGCTTCAGAATGTGGCAGTGCCGATGGAATTGGCAGGCAATCCTGATGCTGAATCTATTGCAAGCGCGGCACTGGAAAAGGTAGGGCTTGGCCATCGTCTTTCCCATTTACCTGATCAGCTCTCAGGTGGTGAGCAACAACGTGTTGCTATTGCCAGAGCGATTGCCCCTCGTCCGCGCATTTTGCTGGCAGATGAGCCAACAGGCAATCTTGATTCCAAAACAGGCGCGCTTGTGATTGATACCTTATTCGAAGCCACAAAATCAGTTGGTGCAGCCCTTGTTCTTATCACCCATGATGTCTCTCTTGCAGAACAATGTGAGCGCATTTTAACCATCGAAGATGGCAAGCTTGTCAAAGATGAGGTGAGGTCATGACAAAGGGCGCTATTATGCAGTCAGATCAAAGCTGGTCACTTGCCTGGCGTCTGGCACGCCGGGAAATGAAGGGCAGCTTGTCAAAATTCCGCATATTCCTCTCAGCGCTTGTGCTTGGCGTTGCGGCCATTGGGGCTGTTGGGTCTGTTGCGCAATCCATGCGCACAGGCATTGGGGATAATGCACGCATTCTGCTTGGTGGTGATTTTGAAATCTCATCTCGCCACACCGCCGTTGATGAGGCTGTGATCAACGCCGCCTCAAATCTTGGCAAAATCACCTCTACCATTGGCATGCGCGCCATGCTTCATAATCCGGCCAATGGTGAAAGAAAGCTTGTTGAGCTCAAAGCGGTTGATGATGCATGGCCTCTGATTGGCACAGCGAAAATACAAGGCCCGGACAGCCTGTCAGATGGTCTGGCACTGGGCTCTGCTCTGGTACAGCCATCACTGATGCGCAGCCTGCAATTATCCATTGGTGATAAAGTGAAATTGGGAGAGGCGACTTTGACCATCGCCGGCACCCTTCTCTCTGAGCCTGACAGGACTGTGAATTTTGGTGGTTTCGGGCCACGTGTTCTTATCTCATCTGACACAGTGGCGCTTACCGGGCTTATCAAACCCGGCTCTTTTATCAGTTTTCGCTCAAAAATTTTATTAGCTGATCCTGCCAAAGCGGATGAAGCGCGCCAGATTTTAGAGCCTTTATTATCTGAGACACATGCACGCCTTCGTGATGTCAGCTCTGCGGCGCCCGGCTTTGATGCCTTTATTGCACGTGCCGAAGCCTTTTTGATTCTGGTCGGTCTGACAGCTTTGCTCATTGGCGGGCTTGGTGTTGGATCGGCTGTTCGTGCCTGGCTGATGAGCCGCATGCCAGTCATTGCCACTTTGAAATGTCTTGGCGCGCCGTCTGTTCTGATTTATCGCATTTATCTGTTACAGATCATGGCCATTGCCGCGATTGGTGTTGTGATAGGCCTTATCATCGCTGCCACAGCGCCTGCCCTGACAGCCTCTGTTTTGTCAAATTACATAGCCGCCGCGCCTGTGGTTTCCATTTTCCCTCAGCCGTTATTCATCGCCGGTGCCTTTGGTTTGCTAACAGCTTTTATCTTTACCCTGCTGCCTTTGGCACGCGCCAAAGATGTACGGGCAAGCCAGCTATTCCGCTCATTAATCACACCGCCTTCCGGCATACCTGCCTTTGGTATTATGGCCCGCATCATTGCCGCGGCCTGCGCATTGACAGCCCTTGCGCTGATCGCAACCTCTGATCTGCGGCTTACATTTGGGTTTATTGGCGGGGCCATTGGCGCTTTATGCCTTCTTGCATTATTGGGTGAGATGGTTATGCGCCTGATGCGCCGCATACCAAGCCCGTCTTATGTGCCAGGGCGTCTTGCTTTATCAGCTATCACGCGTCAGGGATCTCCTTTACGCGCCATCATCATTGCGTTTGGCCTTGGCTTATCGGTTCTGGTAGCGGTTACCCTGACACGTCATAATCTTGATCAGCAGATTTCAGATCGAGTCGCTGATCAAGCGCCAGATTGGTTTTTCATTGATATTCAACCTGATCAGATTGACCGTTTTGAGGCTATCGCCACCTCAGTGCCGGGCATTACAGATATTCAGAAAACGCCTATGTTACGTGGCCGTGTCTCAGCGCTTGCCGGTGTGCCTGCCAAAGAGATCACACCGCCAGAAGATTCAGCCTGGATCTTAAGAGGTGACAGAGCCATTACATGGCAGGCAGAACCACCCAGAGGCGGCACCATCACAGATGGCACATGGTGGCAGGCTGATTATCAGGGGCCACCTCTGATTTCTGTTTCCAAAGATGCTTTTGAGGCATTTAACCTTCAAATTGGTGACACAGTCTCTATCAATGTTCTTGGCCGGAATATCACCGCCACCATCGCCAATGCCAGAGAGGTTGAATGGGAGAGTTTTTCCATTAATTTTGTCTTTATTCTATCGCCCGGTGTTCTGGATAAAGCGCCTCATAGTTGGATTGCGACCACCTATGCTGAAAAACAACAGGCAATTGATGATATTGAAAAGCAAGTCACAGATGAATTCTCGAACGTTTCTGCCATTTCGGTCAAAGAAGCGGTGGCAGCGGCAACCAATATTCTAGATTTGCTTGGCAGCGCCATCAGGCTAACAGCTCTTGTGACCCTCATATCAGGCATAGCCGTTCTTGCCGGCACAGTGGCAAGTTCAGAAGCGCAACGCTTATCTGATTCCATTATTCTCAAAGTCTTAGGGGCAAGGCGTAAAGATATTTTAATGGCATGGATGCTGGAATATGCGCTTTTAGGCCTTCTGACTGCCTTATGCGCCTCACTCATTGGCACAGCTGCCTCTGCTGCCCTTGTCAGCGGGTTTCTGCAAGCAGATTTTTCAGCTGATATTACAGTGATTGCCTCTACCGCTATCACAGGGGCGGCAGCGACTTGTCTTTTGGGTCTGTTTGGTGCGTGGCGCTCACTTGGCCATCGCCCGGCGCCGCACTTGCGTGAGTTGGCATAATCATGCATAACCCATCTATCGTAATGATCAGAGCCTGCGATGGTGGAGATGAGGGTTCATAAAAATGAGCAAAACAAGCGCACAAGCCATAAATAAAGTTGTCCTTGCCTATTCAGGCGGCCTTGATACCTCTGTCATATTGAAATGGTTGCAAGAGACCTATCAATGTGAGGTCATCACATTTACCGCAGATTTGGGCCAGGGTGAAGATATCGAACCGGCGCGCGCCAAAGCTGAAATGCTTGGCATAAAGCAAATCTATATCGAAGATTTGCGCGAAGAATTTGTCTCAGATTATGTCTTCCCTATGTTCAGGGCAAATGCGCTTTATGAAGGACTCTATCTTCTTGGCACGTCAATTGCACGTCCTCTGATTGCCAAAAGACAGATTGAAATCGCCCGCGAAGTTGGGGCTGATGCTGTCTCTCATGGCGCTACTGGCAAAGGCAATGATCAGGTGCGTTTTGAACTTGGCTATTATGCGCTCAATCCTGATATCAAAGTGATTGCCCCGTGGCGTGAATGGGATCTTGCCTCTCGCACAAAGCTGATCTCCTATGCAGAAGCAAACCAAATCCCGGTCCCCAAAGACAAAAGAGGTGAGGCTCCTTTTTCTGTTGATGCCAACCTGCTTCATATCTCTGCTGAAGGCAAAGTACTTGAAGATCCATGGGTCGGCCCTGAAGAATATGTTTTCTCGCGCACCGTCTCACCAGAACAAGCCCCTGATACCGCAACAGAAATTGAGATCACCTTCCATCATGGCGATCCTGTGGCGATTGATGGCAAAGCGCTCTCACCTGCCAATTTGCTGACAGAATTAAACAGGCTTGGCGGTATGAATGGCATTGGCCGTCTTGATCTTGTGGAAAACCGCTTTGTGGGCATGAAATCACGCGGCATTTATGAAACACCTGGCGGCACTATCTTGCTGGACGCAAGACGCGCGATTGAGTCAATCACCCTGGACAGAGGCGC
Source organism: Puniceispirillaceae bacterium (SeqCode) (assembly GCA_049890215.1). Classification (GTDB taxonomy): domain Bacteria; phylum Pseudomonadota; class Alphaproteobacteria; order Puniceispirillales; family Puniceispirillaceae; genus UBA685. The sequence continues at coordinate 15,230 of JBMHBX010000064.1, read as the reverse complement.
AGCCCACCTCAAGGATGAGCTTATGCCGCGCTATGCTGAATTGGTCTATAATGGCTTTTGGTTTAGCCCTGAGCGTGAAATGTTACAGGCCGCCATTGATGCAAGCCAACCTGTTGTGAACGGCACTGTCCGCCTGAAACTCTATAAAGGCAATGTCATTGTCACAGGCCGCCAGTCGCCAAATTCTCTGTATTCAGAAGATCTTGTCACCTTCGAAGAAGGACAGGGTGATTATGATCATAATGATGCCCATGGCTTTATTCGCCTGCAGGCCTTGCGCCTTCGTGTGCGGGAAATGGCGCGGCGCAAATCACAAAGCTCTTAAATCAGCCCTTTTTTAATTGCCTGCGTTTTTATCCACGGCACTTTCATCCTGACACACATCACCTGTGGTGCCGTCAAGATTGCGTTCTTTGAGCATGATACCCCCGCCAATTGACCAGCTATAACCAGTCTCACGAAGGCCGGTCGGGCAGCTTTGCGGGGTAATAATATCATAGACATTAGACCCGTTACTATGTTTGGCGAATTCCTGAGCGCTGTCTGATAGGCCAATTGCGATAAAACCAAACACACCAAGAAGAACATTCATTGCCTTACCTCATCTTTATTTTTTTATAAACAGTAATCTGGTCCCCCAAGAGTAGGGAAAATCACATCTGATTGCAAATTGCTATGATCGTTACATTATCTGTTAAATGCGTTTGAATTAAGGCAAGAAAAAGCCCCTGCCATTGTGGCAGAGGCTTTCATACCATCTGTATCAGTTGAAAAGAAGCGTGCCTAGCTCATGCGAGAGGCAACATTTTCCCAATTGACAAGATTATCAAAGAAATTGGTCAGATAAACAGGGCGCTTATTCCTAAAATCAATATAATAAGAATGCTCCCATACATCACAGCCAAGCAGGGCAGTCTGGCCAAAACAAAGCGGGTTTACCCCATTTTCTGTTTTTGTGACCTTCAGGCTGCCATCACCATCCTGGACAAGCCAGCACCAACCGGCACCAAATTGCGCCGCGCCTGCTGCACAAAATTCATCCTTAAAGCTGTCAACTGACCCGAAATTCTCAATGATAGCTTTTTCCAGCTCAGACGGCATAGCATTGCCGTTCGGGCCCATCATTTCCCAGAATTGGATATGATTCCAATGCTGAGAGGCATTATTAAAGATACCATTTTGTGCAACCGCACCTGCCTCATAAGTGCCGGTAATGATATCTTCGAGTGATTTACCTTCCCATTGTGTGCCGGCAATCAGCTTATTGCCATTATCAACATAGGCCTTATGGTGCAAATCATGGTGGAATTCGAGTGTTTCCTGGCTCATGCCCTTATCAGCAAGCGCATCATAAGCATAAGGAAGGTCTGGTAGTTCAAACGCCATGGGTTATCTCCTTTAGTGACGGACAAAAATCAGCGAAAGCCCTGTGTCGGGCGACTGATATCAAAAAAACTGGTCTTGGCATTATGCCTTGCGTTATCCTTTTAACAGATAACGCATTTTTAGGGAAATCAAGATGTCAGAAAAAGATATCACAAACGGGCCTTTGATTGAATCATTTATGGGCCTTATGCCTGAGATAAGTGACACTGCCTTCATCGCAAAGTCAGCCGTGATCTCAGGGGCGGTTCGTATCGAAGATGACGCAAGTATCTGGCATAATGTCACTTTGCGCGGTGATGCGAATTACATCACCATAGGTGCCGGCACAAATATTCAGGATAATAGCTGTGTTCATATTGATTCAGCTGTCTTTCCCACCATCATAGGCGCTCATGTCACCATTGGGCACAGCGCCATTATTCATGCTTGCACATTGGAAGATGGGTGCTTTATTGGCATGGGCGCGATTGTGATGGATGGCGCGGTTGTTGAAAAAGGCGCCATGGTGGCAGCCGGCGCGATGGTCACACCTTCTAAAAGAGTTCCCTCAGGTGAATTATGGGCTGGCAGGCCGGCCAAAAAAATGCGTGATCTGACAGATGATGAGATCACAGGGCTCACGCATTCTGCGCTTCGCTATATTGAATTTGGCAGAGCCTATCGTTTGGGAGTGGACGGCGGTCCTTATCAGTATTTTACCGCACGCCCCCTACCCCCCAAACAGAGATAGCCCCCCGCTTTGAATGCCGCCATAGGCAAGGCGCAATCCCACCAATATCAAAAACACGCCAAAAATACGCCGCAATTGACTTTGGTCAATTTTCACCGAAAAGCGCGCACCAAGAGGCGTTGTAAAATAGGCAGCGCTTGCGATAATTACCACTGCCGGCAACCATATAAACCCAACAGATAATGGCAAATCAGGCACCGAGCCAAATCCGACAATCATAAAGCTAACCATCCCTGGTATCGCAATCACAAGCCCCATCAGCGCAGACGTCCCAACCGCGCGGCGCATAGACCAGCCACACATCACCAAACAAGGCACTGTCAAAGAGCCGCCCCCAATCCCAACAAGAGCAGATATCAGCCCGATCATACTGCCCATCACACTACGCCCTGCCAGATCAGGCAGGCGTGTTCTGATAATCACAACCCGCACAATAAAAGAAATGCCAATGATCACAGCAAGCAAGCCAAAAATCAGACGCAAAGCCTGATTGTCCAGAACAGAGGCGACCACCGCCCCGCCAAAAGCACCGACAAACACAAAGGGGCCAAGTTGTCTGATCACATCAAAATCAACATTACCAAGAGACATATGAGATCTGGCAGAAATCACAGAAGTCGGCACAATAATGGCCAAAGAACTGCCAACCGCAACATGCATTGGCATATCACTGTGAATACCGCTAATCTCCAGTAAATAAGCAAGGATCGGCACAATGATAATGCCGCCGCCAACACCCAAAAGCCCGGCCATGAAACCAGATAACATGCCTGTGAAAACCAAAGGCAAAACCAGTGGTATTATCTGTTGAATAAAATGCGCCTCAAATAACATCATAGGTGATGGTCAAAATCCTGTCCGTTATGGTGAGTATAGTGTCGCAGCTGAATAAAAAGTGATACCAAAAAATGCGATTAACTGCTAAATAAGTAACGCAAATCAGCATAGCAAACATAAAAAAGAGCCTAACCATGGATTTAACAAGCCTTGTAAAAGACCCGTCATTGGTCAAAACAGATGCCTATATAAATGGCGCCTTTGTCTCAGCACCTTCAGGGGCAGAGTTTGATGTCACTAATCCTGTAAATGGTACGCTTGTTGCCAAAGTCGCTGATTGCGGGGCCGATATGATGGCACAGGCAATTGACGCTGCTTATGCAGCGCAACCTGCCTGGGCGGCAAAAACCGCAAAGGAACGTGCTAACATCTTACGCAAATGGTATGATCTGTGTATGGAAAACGCAGATGACCTTGCCATTATTCTCACCGCCGAGATGGGCAAGCCTCTGGCAGAAGCCAAAGGTGAGATTGGCTATGGCTCAAGCTTCATTGAATGGTTTGCAGAACAGGCAAAACGTATTCAGGGTGAAGTTCTTGAAAGCCCCTTTGCTGATAAAAAATTCTTAACCTTGCGTCAGCCTGTCGGTGTGTTTGGCGCTGTGACGCCGTGGAATTTTCCCAATGCGATGATCACGCGCAAAGTGGCCCCTGGTATCGCTGTTGGATGTGCATGTGTCTTAAAGCCTGCTGAACAAACCCCGCTTTCTGCTCTGGCATTGGCTGAGCTTGCGCACCGCGCAGGTGTCCCTGCCGGTATCATTAACATTATTCCGGGTATGGATGCGCCCGCGCTTGGCTCTGTGATGTGCGAAGATGACAGGGTGCGCAAACTCACCTTTACAGGTTCCACCGAAGTCGGCCGCATTCTCATGCGCCAGTCAGCAGACAGCATAAAGAAAATTTCTCTGGAGCTTGGCGGCAATGCGCCTTTGATCGTCTTTGATGATGCTGATTTGGAAGAAGCGGTCGAAGGGGCAATTGCCTCAAAATATCGCAATGCCGGCCAGACATGCGTGTGTGCAAACCGCATATTTGTTCAATCAGGCATTTATGATGATTTCGCCAAAGCACTATCTGCCAAAGTCGCTGAGATGAAAGTCGGTGATGGCTTTGATGAAGGGGTCGTCCAGGGCCCTATCATTGATGATCAGGGCTTTGCCAAGGTCAAACATCATGTCAAAGACGCAACTGATAAAGGTGCCACCGTGCTAACAGGCGGCAAACCACATCAGCTTGGCGGCACATTTTTTGAGCCAACAGTCCTGTCAGGTGCCACCTCTGATATGCAGCTTTATAGCGAAGAGACATTTGGCCCCGTTGCTGCCTTGTTCAAATTTGAAACAGAAGAAGAAGCCATCAATTCTGCCAATGATACCATCTTTGGTCTGGCAGCCTATTATTTTACCAAGGATGTTGGCCGCATTTTCCGTGTGGGCGAAGCGCTTGAATATGGCATGGTGATTGCCAATACAGGTGCTTATTCCTCCGAAGTCGGCCCCTTTGGCGGCGTGAAAGCCTCCGGCCTTGGCCGCGAAGGCTCAACACATGGGGTTGATGAATTCCTGGAAATGAAGCTGATGGTCGTTGGCGGCATCTGATAGACCAAACTAAAAGAGCGCCTCACAGGCGCTCTTTTTTATTGATCGCGTAATAATCGTATCAGGGCAGAAGTATCATTGCGCCCATAGCCTTGCTCAGACAGGGCATCATAGTACTCTGAGACGATTTTGGTAACTGGCAAAGAGGTGCCCTGGCGCTCTGCTTCAGCAAAACAAATCGCTAAATCCTTGCGCATCCAGTCAAGGGCAAATCCGAAATCAAATTCATCTTTGATCATCGTATGGCCACGATTCACCATTTGCCAGCTTTGCGCCGCCCCGCCTGATATCACATCCAATGCCCTCTCCATATCAAGACCGGCAGATTGCCCGAAATGAAGCGCCTCTGACAGGCCTTGCACAAGGCCGGCAATACAAATCTGATTCACCATCTTGGTTAGTTGCCCGGCACCGGACGGCCCCATCAACGTGACTTTTGCCCCATAACAAGCCATCAGAGGCGCTGCTTGTTCAAAATGCGCATCTGCACCGCCCACCATCACAGTCAGCTTGCCATTTTCAGCGCCTGCCTGCCCGCCGGACACAGGCGCGTCCAAAAACCCAAAACCATGTTCTTGGGCAGTTTTATCAAGCGCGCGTGCCACATCTGCAGAGGCAGTCGTATGATCCACAAACACACTGCCTTTTGCCATAGCGCCAAAAGCCCCGTCAGCCCCGATTGTCACAGAGCGGACATCATCATCATTTCCCACGCAGGCAAATACAAAATCAGCCCCGTCAGCTGCCTCTGCCGGGCTTGCGGCCATCGTACCACCGTAAAGATCAACCCATGATTTAGCCTTTGTTGTGGTCCTGTTATACACAGTGACCTGATGGCCTGCCTGTGCCAAATGCCCTGCCATAGGCCCCCCCATGACGCCCAAACCCAAAAATGCCACTTTTGCCATATCTGTCTGTCCTTTTATCTGCCGCGATTATTCTTTATGATCACCCTTTGATGATAGTGCGAAGGGAGATGATCACCAAGTGGCAAGATAACAAACTTATGCACCCTCAAAGCGCCCTTGGCATTTTCCTCAGATATGATACAAGTAAACTGATGGGCGCAGGGCTATGCGTCAAAGGCAGGGTTAATAAGCAGAGTGACAGGCTAGATGGCAGTTTTATCTTCAGGCGAACAAATCGAAATCCTGATATCAGAGGCTGAAATCACAGCACGTATCAATGCACTGGCTCACGAAATCACAAATCACTATAACGACACAAGACAGCTTGTTGTTGTTGGTCTTTTGCGCGGGTCTTTTGTCTTTATCGCTGATCTTGTCCGTCATCTTGACCTGCCGGTGGAGGTCGATTTTATGACAGTCTCATCTTATGGCGATAAGATGGTCTCATCACGTCAGGTGCGCATTATTCAGGATCTGGAAACAAGCATCAAAGACAGAGATGTGCTGATTGTCGAAGATATCATAGATACAGGCCATACCCTTCATCAGGTAGTTGATATCCTGAAAACAAGAGATCCCAAATCACTGAAGATCTGCACCTTGTTAAACAAGCCCTCACGCCGTGAAATCGAAGTGCCGATTGATTGGGTTGGCTTTGATATTCCGGATGAATTTGTCATTGGCTATGGCATAGATTACGCCCAACAAGGGCGCAATCTGCCACATATCGCCGTGGTGCAAAAATAGCCGCCCTAGCTCAGGAAATCATCCTCATAGCGATAGCTTGATAACGGCACACATCCCTCATCTGTGACCACTACCTGCTCTTCTAATTTGACGCCATTCTCACCGCCCACGACACCGGTATAGGCCTCAACACATAAGGTCATGCCGACCTCTACTGTGCCGCCATAACCATGCTCTTCAACATCTTCAGGATAGCGGATAGACGGATATTCATCACAAAGGCCAATGCCATGTGCCAACACCCCGTAACGCAAGGCACGATAGGGCTCTGCCAGACGATGGGCATGTTTGGTCACCTCAGCAAAACTCATACCAGGCTTGATGATCTCAATATTGGTCATCACATGTTCATAAGCATCACGATACAGCGTTTTTTGCTCTTCTGATGGTTTGACATCACCAACCATCCAGGTGCGTGAAATATCACAGCAATAGCCATAGGTTGAAATCAGGTCAGTATCAAAGGCAAGCAAATCACCTTCTTGCATAATGCGCGGGCCACATTCCTGAAACCACGGATTTGTGCGCGGACCTGATGATAAGATACGTGTCTCAATCCATTCACCACCTCTGCGGATATTGCCGGCATGAAGAGCGGCCCACACATCATTTTCAGTCACACCCGGCCGCACCACAGCATACATCTCATCAATCGCACGCTCACAAGCATGAATAGCGCAGCGCATAGCGTTTAACTCGTTATCATTTTTAATCGCCCGTGCCAGCTCAGTCAGCGCCTGCCCGTCAAGAATTGTCAGATTATGAGACAGCAAGGCGGCATAGCCTGCATTTTCGATCTTATCAATTGCGATACGCTGATTGCCGGGCGCATAATGATGCATAATATCAACCAGCTCTTTGGCAAAATGCTTTGCATGTAGCTCTGTCTGATCACCTGTTTCAAAATAGAAAAATGACGCACCACCACGCAATTCACCAACCAGAGGCAAATGCGCCGATAAATGTTCACAATTATGGAAATCCCATAAAATAACCTTGCCTTCTGGCGGCACAAAGCAGGCTCTTGCCGCATTATGCGTTGTCCAAAGCTGCATATTTGTGGTGTCAGTTGCATAGCGGATATTAAGCGGGTCAAATAATAATAATCCTGCGCAATCAGCCTTGCGAATTTGCTCTTGCAGGCGTGCCAGACGATATTCACGTAATTGCGGCATATCAGGGGCAACCAGACCTGCTTCTGCCCATTCTGCAAAAGCGAGCCCTGTTGGCCCGATTTCAACGCGGTCATTATCATCAGGTGTCATATCCGCTTTCAGATGCGCACGCCGAGAGGGATCAATTTTTCTGTTTGACCCTACAATCAGGCTGTTGCTGTTGGTCATATCATCCATGATATATCTCCCAAAACCACTATCATTGCCGTCCCGTTTTTCATAACTCCCTATTATCTAGACATGCCAAATGGGCGTCTATTTCCTCAAATGCGCCTATCTCTGTCGATTTTGAAGGGATCATCTTTTATCTCACCCCAAACTGGTTGAGACATGCACACCTGCCTCAAGTGATTTATGCACAGGACATTTATCAGCAATTTCAAGTAATCTTGCGATTTGCGCCTCATCAAGAGGGCCGTGTATCGTAATGATACGCTTCATATGATCAAGGCGCGCAGCAGATGTATCCTGCGTCTCATCTTGCTTACGACTATCTGTTGCGTGATTTTTTTCATGGGTAAGACGCACCATCACCTCTTCCAGAGGCCAGTTTTTGCGCAATGCATACATACGAAGAGTCATCGCTGTACAAGCGCCAAGCCCTGCCAGTAAAAAATCATAAGGCGCAGGACCAGACTCAAGCCCGCCCGGCACTGACACAGGCTCATCAGCGCGTAACAGATGAGGGCCGGCTGAAATATTATGGGCAAAAGGCCCGTCAGGGCTCGACATCACCGCCACCTCACCTTCTTTGGCAGGCGGCAGTGCCTCACGAACCTCAACAAGGCGGCTTGCCCAGGCAGAGATCATGTTGGCCGCAAAGCGCGCATCCTGGCTTTTGCGCAACAGATGATCAGCCCTGTCAAGAGAGACAAAACTTTTCGGATGTTTAGCCGCCCCATATATCTGTGCGGCATTATCAATGCTGACAATATCATCTTGCGGTGCATGCATAATCAGCAGATCAGCCCTCAAATCTGAGATATGAGATAATGAATGACGGGCCTGCAAATCCTCAATAAATGACGCCTCAATGGCAAAGGGGCGCCCGCCAATAGATATCTCAGCTCTGCCTTTTTGTTTTATCTCCTCTTCTTGTCCGGCAAATAAATGCAACACATGAGAGGCCGCCGCAGGCGCGCCAATAGTCGCAACCCCTTTGACAGATGGTACAGACCCTGCCAGAGCCAACACCGCTGCCCCGCCCAGAGAATGACCAATCAAAATATCAGGCGCACGATAATGAGATCCCATAAAGGCGCAGGCATCTTCTAAATCAGCCAGATTGCCGCCAAATCCTGAACTGCCAAAATCACCATCTGATTGCCCGAGGCCGGTAAAATCAAATCGCAACACAGCGATCCCGCTTTGCGCCAAAGCCTCAGCCAGACGCACCGCGGCCAAACTATCTTTGGAACAGGTAAAACAATGGGCAAACACAGCACTGCCACGATATTGTCCAACTGGTAAATTCAACCGGCCAGACAAACTCACACCATCACGATTGTGAAAAACAACCTTTTGAATAAGCGCCATAATGCCTCCTTGTTTGTTATCTCCTAGCTATTTTGGACATCCACCACAAGACGCCCCTTCACCTGACCTGACAGGATCTGTTTGCCTGCCTCTGGCACATCATCAAGACTGATGACGTCTGTCATATCTGCCAGCAAAGAGTGCGGCATATCTTTGGCAATACGATCCCAGGCTGAGATACGTTCTGCATAAGGGCGCATGACAGAATCAATCCCGAGAAGATTCACACCGCGCAACAAAAACGGAATGATATTAGCAGGCACCGCGACACCGCCCGCATTGCCAATCGCAGCAGCGCTTGCGCCATATTGTAACTGGCCCAAAATACGGGCAAGCATTTCCCCGCCAACAGAATCAATGCAACCTGCCCAACGCGCACTTTCCATTGGACGTGCAATCGCCTCAGCTATCTCGGCGCGCTCAATGATCTCTGATACGCCCAGTGATGTAAGATAATCTTGCATGGACGCCGCACGTCCTGTCACACCTGCCACCTCATAAGCTGATGCTTTTAACATGGCCGCTGCCACAGATCCCACACCGCCAGATACGCCTGTGACCAGAACAGGCCCCTTATCAGGCTGAAGACCTTGTGCTTCCAGCGCCTGAATGGCAAATACCGCTGTCAGACCGGCCGTACCAACAGCCATTGCCTGTTCAAGGCTCAGCCCCTCTGGCAAAGGCACAAGCCAATCTGCCTTTACCTTTGCATAATGGGCATAACCACCATGCCATGCCTCACCAACGCGCCATCCTGTTAAAATGACCTTATCACCTGGCTGATAACGCGAATCACGTGATGATTCGACTGTCCCTGAAAAATCAATACCGGGAATGCGCGGATAATCACGCACAAGCCCGCCCTTGCCATTTAGCACAAGCCCGTCTTTATAATTGACAGTGCTATAGGCCACTTTGACCAATACCTCACCCTCATCTGACAAAAATGACTGATCAACCTCCTGAATAGCAGCTGAAAAAGGGGTCTCTTCTGATTTTGAAACAATTAACGCTTTGAACATTGTCATATCACCTATGGCATGGGTATAGTGGATTTGAAAACCTGCTCATGGTGAAGGCAATCACCTGTTCAAGCAAGTAATTTTATTCGATAAGATGATTTGTGATGTTTGACGAAAAAGATCCGAAATCCTGTTTTGAAATATTGGCCTCTGATCCAAAAACACTTCTTGTGGATTGCCGCGCAAAAATAGAATGGGATTTAACAGGAATCGCAGATTTATCATCATTGGGCAAAAAAACCCTGCTTGTGGAATGGACAGACAGCCAACATCAGCGCAACCCTGATTTTGTAACGCAAATCAAAAATTACGCCGCGCCTGATACCCCTGTCATTATCATGTGTCGTATTGGCGGACGTTCAGCAGATGCGTGCAAGTTACTGGCAGAACATGGCTTTACCAATCTCACCAATATGACAGAAGGTTTTGAAGGACGTGTTGACCAAAATGGTCACCGCAACAGCATTGAGGGATGGCGCGCACGCGGCCTGCCATGGTACCAGTCATAAAAATCAATCTTAAATAGCAATTTTAAGCACTGATCATCACAGCTCATGCTGCCGGTCTGTTATCATATCATGCAGTGATGTCTGTCATGCTGATGACGCTGACCTTAAGTGATTGCCGCCACCTGCGAGGCGCGCAAAGCATCTCTTAGGCGCCGCAAAAAATGGGCCTTTGGAATCATCACAAGGCGCCGAATTTTCTTGAATTTTTTCTAATTTAGCATGACTATAGATTATGGATTTTCAGCGCTTTAATCAACTAAGCCATCTTTTGCTGAATGACGAATTTGTCCTCAGCTATTCAGGCTATGTATCAGAAGAGATTTTGCGTGCCGTTGGTGACACGCTGCGCGAACGCTTGTCAAACCATATCAGTGACCATAATCAAATCCGCAATATCTTTTCTATTTTTGTGGAATTGATGCAAAATATCATACGCTATGGTGATGACGGCCCACAGCCTGCCCAGAGCGATGCTCTGGAAAAACCGGCCTTTGGCATTGTGATGATCTCCCAGACAGGCGACAATCTTTCCGTTATGGCAGGTAATTTTGTAACAGATAATGAAGCGCAAATTTTACAGGACAGAATCAACGACCTTGCCACTTGCAGCGCTGATGAATTACGCCAAATGTATCGTAACAAGTTACGTGAGCCTGTAGAAGAAACCTCCAAAGGTGCCTCTTTGGGTCTGATAGAGATCGCGCGGCGTTCCTCTTTGCCTTTATCTTGTGAGGTTATGAAAGATAAAGGCGATTATAATCTGTTTATGATCAAGGCCACAGTGTAAGACTGAAAGGATAAATAGACATATGACATCTTTTTCATGTGAATCGACCGCCCGCACCCCGCAAGTCATCCTTGATGCCACCGCAGGCACGTTATTATTAGCCGGCGAATCTTATCCAGAAGATGTGCCCTCTTTTTATGCACAAATTCATAACGCATTAGAGGCTTATTTTGCGAATGATAAAGCGGCGCTCACAACCAAAATTAAACTGACCTATTTCAATTCAAGCTCAGCGCGCGCTCTTATGGAACTCCTTGACCTGCTTGATGAGGCAGCAGCCACCGGCCGCGATATGCCTGTGTTATGGTATTGTGACCCGGATGATGATATCACACGCGAATTTGCGCAGGATATCTCATCAGACACTTCTCATATCAAGGTGGAAATCCTTGATTTATGATGGCGTGATCACTCATGAAACCAGATGAATTACTACAACATATCCAGGAACAGCTTAGTCAGGCGCCAACAGATAATGCGGCGCTCCTAAACAGCTTAACAGAGCTGAAATCTCTGTATGACAAACAAGCGCGCCAGTTAAATCATCTGACCAAATTATCAGATAATACCGAAGCCAAGCTGACAGAAGCCAACAAGGCGATGGAAAATCTGTTACGCAATTTATCGCGCTTTGTCCCTGATGCGGTTGTCCAGACCCTGATGACAGATGGGGCAGAACAAATCCCGAAAAACAGCCGTGAGAAAATCACTGTCTTTTTTTCAGATGTTGTTGGTTTTACCACCATTACAGAAAGGCTGGAGCCAGAACGCCTTGCCCCTTTAATGACTGAATATTTTACAGTCATGACAGAGATTTGCACAAAATGGGAAGGCACGCTTGATCAATTTATTGGTGATGCAATTGTGATCTTCTTTGGGGCGCCACGCTCAAAAGGCATAGAAGATGATGCCAGACGTGCGGTTGGCATGGCTATTGAAATGCAGCAAAGCCTTGAAATTTTGCGCTCAAAATGGGCCTCTCAGGGGATGAGTCAGCCTTTTAATGTACGTATGGGCATTGCGACAGGCTATTGCAATGTGGGCAATTTTGGCTCACATGAAAGATTGCATTACACAGCCATCGGCACCGCCGTTAACAGCGCTGCACGTATTCAGTCTCTGGCAAAGCCGAATGAAATTTTAATCGCTGATGATACCTATATGACAGTGCGTGATCATTATCTGTGCCATGAAGATCAGACAACGATTTTATCAGGTCACAAACACCCGATTACCTTATATAGCGCGTCTTTGAATCAACAGGACTGGCAAAATCAGACCATTACGGCCTCAGCAGATGGCTATCGTTTTTATTTTGATCCCTCAGCGGTAAATCATCCCGAAAAGGTCACAGAGCTATTACAATCAGCCCTTGCCACGATCTCACAACATCAGACAAAGGCAAAATCATGAAACCGGAAATTGTACGCATATATCAAAGACAATTCAAAACCGAGACTGATGCACAAGCCTTTATCGAATCAGCTGCTTTAATCGAAGATCGTATCGCTGCCGTTGACATGCGTTATCGTCTGTATCAGTCAGATGATGATCCCCTTATGATATTTGAAATCTGGGAATATCCGGATGAAGATGCGATGGAATGGGTGCAAGCCTCTATGGAGGGCGCCTCTGCCGTCCCGCGCCGATTCAGCCCGCAGACTTTAAGCACCACCGCATCTGTCAAAATCGCGATCGATAAATCAGAATAATCGCGGCTGTCACTCATAAGGGCGAAATGCTAAAATGGTGACATCATCACGGCGCTCTTCACTGCCCTGCCATCTTTTCAGGCACAGACCGAGCGCTCTTGTTAATTTTGCCGGGCTGTTATCACCGGCAGATTGCAGCGCCTCAATAATACGCCTTGTGCCAAGAACACGCTTTGTCTGCTCACCAATTTGTGTGGCAAGCCCGTCTGTTATCAACACAAAGCTATGACCTGATAACTGGCAATTATGGCTGTCAAACTGGCGCGGCTCATCATAAAGGCGATAACCTATCGTGTGGCGTGATCCACGCAATCTTGTGACCGTGCCATCATCTGCCACAACCATCAAATCTAATGAGGCGCCGGCAAATTCAAGCTGGCCTTCACTATTATCTAATTTTATCACCGCACAATCGAGCCCGTCTTTGCCTGACTTATCTTTTGTGATCCCAAGCTGGGCGCAAACCCCCTGATGGATTTGTTCAAGCATCTGCGGCGCCGGCAATGCAAAAGGCGAGGCAGCCACAATTTTTTCAATGACAGAGACAGTGACAAGCGTCATTAATGCCCCCGGCACCCCATGGCCGGTACAGTCAAAAAAGACCATATAACGCGCACCACCCATCTGGCCAATCCAGTAAAAATCCCCGCCGACCAGATCCTTTGGCTGCCACAGCAACACTGATTTGCCAAAATACTCATTCAGCTTGTCTGTATCAGGCAACAAACCTCTTTGGATATCAGACGCATAGCTGACTGATTCGCCAAAATTGCGATTTGTCTCTTCTAATAATTGTCTGTCTCTTGTGATATCTGTGACATCAGTTCCTGTGCCGCGATATCCGATAAACACGCCCTCTTCATCCCATAATGGCTTGCCATTAATGCGCAGGATAACAGTTTCCTTTCCCAGCACATGGAATGGATATTCAAAATTCTTAAAAGGCTGCCTTTGTGCCAGATCCTGCAAATGTTGCTGCCAGTTTGCCTCATTGGCCTTTTCACCAACCAGCTCTGTGCGCGTTTTGCCAATCACCTCATCTGGCAGGATATTTGTGATTTCAAAAAACCTGTCAGAGATATAGGTAAAGCGAAACTCAGAATCCATCTCATAAAACCAGTCTCCTGAAATTTCGGCCATATCTTTGAATTTTGTTTCAGACGAGCGCAGATTCTTCTGGCTTTTTTCAAGACGTGCAAAATAAATCCGTGAGGCGGCCGCCAATTTATTATAGGTGCGACTGACTGCGCCTATTTCATCTGGCCTGTATATATCAGCCAAAACCGGCTTTGATGGCTGTGAGGCAACCATAGCTGACTGCAAATTGCGTAACGGGCGCAGAACAAGCCAGTGAAACACGACTGCCAGCATCATGAAGACAATGATCAAGGTAATGGCAGATGTAACGGCCATCCTGAATAATTGCTCATTTCTGTTATCTGAAAAATACCGCTTATCGATATAAAAACGATAGGCGCCCTGGCTTGATGAATTTATCGCCACTTCCATAAAGCTTGTATTATGCTCATTAAAATTCGCACAACCGCCTTCCGGTAATCTTAAGATTTCCCTGATATCTGCCTCTTCAGCCCAGGGCGCTCTGTAATCAACACAAACCACCCCTTCTTCTTCGATGAGATTCACCAAAATCTGACGGGCAGTTGCCATATCATCTTGCGCCATGGCCCCGTCAACCACTGGTGCAAGCACTGCAATCGACCGCTCAAGGCGCCTTTGCGCTTCACGCGCTGACTGGCTTTCAAGATAAAGGCCAAAAAAACTGGTAATCACCGCCACAGCGATGATCGCACTTACCGAAGCAGCGATAACGATCCGCGAAAACAAGCCACCAAATGCCGGTATTGTCTCTTGTTTAATAGGCGCTGCCAAAACCCTTACCCTGTCCGTGGCTGATAAAAATGAACCTTAACGATTATGCTAATTTAGCAAACCTTCATTAAGATTAGCTTAACATAAAAACCGGATGGGCAAAGTAATCTATCGCAAGATAAACGCCAAAGACTCTGGCTTGTCGCCGCCTTTTTAATTGGCAAAGCGTCCTGCTCTGTAATCTTGTACCGCTTGTCTGATTTCAGCCTCAGTATTCATCACAAAAGGCCCCATTTTTGCAACAGGCTCTCCGATTGGCTTGCCTGCCATGACAAGGCATCCTGCATTTTGCGCACCTGCTTTCAGGCGAAGAGCGCCTTTTTGTCCAAACACACCAAGCTGATGGGCTGCTATCACCTTATCACCTACCTGCATTTCGCCTTCATAGAC
>JBMHBX010000063.1:0-4983 GCA_049890215.1 Puniceispirillaceae bacterium (SeqCode) | reverse complement strand
TGTGTGGTCTTTCCGTGGCTGAGATGGACCAACCCTGATGAGATAGACCAGATGATAGAGGCCTTTTATCAGACATATGACATCAGGATTTTTGCCCCCTGCCACACAAATGTCATCCGCAAAGACACAGACAAATATATGCAAGCCCTAAAAGGCGCCATGCGCAAAGTCATCACAAGTGATTATGATTTGGTGTTTTGATGAGAAAAATATTTCTGTTCCAATACAGTTTGACACTCATCTAGCAGAACAAGATCACATGACATTGTGACGCCTTCTTGTTCAAGCTCTAATGAGCCTGCTTTAGTGGTATGGTCCAAACTGAAATGCTGTGTCACATAGGACATGAAAGCGCGTTTGTATTCTGTATCGATGGTACCATCAAGAAAATTGCCTTTTGTCTCTAGTGCTACCAGTTGTTTTGTGATGCCGTTTTCTTGCAGGGAAAATATAAAATCCGGATAGATGACATGCCGCTTCCAGCCTTTTAAGCCATAATCGCGCCTTGCCACATTACGGTGCCACCATCCAAGTGCCTCCTGCCCGTCCAGATAAACTGCGACATCACGTTCCGATTTGTTCATCTCTGTTTGATATATGTTTTGGAATAAGCTTTTTTGTACTGGGTTTCCGGCATTATCCATAATTTGATAAGCCTGCCCTGCTTCATGCGTCATAATTGTCTTTGGCATCTGCCAATTATTACCATCTGCCCGTAAGCGGAACTGAATAACACCATCTTTGACCAATTTCTTAAATATGGTTTCAGCGCGCCTGTCTTGTTCTAAGTGAAGCTCTTGTCGCAATATTTTCACCAAACTGGCGGCATAATAACCCAAAGAGAGATCATCATATCCTTTTTCTTTGAGGTCATTGACAAGCCGTTCCAATAAGGACCACGCAACGAAAGGATTAAGGATAATATCCCCTATTTGTTGTACCACCTGAACAGGGTTGAAGATGGCAAGCTCTTGCAGTCTGTCTTGGCTTTGATGGGTAATAAGGGCGTTTGGATCATCTGTCAGGCTGATAGCGGTGAGTTGGCGTTCAGTATCAGCTTTATGGAATCTGACAGATGTTACGACTTTTTCATGATCAAATTCATCCCACTTAATACGGCTTAGAATATCCGTCTCATAATCAAGTGGTTTCATCTGACCATCCCGGCAAATCAGCACCTGAGGCAGGTATATTTTGTTATTCTGAAAACCGGCGCGTCTTTGAATGAGGCGGGGCGTTGAGGCGGTCCCTGTCTGATTTTCTGTTGTGACTTCGAGTATCAAATCTGCTAGCCCATCGCCCGCAAGCCCTGCTTTGATCTTGTTCACAACGACAGCCGTCTCAGCCTGATGAGTGAAGATGTAGCATTGATCAAGCGCCTCTATGCATGTTTTTTCTGCATGAGGCTGACGCAGGATGCGCCCCACCAATTGGGTCATGGCAGTTATATTTTTTCGCGCAGCCAATGAGCAAAGCACATAGGCAAAAGGACAATCCCATCCTTCCTGCAAAGCTTCTTTGGTGATGATGACACGCACACGATTAAAGGGGGAAAGCAAATCCTGATTTTCAGGGTTTTTGAGATCATTTTGTTCTGCTGTTTTGATCGCGATTTCCGCTTCATCAAATCCAATGCTTAATAAATATTCTTTGACATCTTCAGCGTGGATATAACCGCCGTCTCTTTGGTCTTTGCCTGTGCGCTCCACCTGTACCAACATGATCGGGCGGATATAGCGATCTGTCTCTGCCTGATAAGTGGTTGCCTCATCTTGAAGTGCATCGAGCCTGTCCAAAGCGGCCCTCAGAACTGTCTGCCAGTCTGCATTTTCAAAAGGATCAAGCATTAATGGCATCTTGATCATACCTTCGCGGTCCAAAGCCTTTCCTGTAATTTCAACAAGCAAATTGGCATATCGCGCCTCAATAGGATTGCGTCCGCCTTTGGCCTGCACATCTTTGGGTGTGGCTGTTAATTCCAGAACAAAAGACGGGTTAAAGCCGTAAAGGGTCTCATAGGCAAGGTTTGATATGGCGCGGTGCCCTTCATCCATCACAACAACAGGGCGAATCATCCGCAACGCATTGCCAAGTGAGGCCTTGACCATCGCCGTTAACCCGCCGCCATAATAATCAAGATTTGGAACCGCCTTTATCAGGGCATTATGTTTATCAGAGGCGCCATCATCAGGCGCAAAGCCATAGACATCACCTCTGTCACGGAACATGCGAAGCGTCTCTTTGGTCTGGCGATTGGCCGCCTGTAGCATCAAAACCATCACACAAAGATGGTCCTGAACATCACCTGCGGTTAAACTGTCTGTCTTGGTGAAGATTTTGACGCGCCCTGCCGCCGCACGGTCAAAAGCCTGACGATAAGGGTGGTCCCTGTCTTTGAAATGTTTCAGCGTCTGTGTGTAAATCGCGTCATTTGGCACAATCCACAAAATAAAGCCTGTGTTCTGGCCAAGATATCGATTGAGGATCATCGAAGAGGCCTTGACAGCAAGCCATGTTTTGCCGCCACCGGTCGGCACCTTTAGCGTGGCATTTGGCACAGGGCGCCCAAGGCCATCTTTGCGAGGTGAAAAAGGGATAAGATGGCGTGAGGCAGGCAAGCGGTTTTGTGTCCTTAAGGCCTCCCATGCTTCCTGCGTAAAGTCAGGGATGGACATATCAATAGTGGGATTTTTGGCGCTAAGCTTTGCCACTTCATCAGCATTGGCTTTGCGATCTGTCAATGCCTCAAGATAAGCCTCTAGCGTGTGAAAGACCTTTGATTGAAATTCAAGCTCGCGGAACATTATTTCCCTCATTCATGGGTATTTCGGCATTGATAAGCTGTGCTACCCCCTTTTTCTCCTCTTCACGATCACTAAGATTTTGCGACCAATTTTGAGGGATTGTGTATTGGTTCTGAGGGCGCGCCTCATTCCAACATTCAGCAATCTGGATACGATCAAGTTCCCAGTAAAGGTGAACATAGTCATCAAGCTGTTCAAAGCCCGTTTCACCTTTTAAGCGCCGACCAGTTTCAATACTGAAAGCGATTGCTTCATCAGCAACGATTAGATGAAAGTGGGGTTGCCTGTTATCATTCAGCATAATTCCCACAACACATCCATTTCGATAGCCAGATATTAAATTATCGCCTTGGTGAATATTTTGAGGATGCACAATTTCTTGAAAATAATTTACTGACATAAGGCGAGTAGCAAAATTTTTTGCATAAACAGTTTCAACAATGAAAATTCGATTACTCATCATCTCACCCCTCCTTTTCTATGCGGTAGAGGCTGTGGGGGAAGGGGATGAAGGCCAGGTTGATTTTTTTCTGCCTAAGCACTTTTTCGCTGACGAAACGGGCGGGGGCGAAGACGAGGTGGCGTTTGGCGGGGTCTGTTTGGAAAATGGCTTTGGCGCGGGATAAGGTGAGTGCCGCCTCATCCGATTTCAGCCATTCCAAATCAGGTTTATAAATCATCCAGACATGGTCATGCAGGCTTGATCCCACAAAAAATCTATCCGGTTTGACGCCCTCTGGCTTCAGTGTCTCATTGGTCGCCATATGAAACAGAACAGGGGCAAGATCAGCATAATCAGGCAGCGTTTTACCTGACAAAATGCGTTCAAGGTGAATTGCCTCACCAAGCGTGCAATAGGTGAATGTGCCGCCTGTGCCTTCCACGGCCTTATCGCCTTTACCATAGCCAGAGATGACACGCCGCACACGTTCAGCCGTGATGGTATCGGCGATATCCTCTTCCATTTCGACCAAGATGAATTTGCGATTGCCGTTATCTTCTGCATTGGCTTTCAATACCGCATGGGCGGTGGTGCCGGACCCTGCGAAAGAATCGAGGATGAGAGCGTTTTGTGAGGTAGACTGACTTATTAAAAATTGCACTAGGTCGTGCGGTTTAGGAAAACCAAAAACTTTGTTGTTTTCAAAGATAGACATTAAATGTTTCGTAGAATTTTCTGTTGAGTACCATCCAATGTGAGAGGTCAGTGCTTTTTTATCGTTGATATATGAATCTATGAACTTCTTTTGCCTCGGAGTGCCGGAAATATTTCTAGGGAAAATGATTAAATCATCTTTAATCATCTCTACGATTCGTTTTTCAGAAAAAGCCCAATTTCCATAATAGCAAGCTCCATCTTTTGGGTTGATAATTTCAAAATAATTATTTTGAGAACCAGTAGCTTTTATACTTTCACTGCGCCAAAGACCTCTTGCGTCATCATCAGGATTAGAAAAATCATTTTCGTCTCTATCAATTCCGTTAAACCTAAACTCTGATTTCTTGAAACAAACAATATATTCATGATTTGTCATGACCATTGAAAGTGGGGGGACGCCTCTTGCAGCACGTTTGGTCTCCCAAATGAATGTAGCAACGTGGTTATCCTCATGAAAAATTTCACTAACAATAGCTTTTAAATTTTCGACCTCATTGTCATCAATGCAGACAAATATTACCCCATCTTCCGCCAATAATTCATGCAGCAGTTTCAGCCTTGGCCACATCATGGCGCACCATTTATCGTGGCGCAGGCCGTCATCGACCCCGACCGGGTTATTATTCAGCCATTCTTTGATCATCGGGGCATTGACGCGGTCATTATACCGCCATCCTTCATTGCCTGTATTATAGGGCGGGTCGATAAAGATGCAGTCCACCTTGCCCGCATAAACAGGCAATAGCGCCTTTAGCGCATGCAGATTATCGCCCTGAATAATCAGATTCCCCGATAAATCAGGTGCCCCCACAGATTTGCCCTTATCCACCACCAATGGCCGGTGTGGCACCGCCAAATGATGGTTATAAACAAATTCCTTACCCCGAAAGAGAAGTTCAGTCATCCCCCTGCCCCCTTGATGATTTGGCCGATTTTGGCTGTTTTTCCTTTTCCCTTGCGAATCAAAGGTAAAACAGGGGCGTTAAGAAAAGATTAAGATGACCAGTGGCATAAAGATGA
>JBMHBX010000062.1:0-31593 GCA_049890215.1 Puniceispirillaceae bacterium (SeqCode) | reverse complement strand
GACAAAAGAATTATCTGAGATGATGGATTTTTCGCGTGTCTTTATGGTCTCTGCTGATAAAGATAAGGGGCTTGATGATTTGCTTGTTTATCTGGCTGATGAGATGATGAGCGGGCCTTATTTATTTGACCCGGATGATTTATCTGATTTGCCGATGCGCCTGATGGCAGCAGAGGTAATGCGTGAGAAACTGTTTTTGAATTTGCACCAAGAATTGCCTTATCAGCTGACTGTTGAAACAGAGCAATGGAAAGACAGAGCTGACGGGTCGGTTGAAATCAGATTGACCATTTATGTGCAACGAGAAGGTCACCGCGGTATTGTGCTTGGCAAAGGCGGGCAAACCCTGAAACGAATTGGGTCTATGGCACGACAGGAATTACAAGAGGTGTTTGACCGACAAGTTCATCTGTTGAGCCATGTGAAATATCGTAAAGACTGGATGGATGATAAAGCACGTTATCAAGACTGGGATCTTGATTTCGATGCCTAGCTGGACTGATGACGGTTTCGTGATATCAGCGCGTCTGCACGGTGAATCAAATGCCGTCATAGGTCTGTTTACCGCCCAACATGGCAGGCATATGGGGCTTGTGCATGGCGGCATTTCCAAAAGCAAAAAGGCACTGATAGAAACAGGCAATTTTGTCTCTGCGACCTGGCAAGCGCGTCTTGATGAGCAGCTTGGCACATATCAGCTTGAGTTAAATCGCTCTTATGGTGCCTCAATGCTGGATGACCCTGTCAAATTGGCAGCGCTTGGGTCTGTGTGCGCTCTGCTTGAGCAAGCATTGCCGGAAAGAGAGCCGCAAGAAGCGATTTTTGCGGCCACCTCTGCTTTATTTGAAGTGTTTTATCTGTCTTCAGATATCGAACAATGGCTTCCTGTTTATCTGCGGTGGGAGCTTGGTATGCTTGAGGCGCTTGGTTTTGGACTTGAGCTGTCACGTTGTGCGGTAAGCGGTGAGACAGGCCGTCTTGCCTTTGTGAGCCCGCGCACAGGCCATGCGGTGCAAGAGATACATGCAGGGCCCTATAAAGAGCGTCTGATAGCATTGCCTAAATGCCTCGGCGGAGAGGCGGCCTTAGAAGATGAGCTTGCAAAAGGCCTTCATTTAACAGGTCATTTTCTGCAAAAACAGATCTTTGCTTTGGTCCATAAAGACCTGCCTGATGCACGCATAAGGCTGGCATATCTTGTGGGAAGCCGCTATAAGAAAACTGTTGATGACAGCGATTAATTTGTGATGATCATACAAAGGATAGCGTGATGGCAAATGATGATATAATAGCGCCAGAACAACAGGTTTTGAAAGCTGATTTCTCGTCTGCTTTGTCAGAACGATATCTTGCTTATGCGCTTTCGACTATCACTTCGCGATCTTTGCCTGATGTGCGTGACGGGCTAAAGCCTGTGCACAGGCGTCTGTTATTTGCCATGCGCCAGTTAAAGCTTGATCCTGATCAGGGATTTAAGAAATCAGCCCGTGTTGTTGGTGATGTGATGGGTAAATTTCACCCTCATGGTGATGCTGCGATTTATGATGCGATGGTGCGCCTTGCGCAGGCATTTGCCATGCGTTACATGCTGGTAGACGGGCAAGGCAATTTTGGCAATATTGACGGCGATAATGCTGCGGCCATGCGTTATACAGAGGCGCGCATGACACAAGTATCGCGCCTGCTTCTTGAGGGCATTGATGAAAATGCGATTGATTTTCGCCCGACCTATGACGGGGAATCAGAAGAGCCAGTTTTATTGCCTGCCGGTTTTCCGAACCTGCTTGCCAATGGCGCGCAAGGGATCGCTGTTGGTATGGCGACATCTATTCCCCCTCATAATGTGGTAGAATTAGCGGATGCGTCCCTGCATTTGATTAAGCACCCGAATGCGTCTATTGAAACATTGGTTGGGTTTGTAAAAGGGCCGGATTTTCCGACTGGCGGATTGTTGGTAGAAGAGCCAGACTCCATTCTTGAGACCTATCGGACCGGAAAGGGTGGTTTTCGTCTTCGTTCACGTTTTGAGGTGGAACGTGAAAAAGGAGGCGGCTATCAGATTGTGGTCACAGAAATTCCGTATCAGGTGCAAAAATCGCGCCTGATTGAAAAAATGGCTGATATGCTGAATAGCAAAAAATTGCCGTTTTTATCAGATATCAGAGATGAGTCTGCTGAGGATATCCGCATTGTGCTTGAGCCAAAGTCGCGGCGCGTGGATGCTGAGGCCATTATGGAGAATCTGTTCAAACTGACAGATTTGGAAGTGCGCGTGCCAATGAACCTGAATGTGCTTGATAAAGATGGCAAACCAGGGGTGATGAATTTACGCGATGCGCTGAATGCGTGGCTTGCACACCGCCGCGAGGTGTTGCAAAGACGCTCTCAATTCAGATTAGATAAGATTGAGCGCCGCCTTGAAATGCTTGAAGGCTATATCATCGTCTATCTTAATCTGGATGAGGTAATCCGGATAATCCGCGAGGACGACCACCCAAAACAAGCATTGATGAGCCGCTTTGATCTGACAGAAAATCAGGCAAATGGTATTTTGGATATGCGTTTGCGTTCCTTGCGCCGGCTTGAAGAAATGGAATTGCGCAAAGAAAGAGATGCCCTTATTGAAGAGCAAGATAATTTGCGTGAAATGATGGGAGATGAGGCGCAGCAATGGCAAAAAATATCGTCAGAAATCAAAGAGATGAGAGGCGTATTTGCCAAAGATGACCAAAGATTAACATCTCTATCGACTGCCCCTGAGATCGATTATGATCCAACAGATATTCTGACCGAAAAAGAGCCTATTACGGTGATTTGTTCGATGAATGGCTGGGTAAGAGCTATGAAAGGTCATGTGGATCTGGCCCAAGAGTTCAAATTCAAAGATGGCGATGAAAAAGCCTTTGCCTTTCATGCAGAAACAACAGATAAAATCCTCGCCTTTGCTGAAAATGGGCGCTTTTATACCCTTTCAGGTGATAAATTGCCTAAGGGCAGGGGCTTTGGTGAGCCGTTAAATCTGATGATTGATTTGCCTGCCGATTGTGGTTTGATCTCTTTGTTCAAGGCCACGTCAGAGCGCCTGTTGGTGGCGGCATCTTCAGGTCATGGATTTGTTGTCGAAACAGATCAGGTGCTGGCGCAAACAAGAAATGGCAAACAGGTCTTGAATGTGTCAGGTGAGGTGAAGGCGGCGGCTTGTTGCCCTGTTGATGGTGATTATGTGGCTGTGGTTGGCGTCAACAGAAAGCTTGTCATATTCAGTCTTGATGAAGTGCCTGTGCTTGCAAGAGGGCGCGGTGTCATTCTGCAACGCTATAAAGATGGCGGTCTTGCTGATATTAAAGTCTTTCGCAAAGACCAAGGGCTGTCATGGCAAATGGGCGGTGGGCGAAACCGTACTGAGACAGATTTAACACCCTGGATTGCCAAAAGAGGCGCTGCGGGCAAATTACCACCAACAGGCTTTCCTCGTCCGGCAAAATTCACATAAAAGCTTATTCTGACAAGTGGCTAAATGCCTATAATTCTGAGCTAAGAGACAAAGGCTCCCACATGCCATTTTGAAAGACTTCAGATGGCATGAAGCGAGCCTTATAGGCCATTTTGCGGCTTTGTGCGATGTAAAATCCCAGATAAAGATAGTCTTTATCTAATTCTTTGGTGAGTTCAATCATATCCAAAATCATAAAGGTGCCAAGAGACCGGTTTGTGGATAGGGGATCATAAAAGCTATAGACCGCGCTGAGCCCGTCTGCTTGGGCATCAATCATAATGCAGGCGATTAATTCATCTGTGATATCGCGATATTCCACCAAAAATGTATCTATCGGGCTATTGTGGATCATATTTGAGAATTCTTGAAAACTCATCGCCGCCATTTGGCCATCTTCGTGACGATTACTCAAATATTCCTGAAACAAAATATAATGATCTTCATTAACAGGGTTTGAATGAATGCGCCTGCTGAGATCCTGATTGCTTTTATAAATGCGTGATAAATTGCGGCCTGCGCGAAACTGCCGGCAATCAATGCGAATAGGCATACATGCCTGGCATTTTTGGCAAACAGGCTTATAGGCCCAATTTTCCACACGCCGAAAGCCTGCTTTGGCCAATTGATCATGGACTTGCGGGTTTTCAGATAAATCCATCGCAAGGCGTTGCTCTAAATTGCCCTCTATATAGGCACAATTATTGACACGCGTCATTCGCATGCGAAGCGGGATTTGGTCAAAAGTTGGCTTGCGTTGTTCCATATCTGTATTGTGAGCTATCACGTCCGGTGATGCAAGTTATCTGGCACTAATCTTCCGCCAGTTGAGAGGCTATTTCAGGCGCAAAATAGGTCAGGATACCATCTGCGCCTGCGCGTTTGAAGCAAAGTAAGCTTTCCATAATCGCTGAATTATCGAATAAGCCTGTATCCACCGCATGGCGCAACATGGCATATTCACCAGATACCTGATAGGCAAAGCATGGCATGCCAAATTTTGTTTTGGCGGCATATAATACATCCAAATAAGGCATGCCGGGTTTTACCATCACCATATCAGCGCCTTCTGTGATATCCATTTCGATTTCATATAGCGCTTCTGTGTGATTGGCCGGGTTCATCTGATAGGTCTTTTTGCCGTCTGGGCCAAGGCCCTTGCCAGCGCCAACCGCGTCTCTGAACGGACCATAAAAGGCAGAGGCATATTTTGCAGCATAAGATAAAATCATAACATCCTGAAAGCCGGCCTTATCAAGGGCGCTCCGAATAGCGCCAATGCGGCCATCCATCATATCAGACGGGGCAATGATATCACAGCCTGCCTGCGCCTGAATGACAGCTTGTTCGCATAGTCGCACAATGGTCTCATCATTATCAATTTTGCCATCTTTGAGAATGCCGTCATGACCATGGTCTGTGAAAGGGTCAAGCGCGACATCACAAATGATGCCTAATTGGGGACAGGCTGCTTTGACAGCTTTGACAGCACGGCACACCAAATTATTCCCGTCCGTGGCGCCTGAGCCATCTGCATCTTTTAGATCTGATTCAATTTTTGGAAAAATAGCAATTGCAGGAATCCCAAGGCTAACGGCTTTTTGAGCCTGTGTGATTAATTGGTCAATTGACTGACGAAAGACACCTGGCATGGCGCTAATGGGGTCTGTTACCTTTGTGCCTTCGATGACAAATAACGGCCAAATTAAATCTGAAGCGTGAAGACGGCTTTCGGCGACCATGTCACGCACAAAGGCTGCCTGACGAAGGCGGCGTAATCTTGTCGCGGGATAAGAACGATTTACCATAATCATCTTCTTTCTTGTGGCTTACATGGCGGATATGAAGTTAAATTAAAGTCTTTTTGCCAAAAGGTCTATGATACTGTGTTAAATATATTGCGATAATGATTATCTGTTTTAAGGGGGCATGATGTCTCATCTGGTATTTTCACAAAAAGGAAGGGCAGGGCATATATTATTAAACCGGCCTGAGGCTTTGAACGCGCTCACCATAGAGATGGTAACAGATCTGGCAGCGCAGTTGCGCTTATGGGCTGAAGATGAGGCTATCTGTCATGTGATTATCACCTCTGGAGAGGGGCGGGCATTTTGCGCGGGCGGTGATGTGCGACAGGCAGTTCGTGTGATTGCTGAGGAGCCTGATTTAGGCGCCAAACCGTACTTTCAGGCAGAATATGGTTTTGATATCTGCCTTGCGAGCTTTCCGAAACCAGTGACTTGTTTGGTTGACGGTGTTGTTATGGGCGGCGGATTTGGCATTGCGCGTTTGTCTGATTTTCTGGTTGTCTCATCAAGGATAAAAATGGCGATGCCAGAGACGGCAATTGGTCTGTTTCCGGATGTTGGGGCGTCTCATTTTCTGCGCCGTGCGCCTTTTGAGGTTGCCTTGATGCTTGGCATGACAGGCACCATTATCGGGGCAGGTGATGCGATTGCATGGGGTCTGGCAGATATCCATTGTCAGGCGACTGAATTTGAGGCGTTATTTGATGCGTTATGTCTTCAGACCAATGAGGCAGACATTCAAAGCTGTCTGTCACGTTATCACAGCGCCCCGCCAGATAAAGAACTCGCCCTGAAGAGTGATATGATTACCGATATTTTCAGCCAGCAAAGCCCGTCTTTGATTATGGCAAAGGCACAAAAATATGAAGATGATGAGTTTGCTCAAAATTGGGTGAAAGCGTTCTGTCAAAAATGCCCGACTTCGATCAGTGTTTTTTGGCATATGATGACAAAATTGCCTGAGACACGATCTGTTGAAGAGGCGATTAGACGTGATTTTCCTCTGGCCTTGAAAATGACGGCGCGCCCTGATTTTACAGAAGGTGTGCGCGCGGTTCTTGTTGAAAAAGATAATAAGCCCAAATGGCAACCTGCAAGCTTAAGTGATGTTACAGATGATATGCTTGCTTATGTGTTTGATTTTGACGGTGCGCCCCCCTTGCCAGAGGATGGTTTCGGGCCTAAAAACAGATAAGTTTCATCTGATAACCAAACACAGTGAGTGAATAAGATGCGTTTGAGCCAGTATTTTCTGCCGGTCCTTAAAGAAAACCCAAAAGAGGCACAGATTGTGTCTCATCGCTTAATGCTTCGCGCAGGGATGATACAGCAATCAAGTGCTGGTATTTATTCCTGGCTGCCTCTTGGCCTGAAAGTTTTGGAAAAAATTGAGCAGATTGTGCGCGAAGAGCAAAACGCTGCCGGCGCTCTGGAAATTAAGATGCCAACCATTCAACCTGCTGAATTATGGCAGGAATCAGGGCGCTATGATGATTATGGGCTGGAGATGCTGCGTATCACAGACCGTCATGAGCGTGATATGCTTTATGGGCCGACAAATGAAGAACAGGTGAGTGATATTGCACGTACCCATATTCGCTCTTATAAGTCTCTGCCGGTGAATTTATATCATATTCAGTGGAAATTCCGTGATGAGGTCAGACCTCGTTTTGGCGTGATGCGCGGGCGTGAATTTCTGATGAAAGATGCCTATAGCTTTGATATCAGCCGTGAAGATGCCAAAATTGCCTATAATAAAATGTTTGTGGCCTATCTGAAGACCTTTGCACGCATGGGGCTGACGGCGATTCCTATGGAAGCTGATACAGGGCCCATTGGCGGTGATATGTCTCATGAATTCATCATTCTTGCAGATACAGGTGAATCTGGTGTGTTTTTCGATAAAAAATGGCTTGATACCGATATGGTGACAGATATCAGCTATGAGCAGGATTTGCAGCCTGTTGTTGATAAATTCACCTCTATCTATGCGAAAACAGATGAAAAACATGAAGCAGATAATTGTGATGTGCCTGCATCTGATTTGCTTGAAAAGCGCGGAATTGAAGTTGGTCATATTTTTTATTTTGGCACAAAATATTCTGAGCCAATGAATGCGACTGTGCAGGGCAAAGATGGCAAACCGCAAGCGCTTCATATGGGGTCTTATGGCATTGGTGTCTCACGCCTTGTCGGCGGCATTATTGAGGCAAGCCATGATGATAAAGGGATTATATGGCCGGCAGAAGTGGCGCCTTTTAACCTTGCGATTGTCAATTTGAAGCCAGGTCATGAACAGGCAGATTCTGTTTCTGAGACTCTTTATCAAGAAGCGCTTTCAAACGGGTATGATGTGCTGCTTGATGATAGTGCAGAATCACCGGGCGCTAAGATGGCCACTATGGATTTGATCGGTGTGCCATGGCAGGTGATTTTGGGCCCAAGAAGCCTTGATAAAGGTGAAGTGGAAGTCAAAAACCGTCATAGTGGTGAGAGTGTCGCAATGTCGCCAGATTCCGTTGCTAGCTATTTGGCTGACCAACGCTAAGTCACAGGTGAGATAATGATAGTGAAACCTTTAGAGACGATGATGGCCATGCGCTATATCAGAGCGCGGCGCGCAGAAGGTTTCATCTCTGTCATTGCCTGGTTTTCTCTGACAGGTATCACCTTAGGTGTTGCCACATTGATTATTGTGATGTCTGTGATGAATGGGTTTCGCGCAGAGCTTGTCGGGCGTATTTTGGGGCTGAATGGCCATTTCGCCATTTATGCAGAGCAAAATCGCGGCGTGGCTGATTTTGATAATCTGTCAGTTAGCATATCAGAAATACCAACCATCATTGCCGTCACACCGCAGGTTGAAGGCCAGATTATGGTCTCTCATAATGGCCAGAATGCCGGCGCGGTCGTGCGCGGGGTGAGGTGGTCTGATTTGGCGGCAAGAAAACCGTTATGGGCTTCTTTATCTGATGAGGCTGTGCGCCTGTTCAGGGAAGATAACGGGGTGCTGATTGGCAAAACAATGGCATTTCGTCTTGGCGTTAAAACAGGGGACAGCCTGACCTTGTTATCATCCAAAGGGCGCGTGACCGCTTTTGGGTCGGTGCCACAACGCCAAAAATTCAAAATTGCTGGTATATTCGATGTTGGCATGCATGAATATGACGCCAATTTTTTGTTTATGCCTCTTCGTCAGTCTCAGTCATTTTTTGGTCTTGATAAAGTTGTCACAGGTCTTGAGGTCTATAGCGCTGAACCGCATGCTGTGCAAAAGGTGCGGTCTATGATAGCGGCGCAATTGCCAAAAGGGCACAGATTATATGACTGGCAGGGGCGCAATGCCTCTTTTTTGAACGCGCTTGCGGTGGAACGTAATGTGATGTTCCTGATATTGACGCTTATTATTCTGGTGGCTGCTTTTAACATTATTTCATCCATGATTATGCTTGTCAGATCAAAACAGGCTGATATCGCGGTTCTGCGCGCTATGGGGGCAAGCCGGTCTGCCATTATGCGCATTTTCTTTATGACAGGCGCTTCTATCGGATTTATCGGCACTTTGACAGGCACCATTTTGGGTGTCGTGTTTTGTTGGCAGATAGATGCGATTAAGGAATTTATCGAAGGCTTATCTGGTGCAGAATTGTTCTCTGCTGAGATTTATTATCTCTCGCGCCTGCCTGCTAAGATTGAGGCAATGGAAGTATTGGCCGTGATTGTGATGGCGTTGGCTCTGTCTTTTATGGCATCGATATATCCTGCCTGGCGTGCGAGCCGCGTTGCGCCTGCTGAGGTGCTGCGATATGAGTAAGATTGCATTATCTCTTCGTGATGTCTGTCAGCATTTTGTTCAGGGTGAGGCCAAGATAGGTATCTTAAAAGGGGCTAATCTGGAGATTGAGACAGGCAAGATGGTCGCGCTGATTGGCCCGTCTGGCGCAGGTAAGACAAGCTTGCTGAATATTGCGGGTATGCTTGAGGCGCCATCATCTGGTGAGGTTGCGATTGCAGGGCAGGATATCAGCCGCCTTCGTTCCGCC
Organism: Puniceispirillaceae bacterium (SeqCode); assembly: GCA_049890215.1. Classification (GTDB taxonomy): domain Bacteria; phylum Pseudomonadota; class Alphaproteobacteria; order Puniceispirillales; family Puniceispirillaceae; genus UBA685. The sequence goes on along the minus strand of JBMHBX010000062.1, from coordinate 22,249 downwards.
AAAAAAGCCGCTTTTCGCCGTGATCATATTGGGTTTGTGTTTCAAACACACCGCCTGTTGCCTGAATTTACAGCGGCCGAAAATATCGCAATCCCGCAAATGTTAAACGGGCTTAACCGTTATGAGGCACAAACAAGAGCCTTACAGCTATTGGCGATGATTGGTCTTGAAGAGCGTGCCAAGCACCGGCCGGGGCAATTATCTGGCGGTGAACAGCAACGTGTTGCGATTGCAAGGGCGGTGGCAAATGCCCCTTCTTTATTGCTGGCGGATGAGCCAACGGGTAATTTAGACCCTGAAACAGGGCAAATTGTGTTTCAAACATTGCGTCAAATTATCAAAGGTACAGGGGCATCAGCGCTGATTGTCACCCATAATATGCAATTGGCACAATCTATGGATAAAGTCTATTTGCTTGATAATGGGCAGGTGAGAGAGGCAGCGGTCTGATGGTGGCAGCCAGTTTTGTGCATCTTCGCAGCCATTCGGCTTTTTCTTTGTCACAAAGCACTTTGCGCATTGGCACTTTGGCAGATTTGGCCGGTAATGATGAACAAGTCGCTCTGGCTATCACAGACAGCTTTAATATGTTTGGCGCATTGGAGTTTTCCAAAAAGGTTGCTGATAAAGGTATTCAGCCAATCATTGGCGCGGTTGTGCGCCTTTGTGATGAGGTGGGTGATGGTGAGGTTGTGCTTCTAGCAACAAGCGAAGAAGGCTATATCAATCTGTCTTTTCTGATATCAGAGGCTTTGATGGCCGCAGATAGCGGCGAAGAGGCGGCTATTACCATGGCGGCTTTGGAAGAGCGGCATCAGGGGTTAATTTTACTGACCGGCGGGGCGCATGAGGGGTTTATTGGTAATGCGGCGGCCCAAAATCAGGTAAAATTAGCATCAGAGCGCCTGCAAAAGCTGATGCGCTTTATGAAAGATCGCATTTATATCGAATTACAGCGCCATGGGCATAGTGAAGAAAAAATCGCTGAGCCTGTTTTGTTGAAACTTGCAGATGATACTGGCCTGCCTTTGGTGGCAACCAATGATAATCATTTTGAAAATGAAGATATGAAAACGCCGCAGAATGTGTTGACCTGTATTGCGGCAAGTACCCGTATATCACAGCTTGAGCGTCTTGTTCATAACGCAGAATATCGTTTCAAAACCAAAGCAGAAATGACTGCAGTTTTCGCAGATATTCCGGAAGCATTGCAAAATTCGGTGACCATTGCCAAACGGTGCGCCTTTATGGTGCAAACAAGAGCGCCTATTCTGCCTGCCTTTGAATCTGAGGCAGGGCGCACGGCGGATGAAGAGCTTGCCCATCAGGCCAAACAGGGTCTGGCAATGCGCCTTATTGACCTAAAACGCTCTGATTACGGGAAAGATTTTAGTGCAGAGGATGAGGCTTCTTATCATGACAGGCTTGCTTATGAGTTGTCTGTGATTAATGAGATGGGCTTTCCCGGCTATTTCCTGATTGTGGCGGATTTCATTAAATGGGCGAAGGCAAAAGACATTCCGGTGGGGCCAGGGCGTGGCTCCGGTGCAGGCTCGCTTGTTGCTTATGCGCTTGATATTACCAATCTGGACCCGTTGCGGTGGGGGCTGTTATTTGAGCGCTTTTTGAATCCTGAACGTGTTTCAATGCCTGATTTTGATATTGATTTTTGTCAGGACAGGCGCGAGGAAGTCAAATTATATGTGCAGGATAAATATGGTCATGACCGTGTTGCACAAATTATCACTTTTGGATCTCTTCAGGCACGTGCGGCTTTGCGTGATGTTGGCCGCGTTCTTGAAATGCCCTATGGGCAGGTCGATCGCATTGCGAAATTGATCCCAAGTAATCCGGCAAACCCTGTAACCATCTCACAGGCGCTTGAAAGTGAAGCTGAGCTGCGGGAGATGAAGCGCAGTGATGAGCAGGTGCGCCATCTTATTGATACGGCAATGAAGCTTGAGGGGTTGTATCGTCATGCATCTACGCATGCCGCCGGATTGGTGATTTCTGACAGGCCTTTGCCTGAGCTTGTGCCTGTTTATCGTGATCCGCGCTCAGATATGCCGGCCACACAATTTAATATGAAATATGTGGAAATGGCAGGGCTTGTGAAATTTGACTTTCTTGGCCTTAAAACACTGACTGTTATTAAAAAGACACTGCAATTAATGGCCAATAGAGGCATTTCGTTGCAGATAGATGACATCCCTCTTGATGATCAAAAGACATTTGCGCTTTTGACTGAAGGAGATACGGTGGGTGTGTTTCAGCTTGAATCAAGCGGTATGAGAGATGTGCTGCGCGGGCTAAAGCCTGATAGATTTGAAGATATCATCGCTGTGGTGGCATTGTACCGACCAGGGCCAATGGAAAATATCCCTACCTATATTGAACGCAAACACGGCCGCGAAGAGGTCAGCTATATGCATCCCAAACTTGAGCCAATTCTGGCAGAGACTTATGGGATCATGATATATCAGGAGCAAGTGCAACAAGCAGCGCGTGATTTGGCAGGATACACGCTTGGCGGGGCAGATATTTTGCGCCGGGCCATGGGTAAGAAAATCAAAGAAGAAATGGACGCGCAGAGGCAGAAATTTGTCGAAGGGGCTGCCAGCACCAATCAAATAGCAGAAGCCTTATCTGGTAATATTTTTGATCAGATCGCGGCATTTGCAGGCTATGGGTTCAATAAATCACATGCGGCTGCCTATGCGCTTGTCACATATCAGACCGCCTGGTTAAAGGCCAATTATCCTGTGGAGTTTTTCGCTGCATCTATGGCGCTTGATTCTCATAATACAGATAAATTATCTGTCTTCCGCCAAGATTGTTTGCATAAAAATATCGCTGTTCAGGGTGTAGATATAAATAAGTCCTTTGCGTCTTTTTCAGTAGAAGGGGAGGCAGATAATCTGTCTATCAGATATGCACTTGGGGCTGTCAAAAATGTTGGTAGTGAAGCGATGGAAAGCTTGTGCCAGGAGCGCTTGCGCAATGGTCCTTTTACCTCTTTGGATGATTTTATCAAACGATTGCCAAAAGATGGCGGCAATAAAAGGCAGTTAGAAAATCTTATCAGAGCGGGCGGCCTTGATTCTATACATAAGAACAGGCGGCAACTATATGATAATGTTGATCAAATTATTTCTCAGGCCAGTTTTTACCGCAAAGAAGCTGATTCATCACAAGTGAGCTTATTTGGTGGTCAGGAACAGGCTGAACTTGACCAAATTAAACTGCCGCCAACGCAAGATTGGTCACCAAATGACCGCCTGCAGAATGAGTTTGAGTCACTTGGATTATATTTATCAGCCCACCCGTTGGATAGCTATGCCCGTCAGATTGCGCGCCTGAAAGTGATATCATCTGATCAGATAGAGGCGGTTCTGGCCCAAAAGGGGCCTCATCGCCTGAAGGTCGCAGGGCAACTGACATCTGTTCAAGAACGTGTATCAGCCAAAGGTAACAGGTTTGCCTTCCTGCAATTCACAGATAAGTCCGGCGTGTTTGAAATGACAGCTTTTTCAGAGTTTTTGCAACAAAACAGAGATATTCTGGTGCCGGATACAGCGTTGCTGGTTCATGCTGATGCCCGCAATGAAAATGGGCAGATAAGATTGCTTGGTGTGCGCGCAGAACGCCTTGATGATGCCATTGCCGCAAGCCATGAAGGCATAGGGCTATATGTCTCTCAAGAGGCGGCATTGGCAAATATTAAAGATATTCTGAAAGCGGATGGCGGGGGCAGGGCGCCTGTGAAAATCTTTGTCAAAAAGCAAAATGAGCAGGTTGAAATCACACTGTCACATAAATTCAAATTAAGTGGTGATACAAGGCTTGCGCTTATGTCTGTGCCCGGGATTGATAAAATCACTGAAATATAGTTTTGGTTTTGTGCCTTTATCCCCCCAAAACAGGCAAAAATAGCTTGCTATGGGGTGTGGGTTGTTATAAAAAGGCGCCAATTCACACATGAGGGTGGCGACTATCTGGCAGATAAATCAGATAAAGGCCTTCCGGTGAAAATCGTTTTTGATTTTTTACTTCCCTCATGGAGGTTTAACCGGATAACGGAGATTTTACAATGGCATCACCAGCCTTTTCAATGCGCCAATTGCTAGAAGCAGGCGTTCATTTTGGTCATAGCACAAGACGTTGGAACCCGCGCATGAAGCCGTTCATTTTTGGTGAACGCAACGGCGTGCATATTCTTGACCTTCAGCAAACTGTCCCAATGCTTGCAAGAGCGCTTGAGGCGCTTCAGCAGACGACTGCCAAGGGCGGACGTATCTTGTTTGTCGGCACAAAGCGTTCTGCTGCTGATCAAATTGCTGAGACTGCAAAAGCAACTGGCCAATATTTCGTCAATCATCGTTGGTTGGGCGGTATGTTGACGAACTGGTCTACTGTGTCTCGTTCTATTCGCCGTTTGCGTGAACTTGAAACACTTCTTGAAAGTGATGAAGTGCACCAGCTGACAAAAAAAGAAGGTCTTCAGCTAACACGTGAGCGTGATAAGCTTGAAATGACTTTGGGCGGCATTAAGGATATGGGCGGTCTGCCTGATATGTTGTTTGTCCTTGATACCAATAAAGAAGCGATTGCAGTTCAGGAAGCCAATCGTCTTGGTATCCCTGTGATTGCTGTGATCGATTCTAACGCAAGCCCTGATGGTGTTGATTACCCGGTACCTGGTAATGATGATGCTATGCGTGCCATCGCACTTTATTGCGAATTAGCGCAAAATGCCATTATGAGCGGCTTGCAGCAAGAATTCCAGGCAACTGGCGGCGATGTTGGCGAAGCAGCAGAAGCACCGGTTGAGCCTGCCGTTGAAGCAGTGGCAGAAGAAGCAGCGCCGGCTGAGGCCGCTGCTGATGAAGCAAACGCTTAAACAGAACCTATAAGCCCTTGTAAAATGGGGCTGACATTACAAAAACGAAGCGGCATAGCATATGTAGCTTCGTTTTGTTTCAATTTGCCACCATCCTTGCAGATATGAGTGGCCATAATAACCTCGGACGATAAGGAACATAACAATGAGCGTAACAGCAGCACTTGTTAAGGAATTGCGTGAAAAATCAGGCGCCGGCATGATGGATTGTAAAAAGGCGCTAGGCGAAACAAATGGTGATATGGATGCAGCGATTGACTGGCTGCGTACCAAAGGTCTTGCCGCTGCGGCGAAAAAATCTGGCCGTGTTGCGGCAGAAGGTCTTGTCGCTGTCCATGTTGATGGCGCAAAAGGCGCAATGATTGAGCTGAATTCAGAAACAGATTTTGTGTCACGCAATGATGAATTTCAGGCTTTTGCATCAACTTTGGCACAATTGGCGCTAGAAGCTGATGATTTGGACGCTTTGAACGCCATGGATTATCCGGGCACAGGGCGCAATGTGAGCGAAGAGCTAACGAATAAGATTGCGACCATCGGTGAAAATATGACTTTGCGCCGTATGACAAAAGTATCTGTATCTGAAGGGGCGATTGTGCCTTATATGCATAACGCGGTTGCAGATGGCCTGGGACGCATTGGTGTGTTGGTTGGATTGCAATCATCTGCCTCATCTGAGGCTTTGACAGGCCTTGGCAAGCAGCTTGCTATGCATATCGCTGCAACGTCACCTGCGAGCTTGTCAGTCGAAGATTTGGACGCTGATCTTGTAAGCCGTGAACGTGAGGTGCTTATTGAGCAGGCAAAAGCCTCTGGTAAGCCACAGGAAATTGCTGAAAAGATGGTTGAAGGCCGCATGCGTAAATATTATCAGGAAGTTGTGTTGCTAGAGCAGACTTTCGTTATTGATGGTGAAAGCAAAGTTGGTGATGTTGTCACCAAAGCAGGCAAAGAGGCAGGCGCTGATATTTCTATGACAGCATTTGCACAGTTTAATCTGGGCGCAGGCATTGAAAAAGAAGAAGCTGATTTCGCCGCAGAAGTCGCTGCCACATTGGGCAATTAAGTAAATCGCCCCTTATTATTTTTTGGACCAGCCATATAATGTTATGTGGCTGGTTTTTTTTGTCATAGCTATGGTCAATCTTATGAATTTTCGCTAACATGAGATGGCTTAATTTTTTTCTCATTCAGACAGGCGGCGCGATTTCATGACAACTTCACTTTCGTCAGATGGATATCATTATCAGCGCGTGTTGCTAAAGATTTCAGGTGAGTCCCTTATGGGGCAGCAATCTTATGGCATTGATACTGAGATGGTAAGCCGTGTGGCAGGTGAAATCGCTGATGTGACAGCACAAGGGATTGAAGTCTGTCTTGTTATTGGCGGTGGTAATATATTCCGCGGTGTGTCTGGTGCGGCGGCCGGTATGGAAAGAGCCACAGGCGATTATATGGGAATGCTTGCAACCGTCATGAACGCTTTGGCGATGCAAAATGCCCTTGAAAAAATTGACGTGCCATGCCGGGTGATGTCTGCTCTGCCGATTAGCGCTGTTTGTGAGCCCTATATCCGCCGGCGCGCCATGCGTCATATGGAAAAAGGCCGCGTGGTTATTTTTGCAGCAGGTACAGGTAATCCGTTTTTCACAACAGATACCGCTGCCGCGCTTCGTGCGTCTGAGATGAATTGTGATGCCTTGCTCAAAGGAACAAGGGTAGATGGCGTTTATGATTCTGATCCTGAAAAAAATCCGGATGCCAAGCGTTACGACAGCCTTAATTATATAGATGTATTAGCGCGTGACTTGCAGGTGATGGATGCCTCTGCCATTTCATTGGCGCGTGAGAATTCCATCCCCATCTTAGTGTTTTCCATTACTGAGTCAGGTGGCTTTGATGCGGTCCTGAAACATAATGGCCCTTATACAATTGTTGAAGAACAATAATCTTATCCAAGGAGCAGATGATGTCCAATTTAGATATGGATGATGTTAAACGGCGCATGGATGCGTCTATTTCAAATTTTGCCGGTGAATTGGGCGGGCTGCGTGCGGGGCGCGCTTCGTCAGCGATGTTGGAGCCTGTGAGCGTTGATGCTTACGGCTCGCGTATGCCTCTTAATCAGGTGTCAAATATATCAGTGCCTGAGCCGCGTTTGTTGACGGTCTCTGTTTGGGATGCGGGGCTTGTTGCTGCAACAGAAAAGGCCATCAGAGAATCAGGCCTTGGCCTTAATCCTATGGCAGAAGGTAATGTGATACGTGTCGCTGTGCCTGATTTGTCTGAAGATCGCCGCAAGGAATTGGTCAAAGTAGCCGGAAAATATGCAGAAGCTGCCAGAGTGGCTGTTCGAAATATCCGCAGAGATGCAATTGAAACAGTGCGTAAGGACGAGAAAAATTCAGATATTTCTGAAGATGAGCGTCATACATTAGAGGCAACTATTCAGAAGGCAACTGATGAGTTTGTTGCGAAGATTGACGCCATGCTTGTTGAAAAAGAAAAAGACATCACACAGGTATAGCAGGCGTCTTTTATGTTACCTCATCATGTTGCAATTATAATGGACGGCAATCGGCGTTGGGCAAAACAACGCCGGTTTGACGCTTTGCGCGGTCATTCGCAAGGCTCAAACACGCTGAAAGATATTGCAAGCTATGCGCATGAACGAGGTATCACTTATTTGACCTGCTTTGCCTTTTCCACTGAGAATTGGCAACGCCCGCAAATAGAGGTCAATGGTCTGATTGAGCTGATGAAGCGGTTTTTGATGCAGGATATGGAAACGCTTATCACAGATAATGTCAGATTACGGATTATTGGTGATATCTCTGCCTTTGATGATGATTTGCAGAATTTGTTTCGTGAGGCAGAAAAGAAAACCTCTGATAATACCGGATTGAATCTAACCATTGCGGTTAATTATGGCGGTCAGCAGGATATTTTGCATGCCTATAAGCGTATGGCCGAAGATCAGGCCAACCCGTCATCTGAGGGTGATATTAAATCTTATATGCAAACATCCTTTTTGCCGCGTGTTGATCTATTAATCAGAACGGGCGGTGAGCAGAGGATGTCGAATTTTCTGTTATGGGATTGCGCTTATGCTGAGCTTTATTTTTCAGATAAGTTTTGGCCGGATTTTTCTGCCTCAGACCTTGATAAAGCCTTGCTGAGCTACGAAGCGCGTGACCGGCGCTTTGGCGGCGATAGTTTGATGATGAAAACATCTATGAATTCGTAAAGGTAACTCTTTTTTGTCTGATGTTCTTGAACGCGTCAAAGGCGCTTTGTATTTTCTACCTCTGATCATTGGCGTGTTGGCAGGTCAACCTTTTTTGCAGATAGCCATAGGGTGTTTGCAAGCGCTGATTTGCTATGAGCTGGCGAAGATTCTTGCCAAGGATAACAGGCAACTTGTCTTGTTTTCTGCTATTTTCATTATCGCTTCTTTATCGACCACTATCTATCATCTGGCGTCTGGTTATGTGATCGGATTATGCCTTGTGATATCACTGCTTATGGTATGGCGCGTATCTGGTTTGTTCGCAGCCATTTTTTCAGTGATTGTGCTGATTTGTCTGTCTTCTTTATCTGTGCTTTTATTATTTGAACAGGCGTTATTTATCATTTTATCGCTTGTGGTGGTCATCGCTTCTTGTGATATCGGGGCTTATTTTGTGGGACGGATGATAGGCGGACCAAAGCTTGCCCCTGCAATCAGCCCTGGCAAAACAATTTCGGGAAGTGCAGGCGGTCTGATAGCCGCGGTTCTGGCTTCTTTGACGGTGGCGCCTCATATTGGGATGATTTCAGGCAATCCTATCATTGCAGGGCTTGTGATAGGCGGGTTATCTCAGATTGGCGATCTGTATGAAAGTGCGTTCAAAAGGCGTATCGGTATCAAAGATAGCAGCCAGATGATTCCGGGTCATGGTGGTCTTCTTGATCGCTTTGACGGGTATTTATTAGTGGTGCCGCTTGTCACAATTTTACTAGCGGTTTCTGCGGCATAGGCTTTCATATGAAAAAAATTACCATATTAGGGGCAACAGGAACCATAGGCGATAATATGCTGGAGCTTATGCGCCGCCATCGTGATATCGGTTGTGTATATGGTATCAGCGCCCACCGCAATATGGCAAAGCTTTGTGATATTATCACTGAGTTTGTGCCGTCAGTCGTGGCCTTGCCAGAGGCGCCGGATGATGAAGCTGTTGCCAGATTATGTCAGGAAAAACACATAGAGCTGTTAGTCGGCCAGGGGGCTGTTGAAGAACTGGCAAGACGCAATGTTGATTTGGTTGTGGCGGCGATTGTGGGTATGGCAGGTCTGCCATCTGTCATGGCGGCTGTTAAGGCAGGGCAATGCATCGCGCTTGCCAATAAAGAATCTCTTGTCTCTGGCGGGCATATCGTTATGCCGGCACTGGCAGAATATGGGGCGACTATCCTGCCTGTTGATTCAGAGCATAATGCGATTTACCAATGTCTGATGGGGCAGGATGTATCAAAGGTTGATACTGTGACATTAACAGCTTCTGGTGGCCCGTTTTTAGGCTATGATATATCTGATATGCGCTCAGTGACCAAACAAGACGCATTGGCGCACCCTAATTGGGTGATGGGGGCGAAGGTTACGATAGATAGTGCAACTCTGATGAATAAAGGGTTAGAGTTGCTTGAGGCATCTCATTTATTTGCGTTGTCCGCAGATAAGCTTGCAGGCATTATTCACCCGCAAAGCCTTGTTCACGGGCTTGTTGAATTTCAGGACGGGTCTGTTATCGCGCATCTTGCCTGTGCAGATATGAAGTTGCCTTTGGGATTTGCGCTTGGTTTAGGTGAGAGGCTTGAGACTGGCACAAAACGATTAAATCTTGCGAGCGTTGGGACATTGTCTTTTCAGCCTATAGATGAGGAGATATTTCCCTGCTTTTCTTATGCAAGGCAAATTATTGATGAAGGTGCTGAAAAGTCAGTTATATTAAATGCAGCCAATGAGGTCGCTGTTGAGGCGTTTTTGGCTGATAAAATTGCGTTTTTACAAATTCCGGCACTTGTCGCAAATGCGCTTAGTCACCATTTCTCATGTGATGTAACAACGCTTGAGGGCGTCTTTGATTTGGATGAGCAGGTGCGTTCTTATGCGGCAAAACAAATCGCCTCAGAATAATTAAAAAGGCCAGGCTATGGGACAATTTGGTGTGATTATTGATATTGTAGCTTTGCTAGCTATGCTGACACCAATCGTGTTTATTCATGAATTTGGTCATTATTATATCGCCCGCCGCAACAATGTGGCTGTTGATGTGTTTTCTGTTGGATTTGGCCCTGAATTATATCATTGGACAGATAAACATGGCACAAGGTGGCGTATCGCGGCGCTACCTCTTGGCGGCTATGTGAAAATGCGCGGCGATGAGAACGCGGCAAGCATGACAAGTGAGGCATCGCGCGCCATAAAAGGGAGTTTTGCCTCTGCCAGTCTTGGGGCACGTATGGCAATTGTGGCAGCCGGTCCTGTTGCGAATTTTATCACAGGCATTTTGTTATTTGCGATCATTTATATGACAGTTGGCAAAGCTGTGATGGCGCCAGTTGTCGGCCAGGTGCTGCCTGATTCACCGGCCCTTGAGGCAGGATTGCAAGAAGGCGATGTGATTAAGGCTGTTAATGATATCACCGTATCAGATTTCAGCAGTCTGAGGGGGCTGGTCTCTGAAAATCCGAATAAAGAGCTGTCTTTCACGCTTGAACGTGATGGTGATTTGATAGATGTGCTTGTCGTGCCTGAAGAACGGTGCTCAGAAGAATTGCGGCTGACCTATGGGTTTTTAGGTGTCCAGTCCCTGCAAGGTGAAATGCGAAAGCTTGGTTTTGGTGAGAGTATCATGCAGGGTGTCAAAGATACCATTGCTTTCTCGCAAGCGATGTTGCGCGGTATCACACGAATGGTGACCGGCAATATGAATCGCGGTGAGATTGGCGGTCCTGTCAAAATCGCAAAAATCAGTGGTGATGCTGCGCGGGCAGGGTGGGTTGCCTTTTTATTTTGGGGCGCTGTGATCTCCTTAAATCTGGGGCTTGTGAATCTGTTGCCGATTCCGGCGCTAGATGGCGGTCATCTGATGCTGTTTTCCATTGAGGCACTGCTGAGGCGGCCCTTATCAGATAAGTTGCAATCTGCCCTTTTACGCGGCGGGTCAGCCTTTTTGATGAGCGCTATGGTTATGCTGATTTTCTATGACAGCTATTCTGCGCTGATACCGCAATTTTGTCCGTAAAAACATGTCATCGGAACGAAAAACGCTGTTTTAAGTCTTTGCCTTTAGCGGCGCTTTTGCCATAATAAAAGCAAGAGCGTTCAGTGGAGTGGCTAGATCATGCGTTGTGCAAAACGAATTCAAAAATTTCTTATCATCTTTGCTTTTTTGGGGATGAGCGCAAGCGCCAATCTTGCCACCGCACAAACGACAACAACCATTGATGAAATTCTGGTAACAGGCAATCAGCGTGTATCGACTGCAACCATTTTGTCGTATCTGCCAATTGGGATCGGCGACCGGGTCAAAGCAAATTCGCTAAATAGCGCTGTAGAAAATCTGTTTGATACAAAATTATTTGAAGATGTGACAATATCATTAAATGGCACATCTCTTGAAATTGAGGTTTTGGAAAACCCAATTGTCAATCGTATCAATATTGAAGGCAATGATATCCTCAAAGATGAGTCATTATTGGCAGAATTAAATATTCAGCCAAGGCGCATTTACACAGATCAGCTCGCCATTGAGGCAACACAAAAATTATTGTCAATTTACAGACTATCGGGACGTTATGCAGCGCAGATCGAGCCAAAGCTGATAAAATTAGATAATAATCGTGTTGATTTGGTGTTTGAAGTTGATGAAGGGCCTCTGATTAAAATTGCCAGTATTAAGTTTTCAGGCAATGAGGCATTTTCTGACAGGGCGTTGCGTCAGGTTATCTCAAGCCGTGTAGAGAGATGGTGGGCCTTTTTATCACGTTCAGATAAATATGATGAGGCGCGCCTTGATTTTGATATTCGTCTTCTGCGCCAGTTTTATCTGACAAGAGGCTATGCTGATATTGATGTATCACGCGCACAAGGCGGGTTGCTGCCAGACAGGTCAGGCTTTGCTGTCTCTTTTGAACTCACTGAAGGGGTGCGATATAAAAACGGCTCTGTGTCTATCACCTCTGAAATTGAAGGCGTGGATGAGGCGGATTTAATTGATGAAATCCCTCTTGATCAAGGTGACTGGTATGATGTCCGCTATATGGAGCAGGGGCTGTTAAATGTAACCAATAAGCTTGGCACGCTTGGCTATTCTTTTGTGAATGTGACTCCCAATATTGTCACAAATCCTGAAACAGGCATACTTGATGTTGAAATCAATATTGGGTCAGCGCGCAAGAATTACATAGAACGCATTGAAATTGTTGATAATAACAGAACATTAGATAAAGTTATCCGCCGAGAAATGCAGCTGGTGGAAGGTGATGCTTATAATCAGCTGAAGCTTGATAATTCTGTCAGAGATATCAGGAATCTAGGCTTTTTCAGCCGTGTTGAGGTCGCTAATTTCAGAGGATCGGCAGATGATCAGACAGTCACTGAGATATCTGTCGAAGAGCAATCAACTGGTGATCTTCAGGTCGGTGTCGGTTATTCCTCTATTGATAAGGCGACTTTTAATTTTGGGGTGAATGAGCGCAATTTCCTTGGTACTGGGCGCAAAGCAGAATTTAATGTCGGGCTATCGAATAAATCAACCAATATCCGCCTTGGGCTGACAGAGCCTTATTTTCTTGGCCGTAATATGTATGCGAGCGGTGGTATTTTCAGAGATGTGCGCAAAGAAAATACCTATACAGCAAAAAGCCGTGGTTTTGATTTAGGTCTTGGCTTTGATGCCGCAAATAATATTTATCACCGCTTTGGTTATGTTCTGTCTGAAAATAAAACCAATGCGAAATCAACAAAAGCAACCTCTGTGTCAGGTGAAGAAGGCAAGACGATAATCTCGTCTGCTTTCTCTTATACAGTTGGTATTGATAAGCGTGATAACAGATTTGACCCTAGAGAAGGCTATAATGCGCAAATCAAAGAAACATATTCAGGTGTTGGCGGTGATGCGACTTATTTGAAGTCTGAAGTGATGGCGGGCTATTATGCACCGTTTAATTTCAACAGCATTATTTTTGGGGCTAAAATCAAGGCAGGAACAGTTGACGGGCTTGGCAATAAAGTCACGCAATCATCCAGATTCTTCCTTGGTGGGCGCACTGTTCGTGGTTTTGACGGCGGCGGCATTGGTCCAAGAGATAAGGGCAATAATGCAAGTGTTGGCGGTAATAACTATTATGCCGGTACGTTGGAAGTTGTCTCAGATCTTGGTTTTACCAAAGATTTGGGGATGAGATGGACTGTCTATAGTGACTTTGGCTCATTATGGGGCACTGATTACCCGTCAGGTGTCAAAGGCGCCAATGACAGCTCTATGAGAACATCTGCCGGTTTTGGCCTGTTATGGGATACTGCGATTGGTCCTCTGTCCTTCTATTGGGCTGATGCAATTGAACGCAAATCTTATGACAGAACGCGCCGGTTCCAATTCACAATCGGCACAAGATTATAGGGGAGAGGCATGAGACTAGCCCATTTTATCATTGCCTGCCTGCTTTGGGTGGGAAGTGCCATGTCACCTGCCATGGCGCAAACAGCAGATGAAAGTGTGTTTGCCACACAAAGAGTTGCTTTGATTGATCTTGCTTATGTGTTGCGCAACGCGTCTGCAACAACGACTATCAGAGATTTGCTTGATGCCAAAAAGGCAGAATTTTCAGCTGAATTTCAAGAAAGAGAAGCAAAGCTCCTGCAAAGAGAGCGTGAGCTTAATCTGAAGCGCTCTGTGTTATCTGAGACTGATTTCAACGCTGAGGTCCAGGCCTTTCAGGAAGATGTGTCAACAATACAGCGTGAGATACAATTCAAGCGAAATTCGCTTGATCAGGCTTTTCAGCAAGCACAGGATAATCTGAGAGAAATCGCTGTTGAAATTGTCACAAGCATTGCCCAGAGAGAGCAGCTTGATTTGGTCATGACAAAGGAAACAGCGCTTATATTCCGTCCTGGTTTGAACATCACAGATGAAGTGCTTGAGATGCTAAATGAGCGCACAAAGAACGCACGTATTGAAGTTGGTGAGTTACCATTCTAACCACAGGTAAGGTTATATCGTGGCAGTAGATCCGCATTTTTATCAGATATCCCGGCCTATCGCCTCGTCTCAATTGGCTGATATAACACAAGGCGCATTAACGAACGGTCGCGATGTTCAGATCACACATGCCTGCCGGCCTGAAGAGGCAAAAGCAGGTGCTTTGATCTTTATTCAGGATACTGATTTTATTGAACAGATTGGCGGCACATCAGATATAACAATCATCACAACAGCAAAAATTGCGCCTTTGTGCCCGTCAATGGCAGCTATCTTTGTCGCTGATAATCCGCGCCTTGCATTTGCGCAAGTGATAGCGCGTCTTTATCAGGAACATAAGGCGCCTTGTATCTCTGAGAGTGCGCAAATAGCGCCTTCAGCAAAAATTGGCAAAAATGTCTCAATTGGCGCTTATGCCATTATTGAAGAAGGCGTCAGCATAGGTGAGGGATGTGTTATCGGCCCGCATGTCGTGATAGGGCGCAATTGTGTCATCGGAACAGCATGTGATATCGGTGCTCATGCTGTTATCTTATATAGCCGTATTGGCAATGATGTAAAAATCGGACCACATAGCGTTATTGGCAAGGAGGGGTTTGGCTTTGAGATGACGTCATCTGGCGCCGTCCATCTGCCTCATTTGGGTTTGGTTGAAATTCACGATAAATGCGCCATTGGCGCTCATTGTGCGATTGACAGAGGTGTTTTGGGTAACACCATTATCGGGCAAGGGTCGATGATGGATAATTTGGTCCATATCGCGCATAATGTGCGCATTGGTAAGACGGCAATTATACTTGGGCAAGTCGGCATTGCAGGGAGTGCTGTTATTGGTAATAACTGCATTTTAGCAGGGCAGGTTGGCATTAAAGATCATGTGACAATCGCTGATGGTGCCATCATTTTATCAGCTGCTAAAGTTCTGAAAGATATTGATAAGGCAGGCAATTATGGCGGCAATCCTGCTGTGCCTGCCACCCAGCATTGGCGAGAGGTTGCGGCCATCAAAGCCTTAGTGAAAAAGCGTTCAAAGGAGAAAGACAAATGAGTGATGTTGTCACAGAAATGGATTATGGCGCGGTTCTGAAGGCATTGCCTCATCGTCCGCCTTTTTTGCTGATTGATAAGGTCATTGACATTGTCGCAGATGAAAGCGCGACAGGTATTCGTGCCGTCAGCAGCAATGAGCCTTATTTTGAAGGTCATTTTCCCGGTCATCCGGTAATGCCAGGTGTTTTGATTGTAGAAGCATTAGCGCAAACCGCTGCTTGTCTGGTCTCTGCGACTTTAGGGAATGAGACAGATGATAAGCTTGTGTTTTTCACCACAATTGACGGTGTGAAGTTCCGCAAACCAGTCTTGCCAGGTTGTTTGCTTGAATTGAAGGTAAAAAAAGTCTCTGCCAGAGGGCCTTTGTGGAAATTTACAGGTGAAGCGCATGTCGAAGGCAAAAAAGTAACGGAATGCCAGTTCTCGGCAATGATGATTGACCCTCAATAGAAGTGCGACACCCTTATGAGTAACATTCACCCAACTGCCATAATTGATAAACAGGCGCAGATTGCATCATCTGTGGTTGTGGGCGCCTATAGTGTTATCGGGCCACATGTTGTGATTGATGATGATTGTATTATTCACCCTCATGTTGTGATTGATGGCAGAACCACTATTGGGAAAAATTGTGAGATTTTTTCATTTGCCTGTCTTGGCAAGGCGCCTCAACATTTGCGTTATGAAGGCGAGCCATCAGAGCTGATTATTGGTGATAATAATATCATCAGAGAGCATGTCACCATGCATATTGGCACAAAGCTTGGTCATATGAAAACGGTCATAGGCAATGATGGTATGTTCATGGCATCAAGCCATGTGGCGCATGATTGTGTTGTTGGTGATCATTTTATTTTGGGACAAAATGCGGCCCTTGGCGGCCATTGTGAGGTGGCTGATCATGTGTATTTTGGCGCCTATTCAGCAGCGCACCAATTTGTGCGTGTCGGTCATAGTGCGATGATTGGGGGGCTAACGGCGGTTATCGCGGATGTGATACCCTATGGCAATGTTTATGGTGAAAGAGGCATGATGCAGGGCTTAAACCTTGTGGGTATGCGGCGGCGCGGCATGCCAAAAGAGGAAGTTCGTGCCATAAAAGCTGCTTATGATGCACTGTTTCTGGCAGAGGGAATCTTCAAAGATAATTTAGAAAAAGTGGCGCAGCATTATGGGGATTTGCCGGCTGTTCAGGATATGATTACCTTTATCAAGGCTGATGCTTCCCGGCCATTATCTCTGCCAAAGATGTCATAGATGGAAAGATTAGGGATCATCGCAGGCGGTGGAAAGCTGCCTTATCTGGTCGCAACGCTTAGCGAAGCAAGAGGCGTTGAGCCTGTCATAGTGACATTATCAGGGCAGGATTGCGATGATCTTTCGAGGTTTCGTCCTGTCTCATTTTATGTCACACAGATTGAATCAATCATTCAGTATTTTCTGGAACGCAAGGTGACAAATATTGTGATGGTTGGAAAGGTAGAAAGGCCACGCATAAGCCCTGATTTGCCAGTCGATAAGACAGCCGCACAGCTATTGGCACAGACGTTATCAGAAGGAGATGATGCGGCTTTGCGGGCGATTTTGGCAGTGATGATGAGTGAAGGCCTGCAGGTCATACCTTTGCAATCAGTCATTCCGGACCAGAAATTGCCCAGCGGATATGATACAAACCCGCATTCAGATTATCCGCATGACAGCCTTGTTGTTGCAAAACGCCTTCATATAGCGCTAGGAGCGCTTGATGTGGGGCAGTCAGCCATTATTCAGGGACGCCGCGTACTGGCGATTGAAGGGGCTGAGGGCACAGATAATATGATCCAACGCTCAGCAGAATTGCGTGACCCTGCGCAGATAAGTTTATTTTTCAAAGCGTCTAAAACAGCTCAGAATAAAATGCTTGATCCGCCTGTTATGGGGCCTGATACCATCTTATTATGTGCAAAGGCAGGCATTAATATCATCGCAATTGAGGCTGAACACTGCGTGCTTGCCGCGCCTATGCAAGAGATCGAAGCATTATGTCAGGCGCATGATATCAGATTATTATCTGTGTCCTTTGATGAAGAAGAAATGGCATGAGCGAAGATGCCTTTATCATTGCAGGTGAGCCGTCAGGCGATACATTAGCAGCCTTTCTTATGCGGTCTCAAAAAGACCGGTATCAATGGCATGGTATTGGCGGCCCTTTGATGAAAAAAGAGGGGCTGATTTGCGAGCAGGATTATGAGGCGCTTCAGGTCATTGGAATAGGCCAGGCATTGCGTAGCTATCCCCGGTTAAAGAGGTTATTTTCATCTCTGGTAGAGGCTGTCTGTCAATTGCGGCCAAAGATTATATTCACAATTGATGCCAAAGCATTTTCTGTGCGCTTTGCCAAAGCAGTGCGCCAGAATATGAAACAGCATGGCTGGTCAGCGCCTATCATTCATATGGTGGCGCCCACTATCTGGGCTTATGGTGCTGGTCGTAGGCATGATTTTGAGCGTTATTTTGACGGGCTGTTATGTTTGTTCCCTATGGAGCAAAGCCTGTTTGATGATACAAAAATAAAGGCGCGTTTTATTGGCCATCCGGCAGCTTATGACAGCGTTTTGCGCCGTCAGACCTCGCAAAGTGAGGTAACAAAACTGCTGATACTGCCGGGGTCACGGCGCGCCGAAATCACCAAATTATTGCCTGTCTTTCTTGAGGCGGCATCTGATCTTGGGGCTGCATTAGATATTCAAATCACAATTGCCACCATAGAAGAGATGAAGCCTGTGATTGAAGATATCGTTGCCGGTCATGATTGCGCGATTGTAACAGGCAAGGCATCCCTTCAGGAGGCATTTTCCTCTCATCATGTGATGGTTGCTGCCTCCGGGACTGTCACGTTAGAGGCGGCTCTTTGTGCAATACCTGGGCTTGTTGTATATCAATTGCCGCCTTTGGTGGCGACCATTATGAAATGGCGCTTTAAGAAGGCTGATCCTGTTTTGCCGAATATCATCCTGGGCGAAGAGGTCTATCCTTTTTTGTTTCAAAAACAAGTGGATGGGCAGAAAATCGCTCACAGCCTTAAGATGATTTTGTCTGATAAAAGGGCAGATAAGAGGGTTCAAAAGCAGGCAGATAATTTGAGGAGCTCTCTGAGAACATCTGACAGGTCTTTTGAAGAGGCGATTGATAGCGCACTTGAGTCTATGCATTTATCATAAAAAAGGCAGCCAGAGGCTGCCTTTTGTATTCTTACTGTTTGGTCTATCTTAACGAGAGGCTAAATCTTTATAATCACGTACAGACGGGCCTGTATAAAGCTGACGCGGGCGGCCAATGCGCTGTGTCGGATCTTCAATCATTTCTTTCCATTGTGAAATCCAGCCCACTGTTCTTGCGACTGCAAATAACACAGTGAACATGGATGTTGGGAAACCCAGTGCCTTTAAGATGATGCCTGAATAGAAATCAACATTCGGATATAGCTTTTTATCAATGAAATATTGGTCCTTTAATGCAAGCTCTTCCAGTTCCATTGCCAATTCCAGAAGGGGATCATTAATCCCTAATTTGCCAAGCACTTCATGGCATGTCTGGCGCATAACTTTTGCGCGTGGGTCAAAATTCTTGTACACACGGTGCCCAAAACCAAATAGGCGGAACGGATCATCCTTATCACGCGCCTTATTGACATATTCTGACAGGCGGCTCTTGTCGCCAATTTCATTCAGCATATCAAGAACAGCCTCATTCGCACCACCATGAGCCGGTCCCCATAATGAGGCAATGCCAGCTGCAATGCAGGCAAATGGATTGGCACCGGATGAGCCTGCCAGACGAACTGTTGAGGTAGATGCATTTTGTTCGTGATCAGCATGTAAAATCAGTATCTTATCCATCGCTCTTGATAGGACAGAATCAGGCTGATACTCCTCTGCAGGGACGGAAAAACACATCTGCAAGAAGTTTTCAGCATAATTCAAATCATTGCGCGGATAATTAAATGGCTGACCAATAGAATATTTATAAGCCATCGCTGCAAGTGTCGGCATTTTCGCAATAAGACGGCGAGAGGCGATCATCCGTTGTACAGGATCTGCTATATCTGTTGAGTCATGATAAAATGCTGACAGGGCGCCTGTTACACCACATAAAATAGCCATGGGATGCGCATCACGGCGAAAACCGCGGTAAAATTGAGATAGCTGTTCATGAACCATCGTATGACGTGTGATTGCGTCATCAAATTCAGCTTTTTCTTCCTGATTGGGAAGTTCACCATTCAAAAGCAAATAGGCTACTTCCAGAAAGTCTGATTGTTCGGCAAGCTGTTCAATCGGATAGCCGCGGTGAAGTAATATGCCTTTTTCACCGTCAATATAGGTAAGACCTGATTCACATGAGCCTGTCGCACCATAGCCAGGATCATAGGTAAACATGCCGGTGGCGCCATATAATTTGCGGATATCAACTACATCCGGGCCGACTGAGCCGCTAATGACAGGTAATTCTGTTTCTTCACCAGATTGCTTATCTACTAAATAGACTGACTTGTTTTCAGACATCTTAATCCCCCGGACCCAATAAATGTAAGGCGCTATCTGCCAGACAGACGCTTTGAAAGGTTTGGCGAATGATAGCCTAAATGGGTAAAATTAGCAACTAGACTTTATGCGGTTTACGACTTCTTCGTGACCAAGAGCGACAATGATGTCAGTGATAGAAGGTGAAGATTTCGTCCCTGTTAAAACAGCGCGCAAAGGCAAGCCTATATGCTTCATTTTCAGCCCCTGACCATCCAGAAACGCATTCAAGATCTCTTTCAAATGGTCAAGAGATGATATCTGTTCAGGCAGATAATCAGCAAATTTCAGGAGCAAGGCGGATGCCTCTTCACTCAGAAGGGCGGCGGCGTCTTCCTGCATGGAAACAGCGCCATCATAGACAAGATATTCCTGTCCGGATGATAATTCATTAAGGGTCTGCGCTCTGTCTGTCAGAAGTGGCATTAAGGAGGTCAGGCGTGATTTGGCATTTGGTGATAATCTGTCCGCCTCATAGTGTTGCAAGATTTTATCTGCCAGATCATTCGGATCTGCCTGTCTTAGGTGAAATTGATTAACAGAGCGCAGTTTTTCAGTATCAAAACGAGCAGGGGCCTTGCCAACTTTGGCGATATCAAACCACTCAATGGCTTGCGCAAGTGTGAAATATTCCTCATCACCATATGACCAGCCAAGACGCATCAGATAATTACATATTGCCTGAGAAAGATAGCCGTCATCTTGATAGCTATCAACGCCAAGAGCGCCGTGGCGTTTGGATAATTTGGCCCCATCTGCGCCATGAATAAGGGGAATATGGGCAAAGGCAGGTGCCTGCCATCCAAGAGCCTCATAGACCATTAGCTGGCGGAATGCATTATTGAGGTGATCATCACCTCTGATGATATGGGTGATATCCATATCATGATCATCAACCACAACTGCCAACATATAAACAGGGGTGCCGTCTGAGCGCAAAATCACCATATCATCAAGCTGTCTGGCAGTGATTTGCACTTGCCCCTGGACCAAATCATTTATGGTGATCGTGCCATCATCAGGCATTTTCAGACGCACAACAAAAGAGGCGTTATGTGGTGCCTCATCGCCAGATTTGTCCCGCCAGGGTGAGCGTATGGCCTGACCTGTTTTATGCGCCTCTTCACGAAGGGCTGAGAGTTCGGCATCTGATAAATAGCATTTATAAGCATGCCCTGAATCAAGCAATATTTGCGCAACTTCCTTATGTCTTTCAGAACGATCAGACTGCATGATAACAGGCTCATCACCGTCAAGACCAAGCCATGATAAGCCGTTATGTATCGCCTCAATCGCCTCTGTCGTTGAGCGCGCCTTGTCTGTATCTTCGATACGCAACAAATATTGGCCGCCATGCGCCCTTGCAAATACATAATTAAATAAAGCTGTACGTGCGCCGCCAATATGCAAAAAGCCAGTCGGGGAAGGGGCAAATCTTGTTCTAACGCTCATAAATTTTTAACCAATTTTGTGTGAAATCGTCTGTGATCAATCTCTTTTGCAATCACAATACAGGATGTAGCGCAAAAATGACTAATCTTCCATTGGAAAATAAATCAGTTGCGCAGATGCAGCAAGTCAGTCCTTCTATGCTGAAACAAAGCATGAGCTGTGTGATGAGTGCCTGTTTGATGGTCACAATGTTGCTAGTTGATGCGTTTGGTCCTGTCCATCTGATTAGTGTGCAATTTGTCTTGTTATTACTGATTATGTACGGGCCTGCGATACACCGCATTGTGTTTGTGACAGCAAGCCTTAGCATGGCAGCGGCGATCATGGCGGTGATGAGTGAACAAGCGCTGTTTGAAAAGCCGCTTTTATCTTCACAAACACAAATACCAATCAATGCCAAAATTCTCAAAATAGAACATCAGACAAAAGACAGAATGCGTATCTGGGTTTCAGATGTGCTTGATATAGAGGAGATGGCAGAGTTCCATAAAGATGACATTATCCGCCTTGTGATTGATCAAAAGCCAGATGTGGCAATTGTCCCTGGTGACAGGATGAGCGGCAGGGTGATTTTATATCCTTTATCGGTGCCTCTTTTTGCGTCCTGGCCTGATTATGCGCGCAAATCATGGCGTGAAGGAATCGTTGCAACAGGCTATGGCAGAGGGATACGCATTATCAAAACTGACAGCCCGACAAAACAGACTGTCATTACCCGTTTGCGATCTGCGATTTCAAGAGATATTGACAAACAAATTGCCGGCCCATCTGCCTTGCTTGCCAAAGCGTTGCTTATTGGAGAGCGTAATTTTTCGCAAAAAACATTTTATGAGGCATTTCGAAAAGCTGGTCTTGCGCATTTACTAGCCATATCAGGCCTGCATATGGGCCTATTTTGCTTTGGTGTCTATGGTTTGTTATGCAGCTTTATGGCCCTGCCATTACAGATCTCACAAAGATGGCCACACCACAAAATAGCAGCGATCATTGCCATTGCTTCCGGCTTATTCTATCTGCTGTTAGCCGGAACGCCT
>JBMHBX010000061.1:0-32049 GCA_049890215.1 Puniceispirillaceae bacterium (SeqCode) | reverse complement strand
CAACAGGGGATGGCGCCTCAGGCCATGATGCAACAGGGGATGGCCCCACAAGCCCCGTTAACAGCAGATTCAGCCCCGCCTGCCGGCTTTCCTTTTGCAACACAGCCATCAGATGAGGCCGCAGAGCAACCAACAGCGGCCAAGGCCAAAAAAGGCAAGCTGACACGCGAGGAAAAAAGAGCCGCCGCCGCACAGAAAAAAGCTGAAAAAGAAAAGAAAAAAGCCGAAAAGCTGGCAACAGCCAAAGAAAAGGCAGAAGAGAAAAAGCGTGCCAAAAGGCGCAAGAAATTGGCTAAAACACGCTTTTCGCGTGCCCGTTATCTGCGCGAAGCCAATGGTAATGCGATTGCAGGTGTTGTGTTGTGGATCTTCATGATCCTGATTTTCATCATTGGTCCTTTCATGCTGAACACCGCTATTTTGATACCGCAAACCAACGAGAATTTGCGCATTTTATCTGAGTTAGAATCATTAAAGCGCTCCATTGTGACAAACAGACCACAAATCGCTGCTATGGCGGAAACACGAAAAGCAAGAAGAGGTCAAATAACAGCCTTTACATCAAGCTTTGTGCCCCGCGCTGACGCAGCCGCCAGCTTAGAAGAGCTTGCACAACAGCTTGAAGCGGCCGGGCTTGAGGTAAAGCCTCTGACAGTTGCCCCCTTCCCGCTTGTGGCACAGGCAATTATCGGAACATCTGTTAATCTTGAGGTGACCGGAAGCTATGTTGACTGGCTGTTACTGCGGAATAAATTTATCAGATCACAACGCGCAATCAGCATCCCAACAGAGTCAATTGCGATTAATCCGGAAACAGGGTTGATGGAGATTAGGGCGCAAATCATTTTACCGTCCTCTATCTAGCATCATTCAAATTGATAAAACCAACAGACCAAATAGAAAAAAAACTTACCAATCATCGCAATGTTGCTTTATTGTATTAGAAAGAACTAAACGATTGTCTGTAAAAGGTCTCAACGAATGCGAAAGCATCTAACATCATCGACAGTCTATAACAGCGTTACAAAGGCGGCAGGTCTTTTCCTTGCAAGCTTTTGTCTTTTGACAAGCCCTATCTCACTGGCGCAAGAGACATCATTAAACGCCCCTGAAGTGCTTGATCTTGACGATCCTTTTGCCCGAGGCATTAACAGAGCCGCTGATCAGGCCAGTGACGGGTTAAGCTTACCAGAACCAAATGGCCAGACCATGGGTTCAGCGCGCGTTGGCAAAGATTTGCTTGGTGAGTCTAATGTGCGAGCTCTTAGCGTTAATTTGTATCGTGTGGCTGCCCTTGCTGTGACAGAGGGCAGTGCCAGAGGACAAATTTTTGAGGCAAGTAATCAGGATGTGACAGCTGGCTCACGCCCGCAAATTCCCTATCTTCGTCTTGGTTCATTTAACAATTCAGCTGAGGCGCGTCAGGCGGCAATCAATCTGAAAGCCATTATGGAAGATTATATTGGTGGTCATTTCATCTTGCGTGATACCAATGTTGGTATCGATCTTGATATCGGGCCGCTTCACAGTGTGTCTCATGCCGAAAATTATTGCGAGATTCTTCTCAAACTCTCAAATGGCATTGTATCAGACTGTTATGCTGTTCTGGAATATCCGGGATATGAGCCTCTTGATACCTTCACCTCCACAGCCATGCTACGCCTGTCTGCTGATGCAATTGCCACTATTTTGGATGACCAGTCATCTGTTTTTGATCTGCAAAGCACATCACAAGAGCTTCTTCAGGTAAAAGAAGGCGATATGCTTGGCAATGGTGTTGATCAAATTGTCAAAATCACACCTGCCGCCGTTGTGCTTGTCTCTGATGATGGTCAGATATCGCAATTGCCGCTTGATTACATTGCAGAAAGACCCTTTCAGCCCGCTCAGCAGCAACCAGCGCAGGCAGCACAGCCTGAATTGTTAACACCACCTGGTTCAAATTAGGATAGCCCCTTATGGCAATCTATGAAAATGAAGTCGCTGACAAAGTCATACGCGTTTTGCAAACCGCAAATCGTGTTGACGGGGCAAAATTGCAAGAAGCGCGTTCCACCGCTCAGGGCCCAAGTGATATCTTAGTCCAGCTTATTCGTAATGAAGGTGTGGATGAAGAGCTGGTTCATACTGTCATATCACGTGCCTATGCCCTGCGCCGTACCACCTTAGAAGCAAAGCAGGTGGATGTACGCGCTTTGCCTCTAATACCAAAGCAATTTATTGATGATCATCTGGCAATGCCTTATGAGGTAGAGGCACGGTTTTTGCGTGTTGCCATTGTTGATCCGTCAACTGCCTCTCTGGCAGGTCAGCTGAAAAATTTATCAAATTTCAATATTGAGTTTCAGCTGATAACGCTCACCAATTTTGAAAATTTACGCGCGCATGAACGTATCAAAGCAGTTCTTGATGCCGCTGAGAAAAAACAAAAAGCTGAAGCAGAGGTGATTTCTGCCAAACGGCGCTCAAAATTTCCGGTTGATGATGATTCTCTTGTGCCGGAATTTTGTGATCATATTCTGCATTCCTCTATTGATACCGGCACATCAGATATTCACATTGAGCCTTTTCGTGACATAGCACGTATCCGCTTTCGCATTGATGGGCGGCTTGTCATTCGCCATGAATATTCTGACTATGTTTTCAAGCATTTTTTAGGCGTTGTCACGCGCTTCAAGATTCTGGCTGATTGTGATATCTCAGAAAAAAGACTGCCGCAGGATGGGGGTATCACCATTCATTATGGCGGTGAAGATATTGATTTTCGCTTTAATGTTTTGCCAGGCAAATATGGTGAACGTATTGTCATGCGTATCCTGAAGGGTGATCCGTCTCTATCATTAAGCCGCATTGGTCTGACAGACGCCAATTATAACAAGATTGTCGATGCCATCACCGCCCCGCAAGGCATGGTGTTGGTGACAGGCCCGACTGGTTCTGGCAAGACAACAACGCTTTACGGGTGCTTGCAGCATATTAATGAGCCTGAAACCAATATTATGACAGCAGAAGATCCTGTCGAATATTATCTTGAAGGGGTGGCACAAACACAGGCAAATGAGAAAATTGGCCTGACATTTAATGCGATTTTGCGTGCCTTTTTGCGTCAGGACCCAGAAGTCATATTGGTTGGTGAGATCAGAGATCAGGAAACCGTTGAAATCGCCGTGAAAGCGGCTTTGACAGGCCATTTACTCTTATCAACATTACATACGAATGATGCTGTCTCGACCATCACGCGTCTGATGAATATGGGCGTGCCACCTTTTATGATTGCCGCTGCCACAAGCCTTATCATGGCACAGCGTCTTGGGCGGCCAAATTGTCAGAATTGTCTGGCGCCAGATCCGCAAGCGACCCCTGAATCACTCAAGAAAATTGGGTTCACAGAAGAAGAAATTCCGCATATTGAGGCCAAAATTGGGGTTGGTTGTGATAAATGTGGCGGCTCAGGTTATAAAGGGCGGCGCGGCGTCTATGAGGTGATGCGCATTAACCCTGAGCTTGAAGAAGCGATTTTAAGACAAGCGCTTGCACCAGAATTGCTTGAAGCCGCGCGTCATGACGGCTTTAGAACCATGCAGGAAATCGCCCGTGATTTTGTCAAAGAAGGCGTGTTTTCAGTCGCGGAATATACCCGCATTCTGGTGCTGTAACAGTAAGGGGTGAGATATGGCAGAGCAGCTAAAAAAATTCACCTATAAAGCCAAGAAAAAAGGCAAAAAAGTCAAAGGTGAGATAGAAGTCGCAGGGCTTGTTCAGGCCAAAAAACAATTGCGCGAAGAAGGATTGCGTGATGTGGTCCTAAAGGAAGTCAAGCCAAAGCAGAAATCATCTCTTGATATTGAGATCACATGGGGACCATTCGGGTCTATTCCGGCAAAAGAAATCCTTGTTTTTACAAAGAAAATATCAACCATGATGCGAGCAGGCCTGCCAATTGTCGAAGCGATGATTCTGGTCTCATCTCAGACAAAAAATGCCAATTTGAAGCGCGTCAATAATGATATGATCACACGCCTTAATGGCGGCGCCTCTTTATCACAATCCTTTCGGGCGCATACACGCTATTTTGATAATGTCTATCTGAATATGGTTGAAGCAGGCGAGTTATCAGGGCGCCTTGATACCTTTTTGGACAGATTAACTGAAATGCTTGAAAAACAGCAGACCATTAAGGCGGGGATTAAATCGGCCCTGTTCTATCCCATCACACTTGTTGTGATCACAGTGACCATTTCTTATTTCATGCTGACAAATGTGGTGCCGACTTTCCAGGAAATGTTTGAAGGCCTTGGTGCTGAATTACCTGCCCCGACTCAGGCCATTGTTGATGCCTCTAACTGGATTCAAAAAGGGGAAAATGTCGGGCGGGTTGTTGCGACTGTTATATTCGTATTTCTGACCAATAAATTTTTGAGTAAATATGTTCGTATTTTCCGAAAAATTAAGTCGTTTGTTGCCTTACGCCTGCCTTTGGTTGGCGATATCATCACCAAATCAACTGTTGCGCGTATGTCGCTATTGCTTGCCAATTTGCTTGCCGCAGGTGTGACCATTGTTGAAGCGCTCAAAGTCTGTTCAACCGTCTCAACCAATGTGTTGTTTGTAGAAGCGATGGATCGTATTCAGGCGCGCATTGTCTCTGGTGCGCCTTTATCCAAGTTATTCGCTGATGAAAAAGTATTTCCTCTTGCCTTATCACAATTGATGGCGGTCGGAGAGCGTACAGGTAATATGGATGAAATGCTTGAATCTATCGCAAAATATTATGAAGAAGAGTTTCAGTCTGTGGTCGATGGTCTGTCAACGGTGATTGAACCGTTAATGATTGTCTTTGTGGGGGCCATGATCGGGGCGATGGTGGTGGCGTTATATTTGCCAATCTTCTCTGCGGGCGATGCGTTTGCCGGATAAAAACAGATGGCCTTTTTATCGCAAATAGCACGCCCTTTATTAATGGCTCTCATCTTACCAGTCCTGCTTGCCATAGCGGCCATTTCTGATGTCTATAGCCTGCGATCAAACAGTCGCGATTTATCTTTGGATCTCTACACACAAATTGCGCCTTTTGACAAAGAGCCAGAGCTTGCAAAGCAGATGGTCTTTATTGATATTGATGAAGCCTCATTGGCGCGCTATGGGCAATGGCCATGGCCGCGCCAATATATGGCTGTTTTGCTCCAGAATATCGGCCTTCAGGAACCTGCGGCTATCGCCTTTGATGTGTTATTCTCAGAAGATGACAGGTTTAATGCGCCCGCTATCGAAGCGCTTGGCGGTCTGGCAGATGGCGATCTGTCGGATGTGCTGCCCGATGGGGATGCCTTATTTGGCGAGATGCTATCTTATACACCGTCAATATTGGCGTTTTCTTTAACCTCAGCAGATAGCGCGAATACGCCTTTCCTGCCTGCCTCTGTTTCTGTCATTGGTGATAGTGATATCCCGTTACTGACAGCCAAAAATTTACTATCGCCGGTGGCAAAGCTGCAACAAGCACCCGGTTCAGGCTTTGTTAGCCTGTCTTTGGAAAGAGACAGCATTGTGCGCAATGTGCCCTTAATTGCCCGCTTTGATGAAGATGGTCAAAGCCGCATTGTGCCGTCTATCAGTCTTGAAATGCTGCGCCTTGCACAAGGCGCAAAAGGGCATATTCTGAAAATTTCGCAAGACACAGGCACCACCAATAATCAAATCAGATCAGGGCGTGTGGTTGTCAATGCTGATGAATTTGGCCGCCTTCCCCTTCATCATGGCTATTCAGACAGATTTACGATTGTCTCTGCCAGTGATGTGTTTGAAGATGTGAATCTGTTTGACAGGCTTAACGGGGCATTTGTCCTCATCGGCGCCTCAGCAGCGGGCCTGAAAGATATCCATTCAACCAATCTTGAAGCTGCTATTCCAGGCGGTCTTATCCATTTGCAAGCCTTACATCAGATGCTTTCTGGACACACTCTGAAATCATCACAATTACTTGTTGTGGCTGAGATCGCCATTGCCTTTGTGATATCTGTCATCATCGGGCTTATCATCGCACGTGTCAGCATTATCGCTTCAATTATCACCATGATGTTTGTGTTGATGGCAACAGCCTTCGGCGCATTTCAACTCTTTGTAACACACGCCTATCTTACCAATGCGGTCATGATGCTTGTGCAAATTGGTGTGGCAAGCATAACCCTGTTAATGGTGCGCGCCTTTCGTGAAGAGGCAAACAGGCGCCAGTTAAGAGGCGCCTTTGGGCAATATCTGTCACCAACCATGGTCAAAGAGATTGAACAAAGCGGCCAGTCACCAGAATTGGGCGGTGTGACCACAGATATCTCTGTCATGTTTATGGACGTCAGAGGCTTTACCACCTTATCAGAAACACTGTCCAAGCAACCTCAAACCTTAACAAAAATCATCAATATTATTTTGGATGAAGCCACCTCTGTCATCATGCGCCATGGGGGGACTTTGGATAAATATATCGGGGATGCGATTATGGCCTTTTGGAACGCGCCAATTGCACAGGCAGATCACGCAAAGCGCGCTATTGAGGCCGCTATCGCTCTTGATAATCATCTTGATCATATAAATGCGATGCTTGCCCCGCATTTACCTGAGGCCATAAAAGGACACCAAATCCGCATTGGCGTTGGCATTGCAACTGGTGAAGTGGTCGTTGGTAATTTTGGTTCCAAAACAAGATTATCTTATTCAGTGGTCGGCGATACAGTAAATTTAGCGGCACGGCTTGAGCCATTTGGCAAACAAACAGGCCTGCCTCTGGCATTTTCACATAAAGCGGCAACAGGCGCTGATCATCCTGATTTGATTGAAATCAACGCTATTCCTATCAGAGGGCGCGCCGAAGCAGAAATTGTTCACAGTCATCTGCCTTTGTCTCAAGAGACAAGAGCCTTTCATGATGAAGTAGCCCGCCTTGCCATTGACAGACCAAAATCTGCGCAAAAGGACTTCCAAAAGCTGCGCAAGCATTTGAGTAGCGCAACGGATTATCCAAAAACACTATTGGCATATTACGATGAACAATTTAGATAATTTGCATGTCTGCTATGATTGTTTTATGACTAATGTAGTTAGTATTTGATGAGTACCACGTAATGTTTAAGCGTCTTGTTGTTTTAGCCACCATTTGCCTTTTGCCAGTGACAGCCAGTCACGCGCAGGAAAATGCGCCCCTGACCGAAGAGCAGGCTTTTGATGCTGTCTTTGCTGATCCTGGCAATATTCTGCTGAATTTTCAACTTGCGTCTATCCAGTTAAAAAATGGCAACCTGAAAGAAGCCTCAGGAACATTAGAGCGGATTTTGATATTGCTTCCCTCTAATGCAGAAGCGCAATCTTTGCTGGCGGCTGTTCAATTGCGCCTTGGCAACAAGCCTGAATCAGAGCGCTTGTCAAAACTGATTCTTGAAAATGATGAGGCAACAGATACTCAAAAACAAGAAGCAAGCGCGATTATCAAGCAAATTGAAGATGAGAAAAGTGCTTATAACTTTACCGGCTTTGTGTCTGTTGGTGGCGGTATCGCTGATAACCCTGCCGGTGGTTCCAGAGAAAACAAGGCTGAAGGTGGCGGTACTTTTTCAAAAAGAGCAACCGCAGAAGAATTCACAACTGCCAACATCAATGTGAATCTGAAACGGCGGCTGATTTCACAATTGCCACAAGATATCAATCTGTCTTTGAACTTATCGACCAGAGATTATGCCACTTACAATGCCGGCGATTTATCAACATTGGGGCTTACCGCTCTGTATTCTGATACATTCCAGTCCGGCGTTTTGCGCACATCACTTGGGGCTAACCGCATTCATATTGATGATCGCCATTATATGAACAGCTATGATACAAGGCTCACCTATCTGCGCGGTCTGTCTGGCGGCCTGTCTGCCACATTTGGCGCCTCTTTGACACGTCAGGTGTTAAAAGCAGCCAAAGATGGCTCCGGCACAGATAAGACTGGCAATACAAAAGGGCTGACAGCCGGCATTGCAAAATCATATTCATTTGGGCGCTTATCACTTGATACACGCACCTCAACCGCACGCGCCACAGCGATGAAAAATGCCAAGCGCACAAATGGCGTCTCTGTGACCTATTCAACACAGCTTTTGCCCGGCGTCACCTCTGTCACCTTTGATTATGCCCAGGATAAATATCGGGCCATTGACAGCCTTTACAGCACCACGAAAAAACGCGCTGATAAAATCTCAACCATCAGAGCGAATTATCTGATTGGTCTTGAGAGTTTCGGGCCGCCAAACGGGCAGGAAGCCTATATGACGCTTGCCGCAAAATATGCCAGCGCAAAATCAAATATTGCCAATTTCCAGAAATATTCTGGTGAGGCCTCTGTTACGATTTCAAAGCCTTTTTAGCTGATTTAATGTCACGCAATAATTGGCTCATCTTTGTCTGAATGACAGATTTTGCCTCTTTGGTGACAGGCTTGCCTGAGAAGCGTGTCTCATAGATCATCTCAGCTATGATGATGGCTTTTTGTGACAGCCTCACATCAAGCGCCGCAAGGCGTGAGGCATATTCAACAAGCGTCTCCCCTGAAAGACGGTCTTTTGCGTAGCTTGCAATCACCTTTTCAAGGGCGCGTTCTTCTGATGGCCGCCCCGGCATACGCCCTGATGATAAGCGCAACACACCTATCACGACAAAAATCATGGTCACAGCAAGACCAATCGCCGCCAGTAAGAGGGCAAAATTATCTTCGCCTTTTTTCGCCTCACCTTCGCCGACAGATGTATCGCCATAATTCATAATGGCCAGAGTAACACGCAGGTTCAAAGAATCAGCAAAGGCAACAGCGATCTCTATACTATCCCAAAAACTGCGTTCTTGGCTCTGTATGAGGGGGCGCCCGTCTAATTCAGTCTCTCCAAAAGTGGCAAGCCCCTGAAAGCGCGCGGTTGATAATTGCATCGCGGCCAAAGTGGGATCCAGACGCTGCCATGTGCCATCTTCTGTGCGCGCTTCGACCCAGGCATGCGCATCTGACTGTTTTACAAGCCAGTAATTGCCAAAATTATTCCATTCACCGCCCATATAACCAGTGACCACATGCGCATCTATGCCGGCTGCGCGCAAAATCGTGGCAAGGGTGGTCGCAAAATAGCTGCAATACCCAATCTTGGTTTCAAAAAAGAAACTATCAAGCGCATTTGATGATGGATAGCTGACAGTTGTGTCATATAAAAAAGCATCTGAGAATTCTGTCATGACCGCTGCTATCAGCTCATCATCTTTTGCATATCTTTGACGCAATTCGCGCCCATAGGCCTGAAGGCGGGGATTCGCACTGCTTAATGAGACATCGCGCGGATAGTCATAAATATGGCTGACATTGTCATAGGCGTTGATAAAGATCTGCCTGCTGTCACGCCCTTGTGCCAATAAGGCCTCACCAAATTGATTATAGCCATAACCTTGCGCACTGGCTCTGGCAGAAGAGGCAGGCCATCCTGCAATCGGCACAAAGGCCAGATCATGGGAATCAGCCAAAATCTGATAGCGCACGTCACTTGCATCTTCTGGCAGGAAGAAATTGCTTTGAATGGTATTATCACCAAGGCGGCGCCATTTATCACCACTTTGTCTGGATAATGTATAAACACGCCAGTAACGAGGCGCAGGCTGTGTTTGTGATTGCGGTATAGCGCGGAACGCAACATCCTGACTTGCTAACAGATCACTCATGCCGCCGGGTGACAATTCATCTGTCAGGCCAATTTTCTGAGAGGCGGTGGCAAAACTGGGAATAAAGCCAGTACTAAGGCGCGGTATAAAGGTAAAAAGCGTGACAATCACCGCGGCAGTTGCCACAGACCCTGCCAGAATAGGAAGCCATCTGATCGATAAAGCTGATAAACGAAACCCTGTCAGTGCCGTTGTAAACCACAGCAAAAACGAAAGAAGCCAGGCAACAACAGCAAGCAGGATAATGAATTGTGTCTGAAAGATAAACACAGACCCTGCCAGAAATATACTAGGGCATAATCCTGCCGGTGACAGGCTGCTTTGCCCTGTTTTCTCTGCTTCTGCTTCATCAAGGCGCCAGGTAAAAGGCAATAAAATCACAAGCATTAAGATGAAAAAATCTGCTGATTTGACAGGCACCATCTGAACAGACAGCCCGATAAGCCCGGCCACAACAGGTAATTGCATCCACCAGCGGCGCAAAAAAGACAACCCCCATGATAAAAGCCAAAACAGCCACATGAAGGCGCCAATTTCCAATGACAAAATCAGGATAAGAGGCGCCTGCCATAATGCCATTTTTTGCATCATGGTGACATCCTGCCATTGGCGGGGTATGACAGGCAGGCTCATGTCACATCCTTTCCGCAAATCGCAAGGCGCCGGAGCGCCTCATCAATCTCATCATGGCTAAATCGCTGCGCTATGCCATCATCAAGCGCTAATTCAAATGACAGGCCAGCTTCATGGGCAAGGATAACACCGCCACATAAAACGCGCAGCACCGCCTCAAAATCATCAAGCGCAATATCGTGAAAATGCAGGCGCACAACATCATGTCCGGAGGCTGCCCCTGTTTTGTAGAGCAACCTGTCTTTGGCAGCATATTGTTTCCAGCTAATCCGCGATAAAGGCACACCTTCCTGCCAGTTTTCCAGACTGTCTGCGTTAAACTCACCTTTATCATCACTTTCGGTATCTGCCATAAGCTGGCGACCTGTCATCAATAATTGGGCGGCCTGAAAATCAGGCTCAGGTGCCACATAAAATGGCGGCAAAAACAACCATTGCCATACCCGCACCAGACCAAAGGGAAAATGTGTTTCAATTAAAAAAGGCGGTGCAAATTCCCTGCCTCTGTTAGCAGGCGTGAAATTCATGATATGAGCGGCATAAAGTGAGGTGACTTCTGCTTTGCGCTTTTTATGCCATGACGGAGATTTCAGGCGCAAATCATAGCAGTCATGACGGCCAAATAAATAAAATTCCACCTGTGCCGGACTAGCAGCTATCAGGGTTTTTTGCGCACGTACCTCGCCTTTAATGCCGTGCAAATTCAACGCCGCCCAAATAACAGAAATAAGGAAAATCACAAATAACGCGACCGCCATCAGCAATAGCATATTATGCTGAATGCGCACCGAAATGGCAAAAACGCCAAACACAGCGAGGCCCACCATCAGCCCGTGTCTTGTCGGCAAAGCATAAACACGGCGCCAATTGACACGCATGATGGGGCGTCTTCGTAATGATATCTTTTGAGAGATTGTGGTTGAAAGCGCCATAGGCCTTTATCCTATGTAATCCGGGGCAATGGCTATGGCAAAGCTGTTTCGGCAAGCACGCTTGCAAGCATATCCTGACGCGCTGCTTTATCGCCTCGGCCAAGACGGTGAAACAAAGAATGAGGCACTAATGATTTGACATCATCAGGCGTGACATAATCACGACCTGCCAAATAGGCATGCGCTCTTGCCAATGAGAGAAGCTGCTGGCGATAGCGAACAGATAAGGTGATATGACATCTTGCCTCAATCTCATCAGAGACGCGCAACAAATAGGATATGACATCATCATGGGCTGTCACTGCGCTCACCTTAGCCTGCATGGCAACCACATCATCTGAAGTCACAATGGCAGGCACGCTCTCAGAGCGCCGCGGCGCCTTGCTCAATATGTGCCTTTGAACATCTGTATCAGGGCGCCCGATTGCCATAGACAAGGAGAACCGGTCAAGCTGAGATTCTGGCAAATCAAATGTCCCAATATTTTCACGCGGATTTTGGGTTGCAATCACAAGGAACGGGGTTGGCAAAGGCTTTGTGACCGTATCAATTGATACTTCACGTTCTTCCATTGCCTGTAATAACGCAGATTGCGTCTTAGATGGCGCACGATTCAATTCATCAGCCAACAAGATCTGGGTGAATACAGGCCCTTCTTTTACTGAAAATTGGCCGCTTTGCCTGTCAAAAACAGATAAGCCCGTAATATCAGCAGGCAGCAAATCATTGGTGCATTGCACGCGGTTAAAATCAAGCCCCAACGCGCGCGCCAACGCCGCAGACAGGCTTGTTTTGCCAGAGCCCGGTACATCTTCAATCAACAGATGACCATCAGATAAAAGACAGATCAAAGCGAGATCAATCGCCTGACCACGTCCCATAAAAACATCTGAGACAGCCTGTCTTATCTGGTCAATGATACGGGTTTGTTCCTGTGCCAGTTGTTCTGCCCCCATAGGGTTCTCCTACCATTGCTGAATTGTGCTTTATATACGCGCTTTTGACAGTCAGCATATCATTTATCACTGTAATTTTTTATAATTTAATTAAAACTTATAGTCACGCCAAAGGATTGACATAAAGCAGATTTCATTGGCATTTTGAGATAACAAAGCAATTGGCAAACAGAGGATAGTCAGAATGGATCATGTGTCTTTTACCAGAATGGATCATGGCACAAGCGAAGATTATGCCCTCCTGCATCGCCTTGAACGTGATTATATCACAGAATTGCCAGACCGTATTCTCAGCGCGCTTGAAGCGCTCGATAATAGTCTTGCAGGCTATCAGGTCTCGCGGTTAACCCACTCTTTGCAAACAGCGACCAGAGCAGAAGCTGATGGTGCAGATGATGAGATGATCATCGCCGCGCTTGTGCATGATTTAGGGGATGATCTGGCGCCGGAAAATCACTCTCAGCTGGCAGCTGCCATCATACGCCCTTACGTGCGCGAAGAAGTCACATGGGTGCTTGAGATGCATGGGGTATTTCAGATGAAATATTATGCTGACAAGCTTGGGCTAAATCCCGATGAGCGTGACAGATGGGCAGATCATAAATGGTTTGCCTCTTGTGAAAAATTCTGCCGCGACTGGGATCAGATGGCATTTGACCCTGATTATGAGACAAAGCCTCTATCTTATTTTGCGCCATTACTGCGCCAGATATTCTCACGTCCGGCATTTGACCCTGAGATTATCACACCGCAGCCTGCCACATCTGCTTAGTTTTCCCGGCGGCCTACTTCGTGTTTTTCAACACGCGCTGATTTATCATCATCAAAGGTATCATGCACCATAATGTTGGTAGAGCCTAAAATGCCATCTACCACATCTGAGCCATTGGTGATGGACCCAAGAGAGCTGTTCATTTGTGCATGCACCTGATCAGAACCAGAGCCAAAAATCACATCCGCGACCGTGACTTCAAAAAATTCCTGACCTGCTTTTAGATCTGAATCTGAATCACCCGGATAGCTTGCCTGTGGCCTGCCGACAAGCGCAACATTGGCAAAATTATGGGTATGATCACCATAGACAGTCCCGTCAATCTCAAGCCCTGTGATGGTGAAATAGCCTGATGCTTTTGCATTACCATAGGAAATGGCATAATCATAAGAAGCTGTGCCAGAGGCGCTTGTGGCAGGTGAACTTGGCGCAAACGCAAGACCGCTGCTTGTAAAGCGCACAGACCCTGAATAGCTTTCCGAAATCAAATTGCTTAAATCTGGTTCTGTATCAACATGATTGAAATAATGGCCGCCTGCCCCGTCAGATAACAACACCATATATTCAGGGCTTGCGCCTGACGCCAGCATTGAGACAAGTTGTGTATCAAGATAAGCATAGCTGATATCAGTCGGCGCTTGTGTAATATCAAGCCCTTGTGCTTCTAATTGGGCAATCAGGTCAGAATTTGCCAAAATCAGAGTGAATAAATCATCAATCGATACTTCTGTCTGCCCGTCTGCAGCTAATTGCTGTGAGACATCATCGGCAAAATCAGCGATCACCTGCTCTTGGGCAGTTAGCGTGATTTGCGGCGTCTCAAGCGCATTTTCTGCCTCACCTGATGGCGCCTGCCCCTCTTCTTGTTCAGATAAGGGTGCCTCAACACTGGCTTCTTCCAAAATTGAATCAAGTGCCTCTGCCGTTAGCTGAAACGGATCAGACAAAGCACCAAGATTTGAAATGCTGGCCCCCCATCCTGGCTGCACAATATCAACACCAACAGGATCCACAACAGAGACAAGGTTAATCGCGCCGGACAATAAAATCACATCAGATTCCCCATCATCTCTGACACGCCCGGCAACCGTTGTGCCACGAATTGACGCTGTAGCATTTGGTAATTTTAGCTTCATCGCCTCAGGGCTTTTTTTACTGATTTTCCCAGAGACAAATTTGAACGCCCCCTTTTTCACAGAGGCAGACAGGCTGCCCGCCTCATTGCCGGCAGGGTCATAAATAAATTCATCAAACACAAGGACCGCATTTGGACCAATGGTAAAGACAGTTTGATCTTTCAGCAAAATCTGAAGGCTTGTATCAGGGCCGGTGGTGATCTCATCATCCAGATAAATAGGATCGCCAATGCCGGCTGTGCGCCCAATCTCTTTGCCATCAGGGGCAATATAACGAACATCAATTTTACCTGACGTGGCCGCCACCACACCTGAAACAGGTCTCTGTAATTGTGCATAGGCAGACGATAAGAAGAAAAACGCTGATAAAAAAACGACAAAAACACGTACCATATGACACCAACGGATAATCCAAAAGACGAATATTCATCTTTGTCTATACGTGAAATGTCGCAAAGGGTCAAAACCTATCAAGCAAAAGCGAAATACCTCAAAAGGCAACATAAATCAGGCAATGCGCCGCGCGCATGTGATAATGAGGCACCGCCTCAGGCGCGTGTCTGCCAGTATTCATCTCCATAATCATGCAAAATCTCAGCGCCCTGCTGAATATCCTTCGTGGCATAAAATCGCACAAACCGGTTATCATCATCGATTTCCCAGGACGCGTTCGCGCCTTCCTTGCTATGATTATAAAGCATGCCATGCCCCATCATTAACAGATAATCCCCCTCTGCGCCGGGACTATTGAACAGATAATCATTCAGGCGGTTGGCCTCTTGTAAGTCATCATCATCAATCACAAGATAGGTACAGCGCTCGATTGTTTCCCCTGCGGCAATAGCGGCAAGTGCAAACACGCCATGGCCGTGAATTGAAGAATCTTTCACACAAATTTTTTTCACTTCGCTATCCATTATATCTCTTCTTTTCAAGAATATTATTATGTTCTAAATTATAACTTACTGTTTTTTATGATTTTTATCTAACCACATCAACAGGCGCCTGTCTGTCATCCTACATAACATAATTGACCGACAGAAAACTCCTGTTTCATACCGCGACACAATGGTGGAAAATAGTCCTGTGAATCGGCCATAATTTCTATTTTGGAAACAGTCAATTTTGATATTTTTTTCATGATCATTTTATTAGCACAAAACACGTAATTGGTAATGCTTTATAACAAAGACATATTGGTTTTTGATCGTAAAATTTTATTTATTTTTTTTCGAAAAAAGGGGTTTACCCATTAACGCGATGAGGCGCACAACCTCTTCAGACGCCGGTGGTTGAGTTCTCCTCCCACTCAATCACCGGCCAGAATTTTACAGCCATGACACCGAAAGGAAACATTGATAATGGATCAGTTCATTGAATATCAAAAGCGCATTACTTCAGGTTTCGTAACACGCTTCGTTAAAAATGCGCAAATCGCAAATACACGGCGTGCACTGCAAAATCTGGATGACAGAACATTGTCAGATTTGGGCATTCGCCGCTCACAAATCAACGACTATGTCGCAGATATCTATAACGAGGCAGCTTAACCCTCGGCATAGACAAGGCTTGAGCGAAGCGCTTACACCCCTCCTCCCTAATAATGTAAGCCACTTTCAAGCCTTTTGATATAAAAGCCCCAACATCTATGTTGGGGTTTTTTTATATCTGCTTTTTTGGCTATCTACTGGCTCGCCTTCTATGGGCTATTTGTCTTCTTGTTCTGCCATCATAAAATACTGGCGGCGCATAGCGTGTCGCGCAAGACGGCGGATCAAATGGGAACGCCTGGCAGCCGGCAGCTTTTTTTCAGGCGAATGGCGCAGGATATGGCAATCAAAGCCATCTGTAATGATAATGCCGCATTGGCTGTCATCTGGCAGGATCTGTGTTGGAAAGCTATCATCTACGGCAAAATAAAAGAAATCTGCCCAGTCTACATAATCAGGCCATTTTTGGTCAGCTTTGAAATCAGCAACAGAAGATTTTACTTCGACCATGATGATCGTCCCGTCTTTGGCAAGACAGGTAATATCCGGGCGGCGATTGGTTTTCAGGGTGAATTCTGGCAGGCAGGCCATATCACTTTCTGTGTAATAACGCATGACAGCTGCGAAAATCCGGCTTGCTTCCACGATGGCTCTCCCCTCACATTGGCATTATGCCAGCAGTCCCTATCAGTCAAGAGCAATCAAAACCTCATTTCGCCTCATGATATTCGGCGTCCAGGGCCCATTATAAACAGCATAATGGGCAGCCCCGTCTGTGGCCATATCAGCCGCGCTCATCGCTTTGCGCAATTTTGCCTCATGGCGCGCAAAATTTTCTTGTCCTGCCTGATTTTGTGCCGCCCCTGAAAAGCGTATAACAGCAAATTTCGCGGCCTCTGCCTTATAAAGGCTCACATAGGGGCTTTGCGGCACCGGCAGGGTTTCCATCTCATAGCGAGGGGGCATAAAAAAGCGCACCTCCCAGAGTTTATCTGCCTCATCACCAATCTGATGGGTGGTGACAGGTGTTGTCATACCAATTTTTTCACCTCTCTCATTTCCCCCAAAAATATAATTGGCAAGGGGCTGAAACGCATAAGATGAGGCCTCTCGCCAGCTAGCGCCTTTCACCCTGACGCTTGCTATCAGCACAGACTCATATAGCCTTATCTCCATAGCCTGGTCTTGCCATGCAACAGAGGTTGGAAGAGATTGATAAGAGGGCTCGTCAGATGCCACAGCGGGCCTCCCTGATAAGATGATACCAATCACGCAAATGATGACAGATAAACGCATAAACATAAATATCCATACGCATGCGCGACCCGGATGGTTTTTTGCATGTCACTTGCACCAGCCTCGGAAAACTGTCATCCTTTTGGTCAGGAACATCGCTTTGTCACAAAGGTGGTAAGATTATGCAGTTAACCCAACTATATGCCCACTATGGCAGCCGCCTGACAAGCGGCACATCTGAAATGCTATATGATGCGCTATTAGCAGATGATGTTTTATCTGGCTTTTTTGAAAATATCGATATGGACGCCTTGCGTGAGCATATGTCAGACCTACTAAGCGCGCTGACGGGCGGGCCGGAAGCCTATACCGGCAGGCCTATGGCAGAAGCGCATGCGCCTTTTGAGATCACAGCCTATCATTTCCAGCGTGTCGCCTCCCACCTTGAAGCCAGCCTCCTATCGGTTGGGATATCGCAGGCTGATACTGACTTAATCATGGCAGAGGTTGGCAAGGTTAGAGGCGCTGTTGTCAATTCCTGAACAATAACGGAATACAGACCGCCGCGCTTTTTTGGAAAGACACACTTCACAAAGATGATTTACGTAGATGCTGATGCCTGCCCTGTAAAAGACGAAATAGCGACAATCGCTATTCGACATGACTGCCAGGCAATATTTGTCTGTAATGGCGGGATTCGCCCTTATCCTCATGACTTAATCAGCTTAAAAATCGTCCCCTTAGGGCCTGATGAAGCTGATAAATGGATAGCGGATACGATAATGGCAGGTGATATTCTAGTCACAAACGACATACCTCTTGCTGCCAAAGCGATTACCAAACAAACACTTGCGCTCACGACTGATGGCACCTTATTAACAGAGGCAAATATTGGCAATAAATTGGCAGGCCGTGATTTAATGGCAGATGTGCGTGCCGCTGATCCCTTTTTTCAGTCCAAATCAAAACCTTACACCAAATCAGATAAAAGCCGGTTTTGCCAACAGCTTGACCATTTACTTCAAAAAAGCCGAAAGACCAGTTCATGACCAAATATATCTATAAAATATGCCCGACTGACATTTGGCAGGCGGCTGAGAAAACAGGCTATTTTGAAGGTGCCGGCATTGATTTGGCAGACGGCTATATTCATTTTTCGACAGCCGAACAGACCGCTGAGACATTAGCGCTTCACTTTACCTCTCAAACAGGCCTCAGCCTTATTCAGATAAAGACTGAACCACTTGATATAAAATGGGAAGAATCACGCGGCGGACAATTATTCCCCCATCTTTATGACAAATTGCCATTATCAGCCGTTACAAACCAATGGCAATTAAGCGTCAATGCGAAGGGCAAACATGTTCTGCCAGATCTTCTGTAAAGGAAATTTGTAATGACTTCTCAACCAACACCACATGAGCTTGATCATATGATCGAAGCGATCTTTGTAAAATGTGATCTGCTGCTTGCCGCCAATGAGCTTGACCCGCCCGGCAATCTGACAGGTTTTACAGAATTATTACGTCTGACCTTTGATAAAGATGAACAAGGCCGGGCGATTTTTGCCTCTATGGATGAAGAGCTTCTAACAACCTTATATGGCTTATATGAAGATCGCCGCCGCAAAAAACAATCACAGGAGCAAGAACATGGCACCTCATCATGAACAGATTGACTATGTTGAATATCCTGCTTGCGATATGGCAGCCACAAAAGCGTTTTTCACAACTGTTTTTGAATGGCGCTTTACTGATTTCGGGCCTGATTACATGGCTTTTGACCGCCACGGCATTGAAGGCGGCTTTTATAAAAGTGACAAAAGTTCCAACAGTGACAAGGGCGCGGCGCTGATTATTTTTTATTCAGCCAGCCTTGAGGCAACCAAAGCAAAAATCATCCAACATGGCGGGCAGATAAAAACAGATATTTATGCCTTTCCGGGCGGCAGACGATTTCATTTCACCTGCCCGTCCGGCAATGAATTCGCTGTTTGGTCAGACAAGGTGTTAGCTTAAAACACAAAACGGCACCAAAAGGCGCCGTTTGTTGTCAAAAAGATGGTGGAGCGTACTAGGATCGAACTAGTGACCCCCACGATGTCAACGTGGTGCTCTCCCGCTGAGCTAACGCTCCCCTTGCCATCTTCGAAGCATGTAGATAGGCGATCATGCGCGCCTGTGTCAAGCCTCCAATATGATTTGCAATGCAATTATTGATAAAAGCTATTGGCAAGCGCGAAAAACATTCTACCATCTATTTTATGGTAAATAATATTCGTCAACGACCGTCTTTTCATGATCTTACCCCCCTGCAAAGTCGTCACAAACCACTTTCACAAATTGCACCTTTTACGCTAAATCCGGCAAAGCTGCCCTATTGCGTAGCGATTTCTGCGCCTCATGGCGGCTATGACTACCCTTTAGATTATATGGCGCACGGCGCTGATATGCTTCATCGTCACAGAAGCCTTGAAGATATTGGCACCTCTATCATGGCAGAACAGCTTCACACCGCCTTTCGACCTGTTATCAGCGCCAATCTTGGCAGATCATGGCTTGATCTGAACAGACCGCATACCGCGCTTGACCCCCTTTTATATGAAAGGGGCAGTTCTTTTGTGCCGACAGATGATGATTATGGCGCTTATGTGAAGGCAGGCTATGGGGTCATGCCCCGGTTATCTGCGTTGCGCGAGCCGCTTCATTCAAAAGCGCTGCCTGTGTCATTCGCAGCTCTGATGATACAAAAATTTCATGACCCTTATCATCACAAATTATCTGAGCTATCAGATGACATGCAGCCTCACGGCATCCTGATAGACCTTCATTCTATGCCTGATAAAGCAAATGGCAAAGCCTTACCTGACTTTGTATTTGGTGATGATTTTGGCAAAACTCTGCCACATGAATATCGGGCCATTATTGATGGCTATATGGCAAAAAGCGGCTTTCACTTTGGGTGGAACTATCCTTATGCAGGCGGCTATATCACGCGCCATTATGGCACTGTGTCTGACACAAAACATAGCCTTCAGATAGAGGTAAACCGCGCAGCCTATAGCGCAAGCAAACATCGCATCAGCCTGTCTGCCATCTCGCAAATCGCACATTGTCTAAATGGCCTTATCTGCCTTTTGGAACAAGCCTCATCCGGCATGATCGCCGCCCAGTAAAATACGACTGCTTCAGAGGGCTTTAGGCATAAGGGTTTTTACCCTTGCGCATCACCATGCGAACCGGAATCCCGTCAAGCCCAAAATCAGCTCTCAGACCGCCTACCAGATAACGCAAATAAT
The DNA here is from genome assembly GCA_049890215.1 of Puniceispirillaceae bacterium (SeqCode). Lineage (GTDB taxonomy): Bacteria > Pseudomonadota > Alphaproteobacteria > Puniceispirillales > Puniceispirillaceae > UBA685. Next base: position 11,870 of record JBMHBX010000061.1, on the reverse strand, counting down.
GATCAGGCAAATCAGCCGGCCTGCTAACGAACAGCGCAAAAGTGGGCGGGCGTGATTTTACTTGTGTCATATATCTGATACGCAAACGCCTGCCTTGTACCAAAGGCGGCGGATGAGCTTCTAGCATTGGCTCAAGCCACCGGTTCAGGCGGCCTGTGGATATGCGTGTATTCCAGACACGCTGAATAGCCAAAATGGCCTTGAATAATTTATCAATACCTTTACCATGCATGCCTGAGATAGGGATAACAGGCACACCGCGCAACTGTGCCAAAGAGGTCTCAAGCCTGTCATATATTTGCTCTAAAGAGGCTTGTTTATCTTCGACCGCATCCCACATATTCACAGCAATCACAAGCGCGCGCCCTTCATTGGCCACATGACGCGCAATAGCCATATCCTGCTTGTGAGGCGGTTGGCGCCCGTCAAGCATTAACACACACACTTGCGCATATTGGATAGCGCGTTCTGCATCTGAGACCATTAATTTTTCAACAGCGTCAACCACACGCGCCTGACGGCGAATACCTGCTGTATCGACAATCTTGAAATCACGCTCACCATAGCGAAATGGCAGGGAAATCGCATCTCTGGTAATGCCTGCTTCTGGCCCTGTCAAAAGCCTGTCTTCCCCGACAAGCGTATTGATAAGCGTTGATTTGCCCATATTAGGACGACCAATGATTGCCAGAGATAAAGGCGCCTCATCATCACCTTCGACCCAGATTTCCGGACCATCATCCTCTTCATCCTGAATTGGCACATCCTCATTATCTTGCAGCTCTTCTTCATCTTCACCAAATAAAGCAGCTGTCAGGCCAAGCGTCTCACCGGCCTCCATAATGGCATCATGCAGATCAACAAGCCCCTCACCATGCGCCGCCGATACCGGAACAGGGGTACCAAGCCCCAATTCCCATGCCTCAGCAGCGCCAAGTGCCCCTTGTTTGCCTTCACATTTATTCGCAAGCAAAATGACAGGACGGTTTGCGCGGCGCAATTGGCGCGCAAAGAAGTGATCATCAGGCAAAAGACCAGAGCGGGCATCTATCACCATCAAAATAATATCTGCCAGTTCAATAGCACGTTCAGACTGGGCCCGCATGCGCGCTGCAAGCGTTCCTTCTTTTGCTTGCTCTAAGCCTGCCGTATCAACAAGCCTGAATGCCATACCCGCAAGCGTGGCATCACCCTCACGCCGGTCGCGTGTTACCCCTGGCTGATTGTCAACAATCGCATGTTGGCGGCCGGTCAGACGATTAAATAAAGTGGATTTGCCAACATTAGGCCTACCAACAATTGCAATTGAAACCATGATCTTTAACGATACAAACGAAGCTTGCCCTTGCTGTTTAATATGACCAGACTTTCCTGTGCCACAACAGGAGCAGTTGTCACAGGGCCCGGGGTTGAAAATTGTTGAATGGCTGCACCTGTATTTGCATCAAAAATATGCACATTGCCACCACGCCCAATGACAAACACATTACCAGAGGCCACAATCGGATTGGCATAACGTGGCACAGTCTCTGAGGCGATCTCGCCAATTTCCAGCGCGCCAGGCAATTCAGCCATCCACCTTGCCGCGCCATCTGAGCGGCGCAGCGCATATAATCGCCCGTCAATTGTCATCGTGTAAATGGTCTCACCGGCAAGCCATGGCATTTCAATAGCCGTTAGCGGTTTTTCCCAAATATCTATGCCTGTCACTGCCTGATAAGCCACCATGCGCCCTGATTGAGCAATCACAAAAATAAGTTTGCCATCATGCACAGGATGTGCGCGCACATCTCCTAATTCTTGTAAGGGCGTTCTGGGGTTAAAGCTTGCCAGACTATCAGCCCATAGCAAGTCACCACTGGCCGCATCATAAACAGACACTTCACCGCCTGCACCGGCAAGCACCACTTCATCACCGGCAAAAGCAGGTGCCGGCGCACCAAATACCACTGTATTAGACCGCAAACCAGAGCGCTCCCATAACGGGTTCCCGCCTTGCATATCATAGACATAAAGCCGCCCGTTAATATCTGTGACCATCACTGCTTCATCAGATAATAAAGTCGGCCCGCCTTTGAGCCTCTCACTATGCGTGACAGACCATAATTCTTCTCCTGTTTGTGGTGACAAAGAGACAAGCTTATAATTACTTGCATGCGCGACAAGCTGAGTCTCATTGGCAGCGATACCACCTGCAATCCCTGCCCACGGATCATCTGACAATGCTTCAACAAACACAGCCCATTTTTTTGCGCCATCTGCAACTGCAAAGGCATGGAGCTGGCCATCAGCACCAAGCGCATATAGCTGATCATGGGCGATCACAGGCGCTGCCAGTTCAACAGTCGTATCATCCACCCCTTCCACAGAGGCACTCCACCTCAGAGAGACAGGCCATGACAGAGATAAATGCCCGCCATCATGTCCTGATGTCATACCGGCATGACCATATGTCTCATTGACCATCGCATTTCCAAGACGTGCGCCTTCTGCCAAAGCGTCATCATTTATCTGGATGATTTGCTTTTCAGGCAAAATCGCAGTTCGTTCACCAGGCAATATCAACTCAGGATCACTGCAAGCGCCCAAAGCTGTCAAAACCAGAACCGCAAAAAACGGTTTTACCATGAATAGCTTCACAATATTATTCCTTGCTATCAAGGACCAACGCCAATGTGGCTGCGCGTTGACGAAGGCCGTTTGGGATATCCTGCAATTGTGTGATTTGCTCAAGATATGTTTTGGCGGCTGCTATATCATTATCACGCAAAGCCAAATCAGCGCGCAGCTCAAGGGCAAGACCCTGTGTTGGCCCCGCCTTGTCAGCCACAGGCTGAATAAGCGCTACCAGCTCATCAGTAGAGATTGAGGCAGGCGCATTTGTCACCGCCAACATAGCCGCAAAATCACGATAGATATCGCTAAGGGCATTATCACGCGCTAAATTCGCGTAAATATCATATGCGTCAGCCTGCTGATCATCACCCACAAGCTCTGCTGCCGTCACAAACTGAGATAGCATGCTATAGCCGGCATTTAATGCACCTTCAGATTGTTTGAGTGCCGCGCCAATTTCATCTTCGCCAAGCGCATCAAAATAGGCCGTAGCTGCCTTGGCTTTCACTGAATCCTGATACATGCCATAGCCTTGCAGAGCCACCACAATGGCCACAACTGCGGCGGCAAAGCCAATGATGATTTTGCCATATTTGGCAAATAAGGCCTGCATACGCTCTTGTTTTATTTCTTCATTAATTTCGTCAATAATGTCAGCCATGATCTTGTCGCTATATTCCAAAAAATAGTGAGTCTCACTATCTTCGTTTTACCTTTAATCAAAATTCTTGTCACCTAAGGGATTGATTTTACCCCTCAGAGGCCACACCATATAGGATATCACACAAGACAGCCAGATATAAACGCAAGATTTTTTCATAAAAAGAATGCATTTCTCTGGCACTCAGATGGGAATAATAGAGACAAGATGATCAATAATGGCCTGACACAAAGACGCAAAGATAGGCCCTTTTATTTCTCAAAGCCAGAATTCACTGCGATCATCGCTGCTTATTCATTGCGTGTTGCCACCGCTGAATGGCGGGATTATGCCCTTGACCATACCCCAAAGGCAGCATTTTTCTCTATTTTCAAAAGCAGCCATGAAACCCCGATTTTTGTGATTGAAAAACACAGACCACAGGGCAAGGATGATACATTATTTGTGTTGCGTGATCGCAAACGCATTTTAACGCGCTCATCAAAACTGCAACGTATCCTTGATCATTTTGACCGCCTGCCGACTTTGGTCAAAAGCTAGCGCCAATAGCGCGCCTCAGAACCACCCCCTCATGCCCCCTTCCTTTGCCTGCGTGATAAAGCCGGCACCTCAAATAACACTGCCCCTTCTGTTCAGACTATTATTTTTGAGTTGAATATTAGTTATAAATAAATTAGAACAAATAGTGAACAAAAGACCACTGACCTATTATCATCATAAGGAGTAAGCTATGGGGGCATTCAAAGCCAAATCAATTGCAACAACAGAACCTGTTAATCCGACTGTTCTTGCTGATTTGGAAAAAGAAGGCCTTGCGGTGTTTTGTTGGTGCAACAGATGCGGACATAATGCTGAGGTTGGTTTATCTGTCTTTATCAGGCGATTTGGCGCGCAATATCCTGTGCCTGAGCTTGGACGGTCAATGAGATGCAAAAAATGTCACGCCAATGATATTGCCACCCGCCCTGCCTGGCCATCATATGGCGGGCAGATGGCACGTCATCAATCATAGATAACGATATTGCACATCGCGGTGAAACACAGTAGACAGATAAAGAAAAGTTGCCTTACATCATCTCGCTTTATGAAGGGATAACATCATGACTGAGACAGAAGTCACAAAGATAGAAGCGTTCTTGCGCTCACGCTTTGGCAATCAGAAAATCGCGCTTATCCATCGCCCTCAAACAAGCGATTCAGTCGAATTTGAAATTGACGGCGAAACATTGGGCATTGTGTATCGCGATGATGAAGATGGTGATATTTGCTATCACGTACAGCTCACAGTCTTAGCAGAAGATTTAGCCTAGCGTTCCTCTAAGCCAGTGGCTTTTTTACCTATTTTATTTGTGATCTTATGGTCATCTGCTTTCATCTCAGCCAAAGCCATCATGGCAGATGCCACCGCTTTTGCCTCTCTGGCATTACGTTTTGGTCTGGTAAGCCTTGGATTCTTGATTGCCTACGGGCTATTACAGCAAAAACAATGGCTGACAAGACGCCAGATGGGGCATGCCGCCATCACTGGTTTATTATTGCATGGCTTTTACTTAGGCGGTGTGTTCTGGGCCTTAAGCCATGGCATGAGCGCCACCATCGCAGCCCTGATCGCCTCTTTACAGCCCATATTTGTGGCATTGCTGGCAACCGCAACATTAGGTGAAAAAATATCTGCTATCCAATGGACAGGCATTGCCATGGGATTTACCGGCGCGGTACTTGTTATCGGGTTTGATTTTGGCACAACCATTCCTGTCATGGCCGTTGCGGTCTGTTTTGGCGCACTTGGCGCCTCTATTGCCGGCACCTTATATCAAAAGCGTTTTGGACAAGATTTGCCAATGGTGCCTGCCAATATCATGCAGGCACTGGCGGCGACCATTTTGCATATCATGCTGATAGGCTTATTTGAAACACCGCAAATTACTGTCTCATCTTCTTTTATCATTGGTATGACATGGCAGATTGTGGCTGTCTCTTTTGGCGCTTATGTGATGTTATTATTTTTACTTCAAAAAGGCACAGCCAACCAAACATCAAGCCTGTTATTCCTTGTGGCACCTGTCGCTGCCATTCAGGCCTGGCTTTTGCTGGGAGAGGCTATATATGCGATTGATATAATAGGGCTGTGCCTTGCTTCCATAGGGGTCTATTTTGCCACCCGCAAAACATCTGGCCGTAAAACATCTGGCCGCAAAACATCCGCTATAGGGCGTTAAGTCGCTACTGCCTCTTCGACTTTGGCAGATTGGATCATATCATCAATCAAACCATTGGCCAGCATATCACCTAAGGTGCCTTGCTCAATGAAAATGCCAAATTCATCTGTGCCATACAAATTTGCAGGCACCCACCCAAATGCCAAAGGCATTTTCTTAGGCATAGACTGACGTGCCAAATTCAATAGCTCTTCTGCATCCTCATAATCATGACTAACTGCAAGCGCGGCGCCATAATGCTTTGCCTTGGCGCCTGCAACAGACATGTCAACCTGCATGGTGATGATGATATTACGTGCCGCTGTTTTCTCAATATAGCGGCTTAATGAGCCCTCATAATCAGATAAAATCTCTGCAAGCGTGATAAAATGACACTCTGGCTCAGCTGATGAAAATGACGACATCCCATATCTCTTTTATGTCTATAATGAATGCTTGGCATATCACAGCCGCCTTGTGAAATCACTTCATTTGTCATCTTTGCTCCATATGGTGGGAAAAAACCCTTCACAGAATTGCCTTATCACAGTGAATGAGATTGTCTTGAAGATATTGATGAAACAAACGAAAGGAGGTGGTCCTATGTCTATTGTTGAGATCGTGAAAACAAAAGTGAGACACGCTAATCACATGTCAGGGGAGCAGCCTTCACTGACTGGCGCTTTTGCGCGTTAGCCCTCAAAGCACTGTTTCATTGTTTTCAGACAAACAAGAAAAGGCTGCCCTGCGGGGCAGTCTTTTTTATGAAACAGGATAAATCAAAGCCCAAATCACCACCGCAATGGTTATCAAAATAAGACCACGATTAATATAAGGGCTTGTGCCAAAGGTTGTTTTGAGACCCACGCCCAAAAGACACCATAATGAATGAAAGACCAGTTGCGCTATCAAAAAGCTTAATGGCGCAAGAGCAAAACGTGCAAAAACACCGTCCATCCCCACAATAAATTGCGAATAGGCAAGTGTGGCCATCAACCATGCTTTTGGGCTGAGAGGATGAACAATCATACCTTCACGCCACCCCACAGGTTCTGGCTCTTTGGCGCCTGCAACACCCAGATTCCAGCTTCGCAAGGCAAGATAACAAAGATAACCGCCAGCGATGAGCGACATCACCAAAGAGACAGATGGCATCACGGTCAAAATGGCCCCAAATCCACAGGCAATGAGAATATTGATACCTAATTTGCCAATCACAAGCCCAATCATAAAAGGGATATTGGCGCGAAACCCAAAGGCAGCCCCTTTGGCCATCAAAAGCATATTCGCAGGCCCGGGCGTGCTGACCATCAACACGATAAACGCCCATAACCCTATATAAGGAATCGTTGCGTCAAACATCCTCAGAATAAGCCTTCTTTTTGTGCATCAGACAAAGACACTTCCATGAAGATACATCAAGCTTTGATAAAGGGCGCACCATCTGGCGCGTCCCGATAAGGCTCTTCAAAATCCAAAAAGATCCCTTCTGCCTTTGCCTCTGCTACCCAGGCCTTAACAGCCTTATGAGATAATAACCGCTTCTGATAAGCAGACAGCGCTTCTGATAAGGGCAAATCATAGCTTTCAATGCGGGACATCACAGGGGCATAAAAGGCATCTGCTGCGCTAAAATCACCAAATAAATAGCCATCTTTGGCACAATGCGGACCCAATAACGCCTCAAGCAACGCCAAATCAGCTCTGAGCCCGCCCTGCTCTGCCATCAGCTTTTGACCGATGGGGGCCAGATCAACCCCAATATTCATCGGGCAATAAGTGCGCAAAGCGCTAAAGCCAGAATGCATCACTGAGGTGATCTGGCGTGCTTTGGCTCTTTTGGTGCGCTCAGATGGCCATATGCCAGCCTCTGGAAAGGCCTCAGCCAGATATTCAGTTATCGCAAGACTGTCCCCAATGACAAGACCATGCGCCTCAAGGACAGGCACCGTTGCCATCGGGTGAATAGCCGCCATGGTTTTTTTGAATTCAGCCTCAGGGGTAAAACCATCAAAAGGCACAAACACGTCTTCAAAATCAATATCAAGCGCCCGCATTAACACCCAAGGCCGCATAGACCATGAAGAATAGGTTTTATTTCCGATATATAATCTCATGCCCCATCTCCCGCTCTCTCATAACAGGTGATACACTATCAGCACATATGACCTGTCTTGCTTTTTTTCTTATGCTTGTCGTTATGACGCCTCACCTGTGAGCGCTCTTATTTGTTGCAATCTGCCAATGCGTCAGGTGATTTTTCAGCCCTTGCCTCAACCTTCTCAATGTTAACAGTGCCGCCCCGCCCGATACCAAAACTATTCAAAAGGGTTGGCAAAAACCCGATAAAACCATCAGCCTTTATCGTCATGACTGTGTGGTTTTTCAAATGTTGTTGTTCAAAATTATAAACATAATTTTTCTGATATCTCTCATGTTGTTGGATAAAACAGGGTATGGCAAAAGATTTTTTTTCAACCCGCGCCAGTCTGCTCCACCAATCAGCTTTGCCGGTTGCCTTATACATCAGAAAATTAGACTCATAGCCTCTGAATTCCGGATAGGGAATGCCCTCTCCGACAATTTCCAACAGACCCGGGGCAGGCATACTGCTATGATTTCCAATAGCCTCTTCTAATTGCGCTACAAAGACTTGTCTGTTCAATTTATACAAAGATGCCTTTGCTAATAGTCCTGTTTGAAAGATAATAATCGCAGCCGCGCCAATGAGCACACAATTTTTGACATAACGGTTAAGGGCATGTTCGAACAAAAATTGTACATAATACGCCGTTATCAATGCCGCCGGAACAGCCAAAACAAGTGCCTGCCTGCTATCCCAGTCATAAACACGCAGTAACATCTCTGCCTTTCCAACAGCGATATAAGGCAAAAAACCGGCAACAAACAGACCAATGAGCCATGAAAGCCTTTTTGGGCTTGGGATGATGCGCAAGAGGTTGTGAGGCGCCTTTCTCATATCTGACATAAATGTAACAACAGCAATAAAAATCACAACCACCGTAAGGGGATATAAAAACGTGACATTTTGAAGGCCAAGCTTAGCAAATGCAAACATGCCACCTTTATTGAAAATAATAAGATTGTTGTAATTCTCGTACATTGCATGAGGCGCGAAAAAGTTCCTGACCATTGAATAAAACAAAAGTCCGGCCATAAAGATAACCATTGTTTGTTTGCCAGGTTTTTTGATCCAGGACCCTTTGCCATCTTTTTCTGTGACCAAATCATATAAATAAGACAGGGCCGGCAGAAACACCAACATAGAATTCAGCGTAAAAACAACGAACAGTCCGATAAAACCGATCACCTTTTTACCTGTCTGCGTCTGATGGGTAAGCCGCACACATACCATGCCAAAAGTCAGACAACCAAGATGCATTAACATGACACTGGAAAACAGCACATGCCAGACACTAAAAGAGGCCACTAAAAAAACAGCATAATGCGTGGCAGCTTGCGAGAATTTCAATTTATCTCTGGCGAAAAGGGCTGTCTCTCTTAACAGAACAAACATAAAGATGAGCACAAAAACAGTGTTCATGGCCTTATATGATATGCCACACATCTCTGCAGCGGTGATGACTGTTAAAGATAAGTAATATTGTGAAAACCAGCTCGCCTCAAAAAACCATGCCTTAAGGCCGATAAAATTTTGAATTTCGCTTGCATATTCGATGACTGTGCCATCCCACATATCGCGTGACATGACGAACATAGGCAGGCCAACAAGACCAAAAAAAAGCCCAAGAGCCGCAAAAATCATTTTCATATCTTTGACCATCCTTGGCCCTCACAATATTGAATGTTGGTCTTTGAATGAGAGTAGAGTTAAGCGTTTTGCTATTACCAAGAATGTCGATATTATGAAATCTGCCGCTTATTCATCTTCATAAGTATGGCGCACGATGAAAACAGGGCGTCTTTTAGATTCCACAAACACCCTGCCAAGATATTCGCCAAGCACACCTATCCCGATGAGCTGCAGGCCTCCTAAAAATGTGATGGCAACGATAAGAGATGCATAGCCTGGCACATCAACACCAAAGACAAAAAACCGCACTAAGATAGTCATCACAAACAAAAAAGACGTCATCGCAATCAGACACCCAAGATAGCTCCATAAGCGCAAAGGTGCGACTGAGAAACTGGTCAGCCCGTCAATTGCAAGGCCAAATAAACGCAATCCGTTAAATTTGGTTTTCCCCTCAGCACGCCCCTGCCTCTCAAACTCAACAATAGCGGTCCGAAAGCCAATCCAGGCGAACAAACCTTTCATAAAGCGCTTTGTTTCCGGCAACTGGTTGAGCGCATCCACAACTTTGCGGTCCATCAGGCGGAAATCACCAACATTCTCAGGAATAGCCGGATCTGCGATTTTGTTGTGAATTCTGTAAAATAAGTTTGCTGATGTTCTTTTCAGCCATGTATCTGAGCTGCGATCAACCCGTTTGGCAAGCACCACCTCATAGCCCTCATGCCATTTTTCCAGCATCTCCAAGATCACTTCTGGCGGCTCTTGCAGATCAACATCAATCGGGACAACCAAATCACCCTTACAAGCAACAAGCCCAGCGGTAAGAGCTGCTTCTTTCCCAAAATTCCGGCTTAAATCTACGATACGGATATGTTTATTTGTCTTTTGCAACGCCAATAATCTATCAAGCGTATCATCATGGCTGCCGTCATTGATAAACAGAATCTCAAGCCTGAGACTTTTTATGTCATCAAAAATATCATTTACCGTCTGCACAAAAACGCCAACACTCTCTGCTTCATTGAAAACAGGAACGATAAGTGAGAGCAATGGCACAGTTTTTTGCGATAAAGACTGGCGTTTATCCTGATTTGTCAACGGCTTGCCCATAGCGTTTTATCCCCTATTGCCGCTATGGGTCAAAAAGACTTTGCGCCGCCCTTTGCAGTTATCACAGGATGTCATTCTCCGCCTCCGCACATTATGGCATGACTGAACCATAAAGCGTTTTTCACAAGATGAATAGTGGGTTTTTACTAACATCCCGCCCCTGACAGGAGCGGCCCGGATTCTTCACTTTGCCAGACCATATCCCCGTAATATCTGCTAACTGCTGAACAGGCATGCGCCGCAAATGGTGAAGAACAGCGCTACAGCCAGATAAAAATGGCTCGCATATCTCAGAAAATAGGGTTATTTATGGATAAGGGCACAATGATGGTTTTCGTGGCTTGTCTGACTTTGTGACACCTTATATGCCGCGTTGATCATTAGGATACTTATTCGCTCTGTAATGTTAGTCATAAAGAGGCTTTTTGATGGTTGCCAAACAACTTATCTCGGATGTGTCATTGGGTGTAAATCTCCAATTCAAAAAGAGCAATCCGGTAAGTTTGGTGCATTTCATTACAAACAGATGTAATGCCAGATGCTCATTCTGCTTTATTGATTTTGATAATCCAGAGACATTTGCCAATGAATTGACAACAGACGAAATTGATAGGCTGACCAAAAATCTTGGACCAAATTTACAGAATGTGAACATCACAGGTGGTGAGCCTTTTGCCCGCAAAGATCTGAATGATATCATTAACAGCTATTATACCAATACCAACATTCGGTCGGTTTTCATGACATCAAATGGCAGTTTGCCAGACCGTTTGGAAAAATTATGCGCTTTCAAAAAAGCCAATCATCCAAAAAGAAAGTTATTTCTTCAAATTTCAATCGATGCGCTTCCAAAAGAACATGACCGTATCCGAAAAATAGATGGGTTATTTGATAAAGCGCTTCAATCCTATCACATTGCAAAAGCAAATGGCCCCTTTGTTCAGGCAAGCGTGGCGATGACGATATCGCACGAAAATCATGAGCAATGTGAAGAGATTTATTATCATTTAACACGCAAAGAAAATGTTACAAACATCACTTTGAATATCGTGCGCGATGAAGGTGTGTATAAGATTCCAACACCCCATAAGCAGGCTATTCTTGATAGCTATATTAAGCTGACTGAGATCATTGAAAATGACAAAAAACAGGGACTCATAGAAGGCTGGGACAATAAGAGCATTCAAGGCAAACTGATGAATAAGAAAAATCAGATTTGGCGTGAAGTTCTGGCAGATATTTACATGGAACCAGACTATAAAGTGCCTTGTATGGCAGGCTCAATCTTTGGGATCATTGAAGCAAATGGTGAGGTGCGCCCTTGTGAAATTCTTGACAAGCCGCTTGGCAATGTGCGCGATTTTGATTTGAATTTCATGTCACTATGGCAATCGCAAAAAGCCAAAGAGACAAAAGACTGGATTAAAGACACAAAATGCAACTGCCATTATGACTGCGCCTGGTCTTTCAATATTCTGGCAAATAAAAAATATCAATTTGACCTGTT
>JBMHBX010000060.1:0-16090 GCA_049890215.1 Puniceispirillaceae bacterium (SeqCode) | reverse complement strand
CAATGCACATAAAGAAAGCTGTGCTGCAGCTGGCATGTTATTCATGCCAAGCCACACATTAAAAATCCCCAAAGTCAGTGTTTCGACTGCAAAATAATCCACTGTGCCAAAATCAGATATGACTTCCATCAATACCAATGCAAGACCGGCGATGATGGCAGGCCTTGCCAGAGGCAGGCCAACATGTAAAAACAAATCCCGCCCTGAGACCATGGCAGCTTCAAATAAGGTACGTGATGACTGGCGGAAAGCCGTGCGTGCCATGATATAAATATAAGGATATAAAACGGCAGCCATCATGACAATCGCACCACCTAGCGAGCGAATCTCAAAAAAATAATAATCACGCGCTGAGCTTACCCCCAGAACAGATCTTATCATTGTTTGCACCGGCCCTGCATATTCCAGAAAATCTGTATAAGCATAAGCAATGATATAAGCAGGCATAGCCGCAGGCAGAATTAATAACCAGCCAAATAAAGAGCGCCCGTAAAATTCATAACGGCTAACAACCCAGGCAGAGCTGACACCAAATAAACAAGCAAGCGCCCCAACGCCCACCATCAATATCAGCGTGTTAAACAAATAACGCCCCAGGACCGTCTCAACCAGATGATCAAATAAAAAAGGCGCAGGCTGAAAAGCAACCCAGACAATCATCGCCATAGGGCTTATTAGCATCAAACATAACAAAGCCTGTAACAGTGACCATCTTGCTTTATGTTGCATCACCATAGGGGTTGTGCTTTCTCTGCCTTCACAAAAGGAGCTGACTTGCGCCAATAACAATGCGCCGTTCACGCGCCGTTCACGCGCCGTTCATTTGTCTTTATATACCGGTCACAACCACGTAAAGCCAGATGATAATGCGACACAATCGCAAAAATGCGACAAAAGATATCCATAAAAAAATCGCCACCGAAGTGGCGATCTATAAAGATATCATAATCACTTTTGCTTGTGATTAGCGACTGACTTCTTTCATGAAGCGATCTTTGATAACCACAGGGTCATGTTCAATCACAGGCACCGGAATGTTGCCTGATTCACATTTTGAGATGATGATTGTCATTTTATCATCTGCAAATGCCGCTTCGACAACACCGGCTGTCTCTTCGGCAGAACATTCAATGACATGTTCACACCCGCAAGCGCGTGCCACCTCTGCCAGATTTGTTTTCTTGCCTGTATAGGTTGTCTGATCACCTGTTGAGCCGTAAGAGCCATTATCAATGATAAGCAAAATATAATTGGCAGCAGGGTTATTTGCGATCGTTGGCAATGTGCCAAAATTCATCAAAACAGACCCATCCCCGTCAACAACAAGAACTTTTTTATCTTGTGCCAAGGCAAGACCAAGACCAATAGATGAGGCAAGACCCATTGTGCCTAACATGTAAAAGTTAGATGGCTGATCGTCAATTAAATGCATTTCCTGAGATGGCAAACCAATATTGGTCACCACAAGCTTGTCAGAAATAAACGGAACAAGTGTTTTCAAAACATCAGAGCGAATCATTAGCTGGCTCCTTTCCAGAAACTGGCATCTGTTAAAATAGCCACAGGCTTTCTTGCCATAAAGCAATGCCCTAAAATACCATCTAGCTCATTCACATCATCTTTATGATGAAAATGATAAGTCGGAATATTGAGCTGATTTAACAGCGCCTTGGTATGGACCGCCATCTCTACCTGACAGGCCACAGGCTCACCTACCTCACCGCGATAGCTGATCAGCATAGGCAAAGGCATACGATAAAATTGCGTCAAGGTCACAAGCGCATTGATGGTCACGCCAATGGCTGTATTCTGCATGATAATAGCTGACCTTTTGCCGCCCATGGTGGCCCCGGCGCACAGGCCGATACCTTCATCCTCTTTATTTGAAGGGACGTGACGAATAGAGGCTTCCTCATCTATCTTTTCGAGAACGCCGGCAAGCTGTTTACATGGCACAGATGTCACAAACTGAATTTGATGTTTTACAAAATCAGCAATTATTTGATCATTGATAGACATATATCACCCATATGGTCTTTATTTCACAGAACCCCTAGTGAAACATATTCCGAAAAAAAAGCTATCCCAAAAATTACAATTTCCAGATTAAAATCATCATTTTTCTCAAAAATGAGAGGAATGATTATCAAAAATTAAACTTTTTGACAATTTTCTGTATTTGCTTTGCGATAGAATAGGCGCCGACCACATCTCCAAGAGAAGCTGCGGTCCCGGGGCCAAACAAAAAGCAAGACTGATACGCCCTGCCATCTGGTCTTATGATCTGGTTATCCTGATTAACGGCAACAGATTGTGCAAAATCATCTGGTGCTGCGAGCCCTTGTTCTATCATATCTGTTATCAGGCGCGGCGTTGTTGTGCCAGAGGCATTGATGAGGCCTTGTGTTATATATTGTGCATCATTCACCCCTGTCAGCACAAAATCACCCCTTGTGACAGTGATATGCTGAACACGATCCTTAATAACAGACAGTCTTTTTTCCTCGATAAGAGAGCGTGCCAGATTAATGGCTTGCGGGGCAGCGCGATAACGGGCCAATGACCACCATTTGCCAAATCTGGCCATCACGCGTTGTTTGTCTGTTTGTGATAGCGCGCACCACCCGTCATTCAGTGACAGGCGTATTTCTTCAAAACGGCTTTGCCATTGCGGGCTTTCCCAATGACCTGCCTGTTTCAAATGCGATCTGATATGATGAATAAAACTGGCAGCGGTTACCTTATCCGGAAAGGGAGCAAGCTGTCTTTCAATCTGCCATAATGACTGGACTGGTGGCAGCATACCAACAGGTGTTATGAGGGATATCATCCCGCCATAATCTGCCTCATCAAGCCCCATTAAAATATCAAGCGCACTCAGACCACCGCCAATGATCGTAATATGATGAGGGGCGCCATCAAGCAAGCGGTTATAAAAATCACCTGCCCACGGGCTGGTAATCAGCTTGTCATGCGCTTGTGCCTGTGGTGAGACAGAAAATGTCAGGCGAGGCGTCCCGTTACCTGTGGCCAATAACAGATAACTGGCTTTCATCCTCATCCCCTTCTCAGTTGTAATCATCCAGTCAGAGGCGTCATCCTTTGGATCCATCAGCGCCAATGATGTCACATCCTCTTTAATATGCGTGATAGCAGATGCGTTGACGTTCTCTAATTCTTCTGAAACATAGCGGGCAAAATCTTGTCTTTGGTAAAATATGCCCTGTTCTGCATAGGCTTTATCATCATCGGGGCAATGCGTTTTTGCCCACTCTTTGAACGCGCTGTCACCTCCGGTCTCTTCTCTTTGAGCGCGTAAGCTTTGCAGATCAGCACTCACATTCAAACGATAGGCAGGATTATGTGTGCCATAAGCATGGCCATGGCCAAGCACCCCTTTGCCTATGATCATGATATCTTCATGCGCATAGCCGGCCTCAAGCAGCTGACAAATCAAAGACGCACTGGTGAATCCGGCGCCAATAACTGCCATTTTGATGCTATGATCTGGTGCGCTAATTTTTGACATTCAGCGCATAACCAACACCGCGCACTGTGCGCAAAGCCTCAGCCTGTTTGCCATCATCGGTACGCAATGCTTTGCGCAACCGGCTGAGATGCACATCGACTGTGCGATCCTCAACATAAATGCCGTGGCCCCACACCCTGTCCAGAATTTGTGTCCTGCTAAACACCTGGCCGGGGCGTTCCATTAATATTGAGAGGATTTTGAATTCTTTCGGGCCGAGCGAGATCACAATATTCGCTCTTTTAACTGTCATCTGTTCATGGTCGACCACAAGATCGCCAACAGATTGAACTGCCCCGGCAGATGAGGGGGACCGCCGGCGCAAAACAGCTTTGATACGCGCTATCAGCTCGCGCGGCGAAAATGGTTTTGTGACGTAATCATCTGCCCCCACATCAAGCCCGAAGGTTTTGTCACCTTCTTCACCGCGTGCGGATAAAATGATGATTGGTAAATTTTTAAGATGATCTGTTTTGCGAATCATCTTACACAGATCAATGCCTGACATCTCCGGCATCATCCAGTCAAGGATAACCAGATCCGGATGAAGTGTGTCTATCATCTCAGAGGCTTGTTTGCCATCTGAGGCTTTATGAACCACAAAGCCTGCCTTTGATAAATTAAAGGATAATAATTCAAGCTGATTTGGTTCATCATCTGCGATAAGGATAGAGACACTCATAAATTTATATCCGTTTATTTCGCCTTAGGCCTGATTAAAGGCAGCGTAATGGTAAAGCTTGTTTTCTCGCCAATGACGCTTTTGATTTTCATATCACCGCGATGACGATTCACAATATGTTTAACAATAGCAAGACCAAGTCCGGTGCCCCCTTTTTGACGAGACCGCGCTTTATCAACACGATAAAAGCGCTCTGTCAGACGTGGAATATGCCTCTGTTCAATCCCATCGCCCTGATTTTCAACTTCACATGTCACAAAGCCTGTTTGCTCCTCACGCAAAGAAATCGCAATCACTGAGTCCGGGTAGCCATATTTGACAGCATTTTCAATCAAATTATGAAAGACTTCAACCATCTCATCAGTCTCTCCTTTTATGAGCGCGCGGCCGTCTGTCATAGCATTATCAATTGTGATGTTCATAGCCTGCTTACTTGCTCTGTCCTGCAAAATCGCACTCACAGAGCCTATCACCTCATCAAGACGCACTTCTTCATTTGGCAGGATATGCTCTTCAACTTCAACGCGTGACAGTGAAATCAGATCATCTATCAGACGTGTCATTCTCTTGGATTCTTCTTCCATGATTGACAGAAAATGTGTTTTTTCATCAATGGTAAGATTATCTGTATTCTGCAATGTCTCAATAAACCCAACCAAAGAGGTCAGAGGTGAGCGCAATTCATGAGATACATTTGCCACAAAATCCCTGCGCACCTTATCAAGATTACGCTGCAAGGTCATATCCATGATCAAGACGCCGATATAGGATTCTCCCATCCCCATAAGCTTTATGCGAAATTGCCGCATGACAGGCTTTGTATGGGTATATAAAAACTCATCAGCTTTCTGGCGCTTTTGCAAATTGTCGAATATATCATCAAAGCCAATATTATGTATGACTGATGATAAGGACCTGTTTACCAGCTCTTCACCGAGCATTTTTGAGGCAGACCCATTTGCATAAATGATGATTTGTTCATGATTGACAAGCAGCAAACCATCTTCAATCAGATTGCTAAAACCTTCTAATTGCATAACTTGCAAATCACCCTCATCATATTTGGCATGCGCCTCAGGCGTGATTGGACCCATCGATCATTTCTCATTCGCAAATTGATATCTTGTTATTCATTATCTTAAGACAGGTGATCTGTTTGTGACAAGCAAATCAATTGGCAAATCAATTGGCAAATCAATCGGCATAAAAATTCAGTGGGCAATAAGGCAGATATAAGCGAAAGGCAATCATTTGCACAAAACCTTAAAACACTTGCTACCGCATGAAATTTGATTATAGCTAGTCAGACAGTCATTTATTACCTTATTTTTGATCAAAGGATTTATGCCCATGACATCTATTGGACATTTTATATCCGGCAGCGTTATTGCCGGTGCCTCAGAACGCTATCAAGATGTTTATAACCCCGCCACTGGTGAGGTGTCCGGTCAGGTTGCGCTTGCCTCTGCTGAGGAGGTAAGAGACGCGGTGGCAGCTGCCAAAGCTGCATGGCCGTCATGGGCAGCGATGCCTGTTCTGAGGCGTGCGCGCATTATGGACAAATTCAAAAATATCGTGAATGAGCGCGCGGCTATTCTGGCAGAAGCCATTTCGGCAGAACATGGCAAAACCCATGATGATGCACTTGGTGAGGTGACAAGAGGCATTGAGGTGGTAGAATTCGCGACATCTGCGCCTTCTTTTATGAAGGGTGAATTTTCAGAAGATGTTGGCACTGGTGTTGACAGCCATATGATAAGACAACCGCTTGGTGTTGTGGCAGGTATCACACCTTTTAACTTTCCGGCTATGGTGCCAATGTGGATGTTCCCTGTGGCTTTGGTCACTGGTAATTGTTTTATCCTCAAACCATCTGAGCGAGATCCGTCTGCCTCTTTATTACTGGCACAATGGCTGACAGAAGCGGGCGTGCCTGAAGGCGTTTTTGCCGTTGTGCAGGGTGATAAATTAGCCGTTGATACCTTGCTTGCCCATGAAGATATCAAAGCAGTCAGCTTTGTTGGATCAACTGCCATCGCACAATATATCCACACAACCGGCACAGCAAATGGCAAACGTGTACAAGCCCTTGGCGGCGCCAAAAATCACATGGTCATTATGCCAGATGCAGATTTGGATATGGCGGCCTCTGCCCTGATGGGCGCCGCCTATGGGTCAGCAGGCGAGAGATGCATGGCGATTTCAGTGGCCGTTCCGGTAACAGACGCGGTGGCAGATGCACTCATTGCCCGCCTTGCCCCTCAGGTTGAAGCTCTGAAAATCGGCCCTGCCACAGACAAAGCAACTGAAATGGGCCCACTAGTCACACAAGCCGCTAAAGACAGAGCCAATCATTATGTCTCTAAAGGCGAAGAACAAGGTGCCAAAATTGTGGTAGATGGCAGAGGCTTTCAACAAGATAAGCAAGGCTATGAAAATGGCTTTTATGTTGGGGGCAGCCTTTTGGATAATGTCACAGAAGATATGGATTGCTATCGCGATGAGATTTTTGGCCCTGTTCTGTCAGTGGTACGCAAAAATTCTTATCAGGAGGCGGTTGATCTGATCCATGGTCACAATTATGCCAATGGCACCGCAATTTTTACCAGAGATGGTGATGTTGCCCGCAATTTTGCCAAGGATATCGAAGTAGGCATGGTTGGTGTGAATGTGCCTATTCCTGTTCCGATGGCTTATCACAGCTTTGGTGGTTGGAAATCATCTATTTTTGGTGAGCAT
This sequence comes from Puniceispirillaceae bacterium (SeqCode), assembly GCA_049890215.1. Classification (GTDB taxonomy): domain Bacteria; phylum Pseudomonadota; class Alphaproteobacteria; order Puniceispirillales; family Puniceispirillaceae; genus UBA685. The sequence goes on along the minus strand of JBMHBX010000060.1, from coordinate 9,140 downwards.
CATATGCATGGCATGGAAGGTGTGCGGTTTTATACACGTATCAAGACCACTACAACAAGATGGCCGTCCGGCATGCGCACGGACCCACAATTTACAATGCCAACTCTTGGTTAATGCGCCGCTCGCTCATGCGTTTTGATTTTGCAAAAAAGCCTGCTAATCCGGCAGGCTTTTTTCATGCGGGGGGCATGATCATAAGATGCTTTTATGATAACTCAGGCAGATCGCGGAAAAAATCCAGTGCCTCAGGATTCGCAAGCGCTCCGACATTATTAATCTGCTTGCCATGAATAATATCACGCACCGCTAATTCTGTAATTTTGCCAGATTTTGTGCGCGGTATATCAGGCACAGATAAGATGATAGCCGGCACATGGCGCGGGGTGGCATTTTGCCTGATCTGTTGTTTAATAGCCTTTGTGAGCGCCTCGGTAAGATTCACATTATCTCTTAGCTTCACAAATAAAATAATACGCTGATCAGACTCCCATTCCTGACCAACAACCACTGCCTCAAGCACTTCATCCAAGGCCTCTACCTGGCGATAAATCTCAGCAGTGCCAATGCGTACCCCGCCGGGATTCAAAGTCGCATCAGAGCGTCCGTAAAAGATCATGCCGCCTTCATCGGTCAGGGCAACACAATCACCATGATGCCAAATATTATCATAGCGCGCAAAATAAGCCTTATGGTAGCGAGACCCGTCCGTGTCATGCCAGAATGAGACAGGCATAGAAGGATGTGCCTTCAGGCATACAAGCTCGCCTTTTGTGTTTGTGACAGGCTGACCAGTCTCATCAAACACAGCGACCGCCATGCCAAGAAGACGTTTCTGACACTGACCACGATAGACAGGGCTAATCGGACTGCCTCCTACAAAGCATCCCAAAATATCTGTGCCGCCTGCAATAGAGGCAAGACACAAATCTGATTTCCAGTCCTGATAAATATAATCAAACCCTTCTGCTGACAGGGGCGATCCTGTTGAAAAAACCATCCGCAAAGAAGTGAGATCTGCCTTGTCTTTGGCAATAAGGCCTGCTTTGGCACAAGCATCAATATATTTTGCAGATGTACCAAAATGCGTGACTGATTCTGTTTCAATCAGTTTGGCAAAACGCTGCGGCTCGGGATAAAAGGGGGAGCCGTCATACAGAACAAGTGTTGCCCCGCACATAAGAGCTGAGACAGACCAATTCCACATCATCCACCCGCAAGTGGTGAAATAAAACAACCTGTCACCTTCGCGCATATCACCATGAAGCAATAATTCTTTTTTATGATTCAGCATGACACCGCCCACAGAATGCACAATGCATTTTGGCAGGCCTGTCGTGCCAGATGAGAACATGATGTAAAGAGGATCTGAAAATGCCATTGGCGTAAATGCCAGCTCTTTGGCCGCAAATGGTTTTATAAACGCATCCAAAGACGAGATATGATCATCATGATCATCACTGTTAAACACATCATCAAGCAAATCAAAAACCACAAGATGACTGACTGATGGCATGGACTGTTGCAATTGGCAGGCAAGTTCAACAGATGAAAAAGATTTGCCATTATAAAAATAGCCATTCGCACAAACCAGTAATTTTGGTTCGATCTGGGCAAGCCTGTCCATGGCAGCTGCAAAGCCAAAATCAGGGGAACAGCTTGACCAAATGGCACCAAGAGAGGCAGCGGCAAGCATAAAAGCAAGCGCATAAGGCGTGTTTGGCACAAGACCAGCTACCCTGTCGCCTTTTTCAATCCCATGCGCTGTCATCGCCTGCTGAAGGCGTGACACTGTCTGATTAAGCTCATCATGTGACCATGTCTGGCGCCTGCCATCTTCTCTGATTGTGATGATTGCCGCCTCGCCGCCCTGATAACGAAGCATGTTCTCAGCATAATTCACCTCTGACTCAGGGAAGAATGATGCTTTTCTGATATCGTCATCATGCGCATAGGCGATTGTGCCTTTGTCGCCTATGATATCAGCAAAATCCCACACAGATGACCAGAAATGTGCAAGCTCATCAACTGACCATGACCATAGGCTGTCATAATCCGAAAAAGGACCATAGCCTTCTTCGTGAATATAGCGGATGTAATCTGCCAGTAAGTTGTTATCAGCTGCCTGTCTGTCTGGTTGCCAAATGATATCACTCATCGCGCTATTGCCTTATTCCACGCCTCATATCTGATGCGGGCAGGCTATCGCAGTTAAGCCATTGACGCAACATGTCTGGCAGCCGCCGCAAGCGCTTTATCTGTAATATCCAAATGTGCCTCTTCAATGCCAAGGTGAGGATATATTTTACCAGCGCTTTTGAAAATACCATTGTCTCGGAGCACTTTATTGAAAGCGGCATTGGCTTTGGCATCAGCTGCTTTAACGTCTCTGTAATCCTTTATTTCATGAGCGCAGAACTGCACGTCAAATAAGGTGGGATGACCTACGATCTGATGAGCAATGCCATGAGCTGATAAGTGCCCGGCCACCATTTGCATCAGCTGATGACCAATATCATAAAGCTTATCATAGGTCCCTTTGCGTCTTAATATCTCAAGCGTTTTAAGGCCCGCGACCGAAGCAACCGGATTGCCTGACAAGGTGCCAAGCTGCATTAAAAACCCTTTGGCGCCGACCGCAGATTTATCAAAATGCTTCATAATGTCTGCAGGACCTGCAATTGCAGCCAGAGGAAAGCCGCCCCCGATTACTTTACCAAATGTCGCCAAATCAGGTGTCACACCATAGTGACCTTGCGCGCTTTCATAAGCAAAACGAAAACCGGTAACCACCTCGTCAAAAATCAGCAAAATGCCTGTCTTGTCACATAAAGCGCGAAGCCCTTCCAAAAAACCTGCTTGCGGCGGGATAATTCTTTGTAACGGCTCGACAATAATGGCAGCGATCTCATCTTCATATTCAGCGACAAGTGATTCAACAAAGCTCAAATCATTAAAAGGCGCGATTAACATATCCTCTTCAACACTGGCAGGTATGCCGGCTGAATCTGGCACAGCTTGCGGGAAGTTGACCTGTTTATCAGGTGCCAGACTCATCTGGGCTTCAGCTGACATGCCGTGATAGCCGCCTTCGAATTTTACGATCTTTGATTTGCCGCGATAAGCTCTGGCAAGGCGCATGGCATACATATCAGCTTCACCACCGGCAGAGACATAACGCACCTGCTCAGCGCAGGCAGTGGCACGACATAATTCTTCTGCCAGTTCTAGACCTTTTTCATTATTGGCAAAAAAGGTCATGCCATGGCTAAGCTGTTCTGTGACCGCCTCTACGACCTCAGGGTGCCCGTGACCAAGCAACATAGGGCCGGAGCCGATAAGATAATCAACATAAGCCTTGCCGTCACTGTCATAAACAAAGCCGCCCTCGCCTCTTTCGATAAAGATGCCAGGGTCAAAATTACCAAAGCCACCTGCCGGGAACACCTGTTTTGCACGTTGTTGCAAATCGCTGTTTTGTGTCATGATGCCGTCCTTTGCGTATCGCTTAATCTATCTCAGCTTTTGGATTGCCAAGCTTATCTGGTGAGGGGGATACGCCAAGGCCAGCACCAGATGGCGGCACTATATGCCCTACTTGTCTTACCGGCAGGCTGTCATCAAGCTTTGGTGAGACATAAGATGATAAATCACACACATTCATGATATATTTTGGATTTGTCGATGCCCCAATATGAAGCGCAGCAGAAGTTGTGATATCACTGCCCCATGTATCTTCGATACACATTTTGACGCCAAGAGTGACACATAAATCACGCGCTTTGCGCATCTCGCTAATGCCACCAAATTTCGATACTTTTAGCGCCGCAGCGTCCATACAGCCTGTCTGATGACCCTCAATCAGGCTTGCGATGTCATGGGCATTTTCGTCCAGTTTCATTGCAAGACCTGTTGCGGCGCGTACCTTGGCACATTCCGAAATTGTCATGCAAGGTTGCTCAAGCATGATATCAAGATTCTGGACCGCACGCCCGATACGTGTGGCATCCAAAGTCGTAGACCCACAATTCCAATCACCATAGACAAGAGGGCCATTGCCGACTGCCTCACGCACAAGGCGCAAGCGTGCAATGTCAGCCTCATTATTTTTATCTGCCCCTAATTTGACCTGAAATTGGGTCATGCCTTTGGCAAGCTCTTCTTTGGCAATGCGTGCCATCTCATCTGGCGCAATACAAGTGATAGAGTGATATAAAGGTAATGGCTGGCCAAAATTGCCGCCCAAATACTGATACAAAGGCAGGTCAGCACCACGCGCGGCAGCATCATGCAAAGCCATATCAATCAGCGACTTCACATAAGGATGGCCCAAAAGATAGGCATTCACATGCGCCATCACAACTTCAGGATGGCTTGCATCAGCGCCCATCAGCACAGGCGCAAGATAAGACACACCAGGAATAATGCCATCTGCATAGGCAGGCAGATAATGCGGGATACAACAGACCTCTCCCCACCCTGAAATGCCGGCATCTGTATCAAGGCGCAAAATGACAGACGGGACAACATCACAAGTCTTACCTTCGGCCATGTAATAAGTCTCATGGCTTGTCAGCCCAACTTCCCATAAGGTGAGTTTGGTAATTTTCATGGATTAGCCCTCCTGATCATCCTGCTGCCCGCGGAAGCTCTGATTTTGGATCATAGACAGGGGCGCTCAGCACATAGGCTGCGCGCTTTTTGCCATGGATCATGATCTCAAGCTCTGTGCCGGGCACAGCGCTTTGTGGTGTAATATAGCAAAAAGCGAGGATCTTATCGACTGACGGACCATAGGCCACTGAGGCGGTAGAGCCGACTAAAGCGCCGTTATGATATAAAGGCTCACCACCATGACCAAACACATCATCAGCCTGTTCGACTTCAAGATAGGCACACACAAATCGTGAAGGCTCAATCCCGGCATCAAGCGTTGCCTGTTTGCCTATAAACTCTTTATCAAGGGACACAAAACGCATCACATCAGCTTCTGGCAAAGTGACTTCATTTGTCAGCTCACCTGCCCCCTTAAAGCCCTTTTCCATACGCATGGCATTCATTGCAAAAGAGCCATAGTCACAAATATCATAATCCGCCCCTGCAGCGATAAGTGCCTGATAGACATCTACCATCGCATCACGCGGGATATGAAGCTCATAGCCAAGCTCACCTGCATAAGATAGGCGCAAGGCCCATAGATCATGCCCTGCAATGGTGATTGTCTGTGCTGTCAGCCACCGGAAGCTCGCATTATCAAGCGGTGTGTCTGTGACTTTTGCAAGCGTATCACGGCTGCGCGGCCCGTTAAGAGCAAGAGCGCACCAATCTTGTGATAAGCAAGTCGTTGTCACATCATCTGTGCCTTTATGTTTTTCGATATGATCAAGGAGCCTTTGTTCAAAAAAGGCAGCGCACACCAGATAATAACGCGCCTCATCTAATTTGACGATGGTTGTCTCAAGCTCGATACGCCCTGATTCATTCAGCATATGAGTCAAACCAATACCGCCAATTTTTTGTGGCAAGCGATTGGCTGTCAGCCTGTCAAGAAGCGAGGCGGCATCCGGGCCGGTGACCTCAATTTTGGTGAAAGCTGAGATATCCATAATCCCAACTGAGTCTCTGACAGCTTTGACCTCACGCGCTATCATCTCATCGACAGGGGTTTTACGGAAACTATAATAATCACGCTGTTCAACACCATCGGCTGCGTAAAAACGGGGGCGCTCATGACCATAGACTTCTTCATAAACAGCCCCTTTGTCTTTGAGGATGTCATAAAGCGGGCTTGGTTTTACAGGGCGCCCGTCAAGCCTGTTGAAATGCGGGAAGGGAATTTCATGACGAAGGCAGTAATCTTCTTTGGCTTTAATGACCTGCCATTCTTTAGTGGCATAGCTGCCAAAGCGCCTTGGATCATAATCACGCATAGAGATATCAGCTGCGCCATGCACCATCCATCTGGCAAGCTCTCTTGTCAGGCCAGGCCCCCAACCAATGCCAATTTGTGTTCCGCAACAACACCAGTAATTTTTCACCCCTGGCGCCGGACCGATCAGAGGATTGCCATCAGGCGGATGTGAAATCGCCCCGTGAACTTCGCGCTTAATGCCAAGCTCTGCCAGAATTGGCATACGTTCCATCGCATTTTCCAACCATGGCATGATTCGATCATAATCAGCTTCAAATAATTCATTCTCAGCTTCCCACGGGCAGCTATCTTCCCAGACTGTATTGGGATTTTCTTTTTCATAAATACCAATCAAGCCTGATTTTTGTTCCATCCGAATATAGCCAGACACCATTTTATCATCACGCACCACTGGTAATTCAGAGGTTCTGTCAACAAATTCCGGCACGGTATCAGTCACAAGATAATGGTGAGTCATAGAGGTCATAGGCAGTTGCAATCCTGACCATTCGCCCATCTGACGTGCATAGGTACCACCAGCATTCACAACATGCTCACATGTAATTGTCCCATAGGGCGTTTCTACCACCCATTCGCCTGATGGGGCGCAGGTGATATTGGTCGCCTGACAGCGCCTGATAATCTTGACACCAAGCTTGCGCGCGCCTGTGGCCATGGCCTGCGTAACACCTGAGGGATCAACATGACCATCATTTGGTGTGTATAATGCCCCAATCACCCCATCAAGATTATAATAAGGGTGAAGCTCTACAATTTTGGCAGGGTCAACAAGGGAAATATCAAAACCAAGAGAATTGCCGACTGATAAAGTATGACGCAGCCAGTCCATCTCATCTTCACTATAAGCAAGGCGCAATGAGCCACAGCCATGCCAGGTTACAGAATGGCCTGTTTCAGCCTCAAGGCGCCCTGAATATAAATCAATGTTATAATCAACACATTTGCCAAGAGAATAGCTTGATGTTGAATGGGTGATTTGGCCTGCGGCGTGCCATGTTGACCCTGATGTCAGCTCTGCTTTTTCAAGCAAGACCACATCGCGCCATCCTTCATGTGCCAAATGATAAGCCAGACCGCACCCCATAACGCCGCCGCCAACAATAACTACCCGTGCATGAGCCGGAACCTGAATATCCATAATCTTACCTTGCCTGTGCCTAATAACTTCAGCCTAATAACGTCATCTTGATTTTTTTGGCCGCACGCGATTTGCGCAACGATACCACCTGTATCAAACATCGTTATCAAACATTTATACCAATTATTTCAAAATACAAAACATTTGTTTGCTTTTTTTATGCCTCATTGATAGTCTTGCAGCCAAGATAAACGCGGTTTTGACCAGACAGGAGCAGACAAAATAGCCATGGATGATGTCTCACAATTGCTTGATGCACTTGGCAAAAAATATGACAAGCTGTCTCCTCAATTGCGTGTTGCGGCACGCTATGTGATGGATAATCCGCATGATGTCTCTATTTCGTCTGTGCGCGCACTGTCTCACTCTGCCAATGTCAAACCAAATAGCTTTGTGCGTCTTGCCCGTGAGCTTGGCTATGACGGCTATGATGAGTTCAGAGAATTATTTCGAGATGAAGTGCGCAAAGGTCCGGCTGATTTTCCGGACAGAGTAAGATGGCTGCAATCAATTCAGAAAAAAGGTGAATTATCATCTTTATATGCAGCAATGGTCGGAGATGCTTTAAGCAATCTGGAACAGACTTTTGCCGGCATAGATGAGACAGAGCTTGCCAGTGCGGCGCGTGCCATCTGGCAGGCACGCAAAGTGTATATTATGGGTGTTGGCGTCAATTATGCGAATGCCAGTAATTTTACCTATCTTGCCTCTACGGGCATGAATGATTTTGTGACCATACCGCGCCCTGCCTCTACTGCCATAGATGACCTTGCCAGAGCTGATTCAAGGGACATGCTGATAGCGATAACCATGCGCCCTTATCGCAATGAGGTGCTTGAAGCGGTGCAATTTGCTAAATCTCAGGGCGTACAAATTGTGGGTCTGTCAGACACAAAAAGCGCCCCTGTCATCACACAGGCTGATTATGGGTTTATGACACATATTGACACCTCACAATTTTTCCCGTCATCTGTCTCCATCATCGCGCTGCTTGAGACGTTATTATCCTTTGTCATTGCAGGTGCAAGTGATGAAATTGTTGACCGTGTAGACCGCTTTCACCAAAGGCGCCATGATTTTGGGTATTATCAAGAGGATAAATAAATGAGCCAGTCCCCGACCTTATCTCTTGCGGCACGTTATTATACTGATGAGACTATTTTTGATTCTGAGACAAATTCGTTATTTGCCAAGACATGGCAATTTGCAGGTCACAGCGCCCTTTTGGAGAAGACAGGAGATTATTTCACCTTTGAGATAGCCGGTGAAAGCTTGTTCTGTGTCATGGGGCGTGATGGTGAAATCCGTACTTTTTACAATGTCTGTCAGCATCGTGCCCATCAGCTTGTATCAGGAACCGGCTCGTCAAAAATCATCACCTGCCCTTATCATGCCTGGACTTATGATCTGAACGGGCATTTCCGCGCAGGACCCAATACAAAATCAGTAGAGGGGTTTGACGGATCAAAAATATGCCTGACATCTGTGCGCACAGAATTGTTCTTAGGCTTTATCTTTGTCAATCTTGATCCAAATGCAGCGCCAATGGATGACTGGTTTCCAAATGTCAGAGAGGAGCTCACCTCATTTGTGCCTCATTGGCAGGAACTGCGCCCTCTGGAATATGTTGAAATCCCCGAGGCATGCAATTGGAAAGTCTCTGTTGAAAATTATTCTGAATGTTATCATTGCTCTCTTAATCACCCGACTTTTTCCACAGGTGTTGTTAAGCCTGAGACATATGATATTCAGCCGCAAGGCTATTGTTTGCGTCATACAACCGAATGCCAAAATCTGGATGATATGACCTATCAGATTGATACAAGCATCAAAAACGCAACAAATTATTCAAGCTGGTATCTATGGCCGTTATTTTCGTTTCAGGTCTATCCGGGTAATGTGATCAATACCTATCATTGGCGTGCCATAGACGCCAATCATGTCATTGTATATCGCGGATGGTATGTGGGCGGCGGTCACGGCGAAGATGTGATACATAAGCTTGCTGTCCAGGACAGGGAGACCACGGTGGAAGAAGATATCCATCTGGTAGAATCAGTGCAAAAAGGACTG
>JBMHBX010000059.1:0-8650 GCA_049890215.1 Puniceispirillaceae bacterium (SeqCode) | reverse complement strand
TTTGAATTTCATGTCACTATGGCAATCGCAAAAAGCCAAAGAGACAAAAGACTGGATTAAAGACACAAAATGCAACTGCCATTATGACTGCGCCTGGTCTTTCAATATTCTGGCAAATAAAAAATATCAATTTGACCTGTTTAGTTCACTCTTAAAGCTATGATTTTGCCTGTACAAGACAGATTGAGCTTGCGCGATTTTACAATTATCATCCCTACAGTCTCGCTTGATAAGCTTACCGAAAAATGTGCTCACCTGTGTAAACAATATGCCCCAGACGCAGAGATTATCATCGTCGCTGATAAAGAGCCGCCTGCCGATCATCCCCTGCAACCAGTCACGATTGTCAGACCAAATCTGACCATAGCGGCGAAACGAAATCTGGCAGCACAATTATCCACCCGCACGCTTTTGGCATTTATTGATAGTGATGCCTATCCGGACCGGCAATGGCTTGAAAATGCGCTTGCGGTGTTTAACACATATCCTGATTATGTCGCAGCGGCCGGCCCGAATATCGCGCCACCAGATGAACCTCTTGGCCAGCAGCTTGTGGGCCTTGTTGAAAAAAGCAACATCATAACGATCAATGCCCATTATATCAAAAAGCCATCCGGACAACGTGATGTTGACGTGATGCCCTCTTGTAATTTTTTGATAAAAAAAGAAGCCTTTATCAAAATAGGGATGATGGATGAAGCGCTGTCTGGCGGTGAAGATTTTGAGCTTTGCTCACGCTTGAAAAAAGAAAACTGGCCAATCCGCTATGAAGGAAACATTGTCGTATTCCATAAAAGCAGAAATCTTAAATCATTTTTGAAAAAGCGCCTGTCTTATGGGGGTTTTGCCTATGACAATATCCTAAAATCAGTCTCCCTCCCCATTTTGATCACAATCATACCTGCCTTTTTTGTTCTGTTTCTGAGCAGTTTTCCTGTTGCTTTCATAAGCGATATATACAGCTATTTTTACAGTGGCGTCTTAGCGTTATTTTTATGTATTTGCGCCCTAGAAGCGCTAAGACTATCGACAAGGATCAGTCTGTTTTTGCCCTTATATCTTCTTTTGATAATCGGCATAACAGCGCCCGGCTTTGGCACATTGGCACGCCTGTTTCATCTTCTGCCATCTTACAAAACCCTCTACCGCAATTACGAGTGAAGCGTTAGTCGAAGGTCCAATAGCGGTGAACAAAAAAATTGATCGCCGCCAATGGGAGTGTCACAAATACCGTCAATAAATAAGGCGCTATCCCAAGTCTTTCAAATAAGACTGAGAGAAACAAAATAGCCAGAAAACTAAATACAGCGACAACTTTGAATTTCGATAGATTTTGCCGCGTCACACCAGCATCAAAGGCCCAGATGGCGTAGAAAAAATAGGACCCAAAACTGCAGAAAATAAAGGCAAAGCTATTTGAGGCAACCATCTGCACAGCCGGCGATAAGTCAAACACAGACAAGAAAAACAGTGATATATTTGCGAAAAAAACATGAAAGATTGTGGTCATTGCCCCAACCACAACATAACGCATCACGACTTTTCTATCACGCGCATCATTGAACATGCCGGCGCCTATCCTTGTAAAAGCCTTATATGGGGACCTGCATGGCTGCTGATGACCGGTCGCACCACTTCACTTACACCCTATTGCGGAAAGTCATTCGTGTCTAACCTTGGCAATTCAAAGGGGTTATCAGCTTTTACATTCGCCGCACGAACCTCTGTTGTAACACCCACGCATGCATCATATTTTTCAAGCAAGGATAAAGTGGCCTCATTATAGGCGCCATACGGATAGCACATGACCCAATCTTTGGTTGGTGCACCAACTTTCTCAAGAAAACTAAGAGATTGTGCAATGTCTTTTTCCTGCTCTTCCGGTGATATTTTATTCAACCAGTAATGCATCGAACCATGGCTGCCTACATACATGCCGCTATTCACCAATTCGCGCACTTCATCAATGCTCATATAGAGTTCTTTGGAAAAATCTGCAGCGCTCAACCCAACAAACTCTTTAAACATTTTTTCTGCTATAGAGGTTCTAACTTGCTCTGGTAAAACGTGCTGAAGCATACGTTTTACATAAATAGTGTCAGCATCATCAAACCGATTTGGAACAGCATATTCATCATAATAGGCAGCCAAATCACTTTCAGATATGCCTTGGCCGCTGCAGTGCGCGTTTAAGCTAGAAACCAAGTGCTTCACATCATCAGCACAACTTAGAATATGATGAATGAGGTTCACATCAAGGACCTGATCTTCTTCAATCGCCACTCTGGGAGGAAAAAAAGCGCCGTGCAAATTTCGTTTTAACAGCTCAGGCATGACATACTCAAAGTGGTCTTTATAGCCGTCATCAAAAGTAAGCCAACATGCATTATTGGGAAGTAAAGCCCCCTTATTGACGGCATTTATCACCTGTTCTGTTGAAACAATGGTGAACTTATCATTTAGATAATCTAACTGCCGCCTGAATCCGTCTAATTCCAACCCTTTAATGCCGGGAAACTTGCTGCCCTTAATTGGCCGCACATAATGGTACATAACTATTGTAAGATCATCCATCAGTCTGTCCTATAAAGTTCATTGTTGGCCTGTCTAAATCACAATCTTGTTTCGAAATATATAGATCAGAGACATTGAAAAAATCGATATTTGAGTCTCTGACCCAATAGATAAGCGATGTAGTGGCAGGACTTCTTACCTCTAACGGATGGAAAAGATGAGGTACATTAATGTAAGATGAATCAACGGCAGAAAGCCATGATCGATGATTAAAATATTTATTAAGCCTGCCAAGTGTGGAATAGGCATCTACGGCCCAAAACCCTTTGTCTTTTGCATAAAATTCCGCAAATTTTATGGCATCTTCGAAGCAGGATTCAGGACCAAGAATATCAATAATATGCAATATTTTAATTTTATCTGTGATTTCTTCTCTTAGCACCACATAACCAATCGCCCCATCTGCGCCTGTGATTTTGTATGTGTGATAGGTAAAGTAAGGATGATTGTCATATCGCCAGATGAGATCTTCAACACTTCGGGAAAAATGGTTTCCTTCAATGTAAGGCGCCTGCGCCTCATCTTTCCATAATATTTTTTGCGCTGCGCCCGTTAATGGTGCGGCAGGTGCATTTCTGATTAATTTGGGCGCATAAGACGCATGCTCGGAAATATCTAATATCCTCTTTGCATCAATGACATGAATAAATCTTGGGATGAATCTTAAATATCGAAATCCGCAGCGCATGTAAATTGGCAGGGCATCCTGCGAAATCCCCATGCCAAACAACACATCAAAGCGATTGGTTATGTAATTCAGTATTTTGGCCCCGGCACCAGCGCCTTTTTTGTTCTGATCGACAACCCAGGTCGTTAATTCAGCGCCATTCAGCCGTTGTTCAGACAAATAAAACTTGCGCTTATTTAATCCCATTACACCTAACAGGCCATCTTCATTAATGGCAACCACACAGCTATTGGCACCCTTATTTTCAGCGGTATTTTCAAATTGCCATTCGTGAAACGCCCTGTCACTGAGTGCGATCTTGCGTGTCCAGTTATCTTTATAGAAGGCCATGATTTGCCCTGCACTGACACCCAAGTCATCAGCAAAACCAATTTTAGTTGCCATTTATCTCTCCCGGGACTTTGATTGTCTTCTTTTTGCTAGCGAACCTGTTATCATTCCAGAAGTAAAGCCAAACTTCTCCAAAATCTTTCACCGTCTTTTAATCCTTCAGCACATCTATTTTTTTGGCTCTTATCACCTGACGATGAATTGCCTATAAATAGAAGATTTTCATCACTCCCACTCAATCGTGCCGGGTGGTTTAGAGGTGATATCATATGTGATACGGTTGATACCTTTGACTTCATTGACAAGACGTGTGGCAACGCGGCTCAGAAAAGAGGCTTCAAAGGGATACACATCAGCTGTCATGCCATCTGTTGAGGTTACCGCACGCAATGCACAGACATAATCATAAGAGCGTGCATCCCCCATTACCCCGACTGTTTTCACTGGCAATAAGACAGCAAAAGCCTGCCAGATCTCATCATAAAGGCCATGTTTGCGAATTTCATCAAGATACACAGCATCAGCCTCACGCAGGATATCAAGCTTTTCAGATGTAACCTCGCCTGGAATACGAATGGCAAGCCCCGGACCCGGGAAAGGTTGGCGCCCCACCAAACTTTCTGGCAAGCCACATTCGCGGCCAAGCGCGCGCACTTCATCTTTGAATAACATGCGCAATGGTTCGACCAATTCAAGCGCCATATCATCTGGCAGGCCCCCAACATTGTGGTGTGATTTAATGGTCACATGATTGCCACCTGCCGCAGAAATTGATTCAATCACATCAGGATATAAGGTGCCTTGCGCCAAAAATGAGGCATTTTCGATCTTTGATGATTCAGCATCGAACACCTCTATAAAGGCACCACCGATGATTTTTCGTTTTTGCTCAGGATCTGTAACACCTTCAAGGCGGGATAAAAACATCTCAGACGCATCAGCATGAATCAGCGGAATATTATAATGTTTGCCAAATAAGGAGACCACCTCTTCTGCTTCAGATTTGCGCATAAGCCCGTGATCAACAAACACACATGTCAGCCTCTCACCAATCGCCTCATGAATCAAAATAGCCGCCACAGAGCTGTCAACTCCGCCTGACAAGCCGCAAATCACGCGGCCCTGTTCACCCACCTGATCACGAATGGCTTGCACCGCTTGCGTACGATAGGCCGCCATTGACCAGTTTGGTTCGACCTGACAAATTGACAAAGCAAAATGACGAAGAAGCTCTATGCCACCTTGTGTATGAACAACCTCAGGATGGAATTGCACACCGTAATAGCCACGCGCCTCATCAGCGATCACCGCAAAAGGAGCGCCTTGTGATGAGGCAATCACCTCAAATCCCGCAGGCAGAGTGGCTACATGATCTCCATGCGACATCCAGACTGATTTTACAGACCCTTGCGGCCAGTCATCACCAAATAAGGGGCTTTGGCGCAAAACAGACACATCTGCACGACCAAATTCACGACTTGACCCTGCTTCTACAACCCCGCCAAGCTGTGCAACCATTGTTTGCTGGCCATAACATATTCCAAGCACCGGCACGCCTGAGGTAAACACCCCTTCATCAGCGCGCGGTGTATCATTGGCGGTCACTGAATTGGGGCCACCTGATAAAATAATACCAGATGGCTTTTTGGCTAATGCCTGCTTCTGGTCAGCGGTTGATGGTAAAATTTCGGTATAAACACCAATTTCACGAAGGCGGCGCGCGATTAGCTGTGTCACCTGGCTGCCAAAATCAATAATAAGAATCACTTGCTGCCTCATCTTGGTCTTTTATGGTTATAATTTGTCTCACAGTCGCGGTGATTACATGCCGGGGCGATAATTAGGCGCTTCTTTGGTGATCGTCACATCATGCACATGACTTTCAGCAAGACCGGCCCCTGTGATTTTCAAAAATTCTGCCTTTTCCTGCATCTCAGCAATAGTAGCCGAGCCTGTATAGCCCATAGCGGCCTTCAGCCCACCTGCCAATTGATGAAGCACCTGTCCCGCAGGCCCTTTATAAGGCACCTGCCCCTCGATCCCTTCTGGCACCATCTTCAAAGGTGTTGAAACCTCATCCTGAAAATACCGGTCAGCTGAGCCTCTTGCCATAGCCCCAAGAGATCCCATCCCGCGATAGGCTTTATAAGAGCGACCCTGATATAAATATACCTCACCCGGGGTCTCATCAGTGCCTGCCAATAATGAGCCAATCATCGCTGTATTGGCACCTGCGGCGATCGCTTTGGCCAAATCACCTGAATATTTGATCCCCCCATCCGCTATCACAGGCACATTAGCGGCCTTTGCCACTTGCGCTGCATCCATAATCGCTGTCAATTGCGGCACCCCAACACCTGCCACCATGCGCGTGGTACAAATAGAGCCAGGGCCAATACCAACCTTCACCGCATCAACCCCTGCATCTATCAATGCTTGTGCACCCTCAGCGGTTGCGACATTGCCGCCTATGATATCAACATCATTGGATAATTTGCGCACCGCCGCAACCGTAGATAATACGCCTTGTGAATGGCCATGGGCAGTATCAACAACAATGATATCAACCCCTGCCTTGAACAATGCCTCAGCTCTTTCAAGACCATCCGGTCCGGACCCTGTGGCAGCGGCGACCAACAGGCGGCCTGCGGCGTCTTTTGAGGCCAGCGGATAATTCTGTGCCTTTTCGATATCTTTGACGGTGATAAGGCCAGTGCAATGGTTATGCTCATCCACCACAACAAGCTTTTCAATCCGATGTTCATGAAGCAGCTTTCGCGCCATACCGGCAGAGGCATCTGCCTCGATAGTGACCACTTCTTTGGTCATCAGCTCTTCGACAGTCAGATCATGATCTCTGGCAAAGCGCACATCTCTGTTTGTCAGAATACCGACAAGCTTTTTTGCCTCATTCACGACAGGCACACCGCTAATATTTTGTGCCGCCATCAGGGTCAGCGCATCACCAAGACGCGCATTTGGGGCAATGGTGACAGGATTGACCACCATACCTGCCTCAAACCGCTTGACCGCTGCCACCTCATTTGCCTGATCTTCAATAGAGAAGTTTTTATGTATCACACCGATACCGCCAAGCTGTGCCATCGCAATGGCAAGCTTATGTTCTGTCACCGTATCCATTGCCGCAGATATTAATGGCAATTTCAATGAGATATTTCGTGTCAGCTTACCTGTAATATCAGTTTGTGCCGGCAAAATTTCTGAATGAGCGGGCGCCAACAACACATCATCAAAAGTAAGCGCATCTCTGATTCGCAAAGAAGGTGATTGCGGGCTTTGTGAAGTGGTTGCCTTATCTGACATAGTGCCACTGCCTTTCTGGCAACGCATAAAGGAGCGTGCCTTGTAAATTATACAGATGGCACTGCCTTATACATCAACATGCACGATGGCACAAGTGCAGGCACTTTGTTTGTCCCTGCCTTATTCCTGCGCATCCTTGGCACGAAAACCAGTTGCCAGAATATAAGTTTCCACTGATTCCTGACGGCTTGCCGGTGGCTTTATATGGCGCACTTTTTCAAAATGGCTGTGTAACAGATCCATTAATGGTTTTTCAGCACCGCCACGGAACGCTTTTGCCAGAAACGTGCCGCCCGGGGTCAGAATATCAATCGCAAAATCAAGCGCCAGCTCAAGCAACGCCATTGTGCGCAGATGATCAGTTGCTCTGTGACCTGTTGTGGCGGCCGCCATATCAGATAACACCACATCTGCTTTGCCATCTATGGCCTGAAACACAGCCTCAAGCATCTCTGGCTCTGTGATATCACCAACCAGAATTTGCGCCCCGCCAATAGGATCTGTTTCAAGAAGATCAATACCAACCAACGCGCCCTGCCCTTTATTCAGGCGAATTTTATCTGAGACAATTTGCAACCATCCCCCCGGAGCGCACCCCAAATCAACCACACGCATATGAGGCGCAAGAAAAGGGTAACGATCTTCTATCTGCTCTAATTTGATAGCGGCCCGTGAACGCAAACCGCGGCGGTGGGTCTCTTGAACATAAGGATCATTTAACTGGCGCTCAATCCATCTGTTTGAAGATGGTTTGCGTGATCGCATATTGCGCGGTGTTTGCGTCAGACCGGCATGACCACGATAAGATCTGCCGGAACTGCCTTTTTCACCGGCACCTTTTCTGCCTTTGGATGATCGCCCCCGTGCGGACATTGGCTTTGTCTCCTCAAGATTTTCATCTGGCAAAGACTAGCTTTTCTGGAACAGCCTTTGCACTGGCGAAAGGAAAAAGCGTATCATCTGGCCGATATCACGTCCAATTCCCAAAGTCGCTGGCACCACAAATAGCACTAAAGCTGTGGTAACGGCTAGCCCAAACACCAAAGTCGTTGCCATTGGTATCAAAAATTGCGCCTGCAAAGATGTTTCGAACATCAAAGTCGATAATCCGCCAATTGTCGTCATAGAGGTCAAAAGCACAGGGCGTAGCCTGTCAACCGCCCCTGATATGACCGCGGTTTCAAAGTCACCTTCTAACTCTTCAAGCCTTCGATCAATCGTGGCTACCAGAATAATGGAGTTATTTACCACAATACCAGACAAAGCCACCAGAGCGAACATAGACAGGATATTCATTGATAACCCCATCACATAATGCCCGACCACAGCGCCAATCAGGCCAAAGGGGATCATAATCATAACAGCAAAAGGACGAGCCCAACTTGAAAAAACCCATGCCAAAATCACATAGATACAGATCAATGCCAAAGTCCCGCCTGTAGACATATCAGCAAATGCTTCACCTTGTTCTTGATCACGACCATCAAAGCGGAAACGCAACCCTTTGGCAGCAACATCTTCTGCCAAACCTTCATCCAGAATAGCGTCTTTGGCCTGAGTTGTGTTAATCACCTTATCATCCAAATCACCTTGGATAGCCACCTCACGGAAGCCATCCTGGCGGCGCACCACACTAAAGCCAAGGCGCGGCTCAACTGTTGCCACATCAGCCAAGTCAACATAAGTGCCCTGCGGCGTAATAAGACGCAAAGAGCCTAATGAATCTGTTGAGAC
>JBMHBX010000058.1:0-3108 GCA_049890215.1 Puniceispirillaceae bacterium (SeqCode) | reverse complement strand
GCCTGTTCTTGTCAATGAGGTGATCGCGGCTGATATTTCTGTTTTGAATAATAGCTGGGCGTCTAATTATGAAATTAGCGATCTGTCAAAATCTGTCATTGCAGGTGCGCTTGGTGCTGAATTGCCGGCATGGCAAAAAGCGGTGGCAGACGGTATGGTGATGGTATGGGCGGCAGGCAATGATGGCGATGATGACGTGTCTGTTAGAGCTGGCCTGCCTTATCATTATCCAGAGCTAAGAGATGGCTGGCTTGCGGTGACCTCTCTTGATGATGATGACACAGAGCCGCGTTATTCCAACAGATGCGGGCTTGCGCGTGATTGGTGTGTGGCTGCCCCTGGCGGCGGTGATATTGCGTCTTTTGAAGGCCTTTACGGGGCACGGTCATCTGGCGGTTTTGAGCGGCGTTCAGGAACGTCTATGGCAGCGCCGCAGGTCACGGGCGCTCTTGCTCTTGTGCTTGATGCATTCCCGCAATTATCGCCGCAACAAGCTGCGGTGCGCTTGCTTGAAACAGCGAGCTATGACGGGCTGACAACAGCAGATGATTGTACCATTGACAGCTGCAGTGAAGCTGAAATGGCAGATGTGTTTGGCAGAGGCAAAATATCTGTCACAAAGGCTCTGGCCCCGATCGGCCCGTTATCTTTGAGGGCAAATGGCGCTGCTATCTCATTACAAGATACGCGGCTCAGCACAGGTCTTGTGATTGATGAAGCATTGTTTTCAGCCATGACAGGGGTGCGCTTTCAGGTAACTGATCAGTTTGATGAGGCTGTCTTTTCTGTCTCCGGCCAGTCCTTGATGAATGCCCCGTCTGAGGCATTTGATAATCAACATGATGAGGCTCAGATCATTATGGTGCCGTTACAACAGAACGCCTCTGACGGGCAGATGATACCACAGGCAGACCCATCGAAAGAGGTGTCATTTTATATGAGTAATGAGGGCAGATTTCCGGCGCCTTTATTTGGCAAAGCACGTCTTTATGATTTGTCGGCCCAGCCAGTTCAACGATGGACAGGTTTGCAGTCGCAAAATTGGCAGGCCCATATTGGCTATGATGATGACCGCCAATTATTATTGATGTCTCATCAGCCTGATACAGCTCTTGATGATGTGTCTCATTGGGTGACTTTTGGCACAGAGAGAACAAAGGGACGCTGGCTTGACAGTAAGGGCGCAGGCGCTCTGAGATGGGGGGCGGCCCAAAGCCAATGGGTTGTCATTGGTGGCTATCACCCTGTGTATTCAGGGGGGATCACAGCAGAATATCTGTCGGGCATATCGGTGGTTGAGGGCACAAGCCATTGTCTGATATGTGCGGCAAGTGCAGATCTTGAATCATGGCGTCTGTCTTATGAGCGCTCTGTCCTGCCAGCTTATGAGGCAACTTATGAGATATCCCTGCGCCAGCCTTTATATGCAAGCCATTTATCTTTGCGATTGTCAGGGGCAACACAAACAACAGTGAGACTGTCACCCAAACGTGCATTGCGCGTGCTGGAACAACGCCTCAGCTATGCTATGTCTGGTGGTGATTTGGCGATTGTGCATTCTATGAAGCCGTCACAAGGTGCAAATCGTGCCTTTTATCACGGCGGACATCATCTGAGGCTTAACTGGTCTGTGGCTTTTTGACCTGGGGGCTTTCTGAACTGGGGCTTTTTGATTATCTGCAGGCTGAATACCGGGTGACCAATAAGCACAGGCTATTTTTTAACATAAAATTAAACGATCCTTGTCTAGCTTTGTGAATCAAAATGTCTTTCACAGATAGGCAGGGATAAAAGATGCAGCGACAGAGGCCAAAATGGCAATGTCTGGCAAATGTGATGATCATATTTCTTTTGATGATGCCATCTGTGCAAGCGGCAAGCTTTGATGATCACAAAGGACCGCTTGCGCCTGTGCCAAGCCGCAGTTTTGCAAAACAAAAAGCCATTGAAACAGCGTTATCAGCCCTGATAGAAACAGGCCGATGGGATTTGGCGCAAAAATTACTGCATTATCACAGTGATGCCAGATTTCATTCTCACAGATTTTTCTCATTAGCTGTCACGATCTTATTGCACCACCAAGAGTTTGTCAGAGCGCGTCAGATGCTTGGGCTTGCGATTACATTTTATCCTCATTATGCCCCTTTTTTGCATCATTATGGATTGCTATTGGCACAAGAAGGTCAGTGCGAGCGTGCGCGGCCTGTCTGGCAACAATATCAGGAGGTGTCTGTCTTTCCCCTGCCAGCAGGTCAAAAGGCGCAATTTGACAACTTGTGCGATGAAAGCCTTCATTACAGCACACAGATTGATGTTGAGCAGGTGCGCCAATCACGGTTGAGCACGCTTTTGGGGTCATCTGATATTACTGCCCAAAAAGGTTCGATTATATACCAGTTTTGTGAGTCTTATGCAGGATTATGTCCTGAGGATTATGTTTTCAAACAAGACGCACCGCCGCCTGAGAAGACAGCCCTGTTGCTTCGTCATCATAGCCGCATAGCAAAGCGCCATAATTGGCGTCATGCCTCTGTGGCCGGGTTATCTGTGGGGCGGCATATAGGTGGCTATGCAAAACAACAGTCAGATATTCATCTGTCTCATAGCTACAGATTATCTGCAAAAGAACAAATGCGCGCGATTGTGGGGCTGCGCACACTTATCGTGCCTGCTTATAGAACCTATCCACGCTTTCGAATTGATGTGCCTTATGTGCAATTGTCTCATCAGTCACAAATTTCCGCCCATTTGCGCAATGAGGCACGCTTTTATCATGGCGCTGATCATCAAGAACAGGCAAATGAGGGACATACAACCCATCAGTCACATTTGTCAG
The DNA here is from genome assembly GCA_049890215.1 of Puniceispirillaceae bacterium (SeqCode). Lineage (GTDB taxonomy): Bacteria > Pseudomonadota > Alphaproteobacteria > Puniceispirillales > Puniceispirillaceae > UBA685. The sequence continues at coordinate 272 of JBMHBX010000058.1, read as the reverse complement.
TTGGCCATTATCTGGCTTTTTCCGGAACAGGAGAATTTGGCATTACCATGCAGGCAGGGCGCGCTGAGCCGCCTCATGATGACTCTTATGGCCAACAAAATTCTTATGGTTATCTTGTGTCTTTTTCAGATGTTCAGGATGATGATGTGTCTATTTCTGTGCAGGTCTCGCGCTCTGTCACCCATTATCAAAAAACCCTGCCATTTTTATCAACTGCACACCGAATCGTTGAAAAACAGCTACATTTGCGGATTTCGAAGCGATTTGGGCAT
>JBMHBX010000057.1:0-62540 GCA_049890215.1 Puniceispirillaceae bacterium (SeqCode) | reverse complement strand
TTGCGCCGTGTCAAAGAGCTCACAATGGGCTGCCCCTTAATAATGGGGCGCAAGACATGGGAGTCTATCGGCAGGCCTTTACCAGGCCGCGCCAGTATCGTGCTAACCAGAGATCCAAACTGGCAGGCAGACGGCGCCATCACAGCCAGCTCTCTCAAAGATGCTCTTGAAAAGGGAGCAGCATGGCTGAAGGCGCAAAACACAGATGAAAATCGCCAGATTCTCTTTGGTGGTGGCCAGATTTATGCTCTGGGTCTTGAATTATGCGATGCGATAGAGATGACTGAGGTTGATTTGATGCCAGAGGGCCCCGCCATATTCCCGCAGATTGACCCGCACCAATTTCGTGAGGTAAGCCGCAAGGATATAGCGGCCGAGTCTGATATTCCGGCCCACCGCTTTATCCGCTATGAGCGCCTTGCCTAATCAGAGATGCCTAATCAAAGATAATGTCAGGTGCCTCAATATGCACCTCATCAAGTGAGTTCAAAAGATTATCTGCAATCGCCATATAGATTTGGGCCTGTTCTGAGAGAGGTTTGCTTGCCACGATAGGTGTGCCTTCATCAGATGTCGCCCGTATCGCCATTTGCAGTGGCACCTCACCCAAAAATGGCATACCAAGCTTTTCAGCTTCTTCTCTGGCGCCACCATGGCCAAAAATATCAGACCGCTCACCACAAGACGGGCAGGTGAAATAGCTCATATTCTCAATCAGCCCAAGGACAGGCACATTGACCTTCAAAAACATATTCAGGCCTTTGCGCGCGTCAATCAGAGCCAAATCCTGCGGCGTTGAGACAATGACAGCCCCGGCCAGCTCTGCACGCTGAGACAAGGTTAATTGTGCATCACCAGTGCCAGGCGGCATATCGATGATCAACACATCAAGCTCATGCCATGCTACATCACGCAGCATTTGCTCAAGCGCGCTCATCACCATAGGCCCGCGCCAGATTGTCGGCGAATCCTCAGCTACCAAATAGCCAATAGACATGGTCTGCAATCCCCATGCCTCAATGGGCAGTAATTTTTTATCTTTTGTTTGCGGCTTTTGGTTAAGGCCAATCAGCCGGGGCAGGGAGGGCCCGTAAATATCAGCATCCAAAACCCCGACTTTTTTACCTTTAGCCGCAATCGCCAGAGCCAGATTAATCGCGGTCGTTGATTTTCCAACCCCGCCCTTACCAGAGGCAACAGCGATGATATGCTTTGCCGGCTTATGCGGCATATTGCCAGATGGCGCCCCGCCTGATGAGGGGGCCTGTGATGAGGTGGCCTGTGATGAGGAAGTTTGCGTAGGCGCTTTTGCTTGCCTGTGGGCTGTTATCATCGCCGTGGCAGAAATCACACCCGGCACAGACAAAACAGCCTCTTCAGCGGCTTTTTGCCAATTTTTGGCCTCTGGCCCATCTTGTTCTGCAATTTGAATGGCAAAGCCGACATTACCGTCTTTTATGATAATGCCAGAGATCATATCAGGCGTAAAAAGCGGCTCTCCTGCCTCTGTTTTCACAGATTCGAGCGCTTTTTGAATTTTTTCTTCGTTTATTGAGGTCGCCATTCTTGAATTTCCCGTGCTGAGCGCAAATATCTATGTCAGATGAATATGTTACAGATAAGGTGCCTTCGCTCTGATGACAAGGGGCACATTATCGTGAATGATATTTGTTACAAATGGTTGCGATAGTCATGGTCAATCAGACATGGCTGTGGCAACATCACATGGTATATGAATGGATAAATCTCTAGCCATAAATGATTGAGGAGAGGCGAATGCCCTGGAATAATCAAGGTGGTGGTAACAACCAAGGACCATGGGGCAACGGCCCCTCTGGCCCCGGCAATCAAAATCCGTGGGGCAGTGGTCAGGGGCCAAAGGCGCCACGTCCACCTGAATTCGATAAAATTGTGTCTGATATGCGCAACCGGTATAAACGTTTTATACCAGGAGGCGGCTCATCCGGTCGGTCTGGCGGTGCTATAATCTTATTGCTGATTCTGCTTCTGGCAGGGTGGGCTTTAACAGGCTTTTATCGTGTAAACCCGCAACAACAAGGCGTGGTCTTGCGCTTTGGGGAATGGGTACGCACCACATCGCCTGGCTTGCATTATCACCTGCCATCACCAATTGAGACAGTCCTCACACCAGAGGTGACCAGAGATAACAGGCTGGAAATTGGGTTTCGGGATCTGGCTGGTCGCTCTACTTCGCGCCGTGATATCGCTGATGAAAGTCAGATGATCACAGGGGATGAGAATATTGTCGATATCGACTTTGTTGTGTTCTGGCGTATTGCTGATGCAGGCGCTTATCTGTTCAATCTGGCAGACCCTGATGAGACAATCAAAGTCGCTGCCGAAGCGGTTATGCGTGAGATCATTGGCCAGACGGCGATTCAAACAGTCCTCACCGAAGGGCGTCAAAATGTGCAGGTCTCTGTGCGCCAGAAATTGCAGGAATTGCTTGATGAATATAAATCAGGCGTGCGCGTGCGCGAAGTCCAGCTTTTGGCAGTTGACCCGCCTGCTGATGTGATCGATGCCTTTAATGATGTGCAACGTGCCCGTCAGGACAGGGACAGGCTGAAAAACGAAGCTGAAGCATTCCGTAATGACATTGTGCCGCGCGCCAGAGGTGAAGCTGCCAAGCTGATTGCCGAAGCAGAAGCCTATGCACAAGAAGTTGTGGCAAGAGCCTCAGGTGATGCCTCACGCTTTGATCAGGTTTATGAAGCCTATAAGGTCAATCCGGAAGTCACCAAAGAGCGCATATATATTGAAACCATCGAAGGCGTCTATTCCAACATTGAAAAAATCATCATTGATGATGAAAATGGCGGCGTTGTGCCATATTTGCCTCTTCAAGAGTTAACTCGCAATAAAGGGGGGGATCGCTAAAATGAAACTCGCTCGTAATTTTTCACTCCTTCTTGGGGCAGCTGTGTTATTCAGCCTTGCCTCAGCGATTTTCACCGTAAACCAGACACAACAAGCGCTTGTCTTGCAGTTTGGTGAACCAAAACGCACCATTCAGGAACCAGGTCTTGCTTTCAAGCTGCCTTTTATTCAGGACGTGCTTTACTATGAAAAACGTGTGCTAAGCCTGATCCCACAAGATGCCGAAGAAGTTATTCTGGCAGATCAGAAACGTGTTGTGATTGACGCCTATGCCAGATATCGCATCATGGACCCTCTGCTGTTTTTCCAGACAGTACGCAATGAACAAGGGGCAACCGCTCGTCTTGAATCAATCATTGATTCATCTGTTCGCCGCGTATTGGGTGGTGAGACACTAGGCTCAATCCTCACAGGTGAGCGCGAGGCGATTAACGGCTCTATTCGTGATGAGGTTGAACGCTCTGTTACCTCTTTGGGTATTGAAATCATTGATGTGCGTCTGCGCCGCGCTGATTATCCTGAGACAACATCTCAGAATATCTTCAACAGAATGAAGTCAGAACGTGTCAGAGAAGCCAAAGAATTCCGCGCGACAGGTGAAGAAGAAGCGCAGAAAATCAGGGCTGATGCTGAAAAAACACGCACTGTGATTTTGGCTGATGCCGCAAAAACAGCACAAGAGCTGCGTGGTAATGGTGATAGCCAGGCTATCAGCATTTATGCAGACAGCTTTGGCAAAGATAAAGAGTTCTTCTCTTTCTACCGGTCAATGGAAGCTTATTCGAAATCACTTGGTGAAGCGCCAACCTCAATGGTCTTGTCACCAAATAGCAGTTTCTTCCGCTTCTTTAAGGATCAAGATGGCGGCCAATAACCTACCTTAAACAACCTCAATCGGCAGGATCTTTGCCTAGATCCTGCCGTTTTTTTGCCCTGAAAAGCGCAAATAAAGCCAATAAGATAAAGCTTACGTAAGAAGATCACGACTAAATTGGTCTTCACCAGAGACATATATTTTTTGTTAAGGAGTTTTACGATGCTGATCTCAGCGCGCCAAAACCAAAATCAAATAATGGCACCATCCGCACCTGCACATACCACCTCTAACAGGGCGCAGGCTCTGCCGCAGACAGGCATGACAATGCGTCATATTTTGATGATGTCTTTTGCCTCACTGCTTATCATGATCATCGCAAGCACAACGGCATTTGCACGCCCGGATAGTTTTGCAGATCTGGCAGAAGAGCTGTCACCGGCCGTTGTGAATATCTCAACAACCACACTAGTCAGCCGTGGCGGCGGGCAGGAGATACCGCAATTCCCGCCAGGCTCACCATTTGAGGAATTTTTCAAAGAATTCAATGAAAGAGGCCAGACAAGACGCGCGCAATCTCTTGGTTCAGGTTTCATCATTGATAAAGAAGGCATTGTGGTCACCAATAATCATGTGATCGAAAATGCAGAACAGATCACAATTTATCTTTCAAATGAAGATAGCTATGAAGCAGAAGTAATTGGCCGTGATGTCAAAACAGACATCGCTGTTTTGAAATTTGACCCAAAGGGCGCTGATATTACCTCTGTCTCTTTGGGTGATTCAGATACGCTCCGCGTAGGTGACTGGGTATTGGCAATTGGCAATCCTTTTGGCCTTGGCGGTACAGTAACTGCCGGCATTGTCTCAGCGCGTGGTCGTGATATTGGCTCTGGTCCCTATGATGATTTCATCCAGACAGATGCCTCTATCAACCGGGGCAATTCTGGAGGCCCTCTGTTTGACATGGATGGCCGCGTGATTGGCATTAACACAGCTATTTTCTCTCAGACAGGCGGGTCAGTCGGGATTGGTTTTGCCATTTCTTCAAATCTGGCAACACAGGTCATCGACCAGCTGATTGAATATGGCAGAACACGCCGTGGCTGGCTTGGTGTCTATATTCAGGAAGTCACCGAAGAGATTGCTGAAAGCCTTGGTCTGTCAGAAGTGGCAGGGGCACTTGTCTCAAATGTGACGGCAGGCGGTCCTGCAGCAGCAGCGAATATCGAAGCAGGTGATGTCATCATCAGCTTTGATGGTCAAAAGATTGAACGCATGCGTGATCTGCCGCGTATTGTTGCTGAAACAGATGTGGATAAAATCGTTGATGTTCTGATTATGCGCAATAATAAAGAAATCACCCTCAAGGTGAAATTGGGCGAATTGGAACAGGCCGAAAATGGTGGTTTGTTGGGCAATGCGCCACAAACAAGCTCACAATCATATGGTGATCTTGGCTTTAGCGCTGAACAACTCACCTCTGATTTGGCAAGCGAATATGGCATAGAAGAAGACACAGAGGCTGTTGTGGTCACTGAAGTGATCTCAGGCTCACCTGCGGCTGAAAAAGGCATGCATGCAGGTGATATCATTGTCCGCTTTGGTCAGAGCCGCATTACCTCATTAGACCAGCTCTCCAAAGGCATAAATGATGCAAGAGATGCCGGCCGCTCAGGGGTCCTTATGCTGATTATGCGAGACGGGCAAAACAGATTTGTACAAATCGCCTTTGCCCAAAAAGAAGAATAACAACCTTTGATAAAACGCATAAAAACATCTTAAAAAAAGAGAGGTAATCCCTCTCTTTTTTATCTGATTTTATCTGATATCTGCCTCAGATATCCCTTGCAAAAACAACGCCCCGCACAAACTGCTATGATTTAGCTGAATGTTGACCTTGTCTCTGACAAGGGGCTTTCCCTGCCAGGCAATACCAAGGCCCGCAGTGGTCAGCATAGGGATGTCATTTGCCCCGTCACCCATTGCCATCACCTCATCATGACCAAGCGCGTATGTCTCGCAATATTCATTTAAGATTCGCACCTTGGAAGACGCGTCTAAAATCGGCTTTTTGACACGACCTGCAAGGCGATCATTATCTATGACTAGCTCATTGGCATAATGATGATGAAATCCACAACGCGCCGCGATATCAGATGTCAGAAAGGTAAATCCCCCGCTTACCAAAAGACACACCGCCCCTTTATGACGCATGGTCTGCACCAATTCTCTTGCACCGGTAAAGCTTTTTGTGTCTTTCACAATTTTATCAAGCAAGCTGGCAGGCTGTCCTGTCAGCATGGCAAGGCGTTCATCTAAGGCTTGTGAGAAATCAATCTCACCTGCCATAGCGCGCGCGGTAATAGGCGCCACCTTATCACCAATGCCTGCCATATAAGACATATCATCCAGAGATTCACTTGTGATGATCGTGCTGTCCATATCACAAACCATCAGCCTTTTCACATGAGGCGCTCTGTCAAGAATATTCACATCTATCTGATGGCTGTCCGCTTGTGCACGAAGCGCCGCAACAGACAGATTTTCACTTACCCTGCAAAAGGCACTGGCTCCTAACTCGTCTGATTGTGACAGCCATGCAAAGTCTGTTCCGCCTGTTTGGCGCACAATCTCGGTGATGACGTCTGTGACGATAGCCCCGGATTTTGATGATGAAAAATGCAGGAATGCTTGCATAGACGCCCCTCTTAATTGTACCCAGTTCTTATGGATAGAAAATTTCACAATGAATTTGACTATATCATAGTCGCCGGCCCGACCGCGAGTGGGAAATCAGCAATGGCGATTGATTTGGCGCGCGCTTATGACGGCGTCATCATTAATGCAGATTCTATGCAGATTTATTCTGACTTATCGATTATCACAGCCTGCCCTGATGATGATGAACGTGCCAGAGCCCCGCATGAGCTTTATAACATCCTGTCCGGGCAAAATGCCTGTTCTGTTGGCAAGTGGTTATCGATGGCACGCAACATGGTCTTACAGGTGCGTGCGCAAAACAAGCTGCCAATCTTATGTGGTGGCACGGCTTTGTATCTGAACGCTGCCCGCCATGGTATGTCATCTATTCCTGATATTCCTGATGAGCTGCACCACCAAATCATTGACGAGCATAAACAAAAAGGTGGTCAGGCCATGCTTGATGCGCTTGCCAGAACAGATCCTGCGCTTGCAGCGCGCCTGTCTGTTGGTGATAGTCAGCGCATTACCAGAGCAACTGAGGTCTTTCGCCATACAGGCCGCCCTCTTAGTGAATGGCAAAATGATCCTCCCTGCGGCCAGTTGCCCGGCACCGGCTTCAGCTTTCTTCTTGCCCCTGACAGGCAGGCGCTTTATGAGCGGATTAACAAGCGTTTTCTGGCGATGTGGGAGGGCGGCGCCATAGAGGAGGTCGAAGCACTTCTTGCCAAGAACCTTGAAAGCAACCTGCCTGTTATGAAAGCGGTTGGCGTGCCTCAAATCAAAGATTATCTTGCCGGCATTTATGATAAACAAACAGCGATCACAGAGGCGCAAACACAATCCCGCCGCTATGCAAAACGGCAATTTACCTTCTTTCGTAATAATTTTTTTACAAATTTTGAGGTAAATGAGACATATTCGGAAAGAAAAAATTTAGATTTCTTTTCAAAAATTTTATAAATCACTTGACTTTTCGGGCTCTTAACACTAATTCTTCAATCATATTCGCGTTTTAGCACGCTTTGACTGTTAACGGGCAATCACATGATGGCGACAAATCGCCTTGTGCTGATTGCTCATTTGACTCTGAAAGGCGTTACAACGCACATCCGTAAACGCAGACAAATAAGCGATTTTGTTCAGATAAATGAGGCGACCTATGAGTAATGATACCATGAGTGATGATACCATGACCAAGCCTGAGATGATGCCAGGCGCAGAGTTACTTTTGAGAGTGCTTGAAGCAGAAGGTGTGGAAGTTATCTTTGGCTATCCCGGCGGCGCCGTCCTGCCGATTTATGATGCTTTGTTCAAAAATAACAAGATTCGTCATATTTTGGTGCGTCATGAACAGGCCGCGGTCCACGCTGCTGAAGGCTATGCGCGTTCAACTGGCAAGACAGGCGTTGTTCTTGTGACATCTGGCCCTGGCGCAACAAACGCTGTGACAGGTCTGACAGATGCGCTGATGGATTCTGTGCCTGTTGTGTGCCTGACAGGTCAGGTGCCAAGCCATCTTATCGGCACAGATGCCTTCCAGGAAGCAGATACATCTGGCATTACGCGCCCTTGTACAAAATATAATTATCTTGTGAAGGAGTCTGACGCGCTTCAGAATTCTGTTGAAGAGGCTTTTTATGTGGCACGCACAGGCCGCCCTGGTCCTGTTGTGATTGATTTGCCCAAAGATATTTTAATGCTTGATGCGCCATATCATGCTGACAAGGCAGGCACACAGGTCGCACGGCGTTATGCACCTGTCACCAAGCCTGATGCCGATGTGATTAAACAAGCTGTTGCCATGATGAAAAAGGCGAAAAAGCCTGTGATTTATGGCGGCGGCGGCATCATCAATAGCGGTCCTGCCGCCTCACAAAGCCTGACGAAATTGGTTGATGAGACAGGCTGGCCGACCACTTTGACCCTGATGGGTCTTGGCGCGCTTGATGCTGATCATGAAAAGTTCCTTGGTATGCTTGGCATGCATGGCACTTATGAAGCAAACCTCACCATGTATAATTGTGATTTTATGCTGAATATTGGCGCACGCTTTGATGATCGTGTGACAGGCCGGCTATCAGATTTCTCACCATCATCTGTCAAAGTGCATTGTGATATTGATCCCTCATCTATCAATAAAAATGTGCGTGTTGAGCTTGGTATCATTGGCGATGCAGGCGAGATCATAGACGCGCTTCTGGCAGAGATGAAGGCACAAAATTTTGCCTCTGATAAGGGGGCTTTGGCAAAATGGTGGAAACAGATCGAAGGCTGGCGTGATCGTCAGTGCCTTGCCTATCGCCAGTCTGGTGACATTATTAAGCCGCAACATGCCATCCGCCGTCTGTATGAGTTGACAAAGAACAGTGATGTTTATGTGACAACCGAAGTTGGTCAGCATCAGATGTGGGCAGCGCAATATTTCAATTTTCATCAGCCAAACAGATGGATGACCTCAGGCGGTCTTGGCACCATGGGTTATGGTCTGCCGTCTGCGATGGGGGTTCAGGTAGCACATCCTGAGGCCACAGTGATTGACATTGCCGGCGAAGCCTCTTTCATGATGAATATGCAGGAATTATCAACCTTGTCTCAATATAATTTACCTGTGAAAATGTTCATCATTAATAATGAATGGATGGGTATGGTTCGCCAGTGGCAGGAATTGATTCATGGTGGCCGGTATTCAGAAAGCTATTCTGCCTCACTGCCTGATTTTGAAAAACTGGCAGATACATTTGGCATGACAGGCCTTGTTGCAAGAACCATTGATGATTTAGATGGTGTGATTGAACAGATGCTTGCCACACCAGGTCCTGTTATCGCTGATATTCGGGTGGCAAAAGAGGAAAATTGTTTCCCGATGATCCCATCTGGCGCTGCCCATTGTGATATGATCCTCTCTCAGGATGAGAGTGAGGATGCCATCTCAGAAGAAGGCAAGGTTCTGGTCTAACATAACAATAACAGATATCAGCGCTATCTTCTGATATCTGATGATCACTTCAAAAAAGGGCAAGGGAGTCCAGCTGATGTTTGATAAATCAGTCGTAGAAAGCCACACAATTTCAGTGCTAGTCGAAAATGAACCTGGCGTGTTGGCGCGTGTTGTTGGTCTGTTTTCCGGGCGCGGCTATAATATCGAAAGCCTGACAGTCTCAGAGGTGGATAAGCAAAAACATCTTTCGCGCATTTCCATTGTCACAAGCGGCACGCCGATGGTGATTGAACAAATCAAAGAACAGTTAAACCGTCAGGTGCCTGTTTATTCTGTTCAGGATTTAACTGTAAAAGGCCCGCATGTTGAGCGTGAACTGGCGCTTGTGAAAATTGTCAATTCAGGCGACAACCGGATTGAAGCGTTGCGTGTGGCAGACAGTTTTCGCGCCCGCACCCTTGATAGCACCCTTGAAAGCTTTGTCTTTGAAGTTACAGGCTCAAGCTCAAAAGTATCTGCTTTTGTGGATTTGATGACCTCACTTGGCAAAACAGAGGTGGCACGCACAGGTGTGTCTGCAATTTCGCGTGGTGCTGAAATTGATTTCTAAGCCGATTTTGGGCTTTGATTTCGCCTTCGAACAGGCTATTACCTTAAAGCTGAAATTTTACAGGCGCCATGAACATAGCGCGCCTTATCAAAACCAGAGGAGATAACAGATGCGTGTGTATTATGATCAGGATGCTGATATTGGCCTGATTAAAGGGAAAAAAGTTGTGATTGTGGGCTATGGCTCACAAGGTCACGCTCATGCGGCTAACCTGAAAGATAGCGGTGTTGCTGAAGTGGTTGTGGCATTGCGTGCCGGCTCATCAACAATTGCCAAGGCAGAAGGTGCCGGTTTCAAGGTGATGACTGTAGCAGACGCCGCAGCGTGGGCTGATGTTGTCATGATGCTGACACCTGACGAATTGCAGGCAGATATCTATGAAGCTGAAATTCATGATAATATGCGCCCCGGCGCTGCGCTTGCCTTTGCTCATGGCCTGAATGTTCACTTTAGTTTGATTGAACCACGCAGTGATATTGACGTCTTCATGGTGGCACCAAAAGGACCTGGCCATACAGTGCGCGGTGAATATGTAAAAGGTGGCGGCGTGCCATGTTTGCTTGCTGTCCATCAGGATGCCTCAGGCAACGCCCATGATGTGGGTCTGTCTTATGCCTGTGGTGTTGGCGGGGGCCGTTCAGGCATCATCGAGACCACTTTCAAAGAAGAATGCGAAACTGATTTATTTGGTGAACAGGCCGTTCTGTGTGGTGGCTTGGTTGAGCTTATCAAAGCAGGCTATGAGACATTGACCGAAGCAGGCTATGCTCCTGAAATGGCTTATTTTGAGTGCTTGCACGAAGTTAAATTGATTGTTGATCTGATTTATGAAGGTGGTATCGCCAACATGAATTACTCAATCTCAAACACAGCAGAATATGGTGAATATGTAACTGGTCCGCGCATTATCACAAGCGAGACAAAAGCTGAGATGAAGCGTGTGCTTGACGATATTCAGTCAGGTCGTTTCGTGCGTGACTTTATGCTTGAAAATAAGGTGCGTCAGGCAAGCTTTAAGGCAACCAGACGCCGCCATGCTGAACATCCAATCGAAGAGGTTGGTGCAAACTTGCGTGCGATGATGCCATGGATTGGATCAAATCGCCTTGTTGATAAAGCGAAAAACTAGATTTTCTTATCAACAATATGTAAAGATAAAATGGCCGCTATTATGCGGCCATTTTTAACCACAACATCGCTATTGGGACATTGATATATGTTAGGCTCACTTTTCGGTTTTTTGTCAGCTGATATAGGTATTGATCTGGGAACAGCAAACACGCTTGTTTACGTTAAAGGCAAGGGGATTGTTCTGAACGAGCCTTCGGTCGTGGCGATGGCAGAGGTGCGCGGTAAAACCCATGTGCTTGCTGTTGGTGAAGAGGCCAAAGTCATGCTTGGGAAAACGCCTGGCAACATCAGGGCTATTCGCCCGATGGCAGATGGTGTGATCGCTGATTTTGAAGTCGCCGAAGAGATGATCAAACATTTCATCCGCAAAGTGAATGGTAGATTTTCAATTGCAAATCCCCAGATGATCATCTGTGTGCCATCTGGTTCAACCGCCGTTGAAAGACGCGCTATTCAGGAATCAGCCGAAGCCGCAGGCGCCCGCCGTGTGTTTTTGATTGAAGAGCCTATGGCAGCAGCGATTGGTGCCTCACTGCCTGTGACAGAACCATCAGGCTCAATGGTGGTCGATATTGGTGGTGGCACAACGGAAGTTGCTATTTTGTCACTTGGCAATATTGTTTATGCACATTCTGTGCGCGTTGGTGGTGATAAGATTGATGAATCTATCATTGCTTATTTGCGCCGTACTCATAACCTTCTCATTGGTGAAGCGACAGCAGAGCGCATTAAAAAGACAATCGGTATCGCCCGGCGTCCTGACAAAGGCAATAACAAAAAAGTGGAAGTGCGCGGACGTGATTTGGTCAATGGTGTGCCAAAAGAAATCAATATGACAGAAATTCAGGTAGCTGATGCCATCTCAGATCCTATGCGCCAAATCGTAGAAGGTGTGAAAATGGCGTTGGAACAAGCGCCGACGGAACTGGCCGCTGATATTGTTGAAAAAGGCATTGTTCTGACAGGTGGCGGCGCTATGTTGCGCGAAATTGACACCGTATTGCGTGAAGCAACAGGCCTGCCAATTTCCATTGCTGAAGATCCGCTATCATGCGTGGTACTTGGCACCGGGCGTTGCCTTGAAGAGTTAAAAACACTTCGTCATGTGCTAATCGGGGCTTAAGAAATCATGGCCGGGCGTGTAACTCGTGGTAAACATGGGGGGTCACGCTTATCACTCCAGCTTGTGCTTCTTGTCATCAGCTTTTCTCTGATATTCATCGGTAAAGTTGATCTGTTCACAGTCAGAGCGGCAAAATCAACGATATCAGAGCTCATCGCGCCTATTTATGATGTTGTGGCCGCCCCCGTGCGTGCCTTTGAGACCATGGCAGGTGGTATGCGTACTCTTGCCTCATTTCGCGCTGAAAATGTGCGCCTTCGTGCTGAAAATGACCGCCTCAAAAGATGGCAGCGCCGTGCAGAAATCCTTGAAAGCGAAAACAGGCAGCTAAAAACCACTTTGGGCGCTGCTGCCACAACCGAATTATCCCCTGTCACAGCGCGCGCTATCTCTGCTCCCGGTGGCAGTTTTGCCCATAGTTTGCTTCTGGAAATTGACAAAAATGCCAATGTAGCCAGAGGCAATGCCGTGGTAAATGCAGATGGTCTTGTTGGCTATGTCATCGAAGTCGGTCAAAAATTTGCCCGCGTGCTTCTTATCACAGATGTGAATTCAAAAGTACCTGTTCTTCTGGCCTCATCAAGCTGGCCTGCTTTGGCAATGGGACAAAATACCAAAACCCTGCATCTTGATTTTCTGCCTCTGGAAGCACAACCAGAGATTGGCGAGCTTGTCCTGACCTCTGGCCATGGCGGTATTTTGCCACCCGGCGTGCCTGTCGGGCGCGTGCGCTCTGTCTCAGAAGATCACATTACCATTGAGCCGTCAGTTGTGTTGAATCAAATAAGCTTTGTATCTGTCCTGACCAGAGATGAGAACAGTGCCATTGATTTCAATTACAGTGATATGGAATCTTTCTTTGCGCCTCTTCCGGCTGAAGCAACAGGGCGCTTGCTCGAAGGGGTGAACGCAGCGGAATTGTTGCAATGAACTATCAAATCTACTTTCAAAAGGCGAGCCTGAAATCCTATATCTCATTACAGGTGGTTGTGGCATTTGGCTTGTTCATACTTGCTTTGTTGGAATCAGCACTTGCCACATTTGATTTGTTTTTATTTGGCGTGCCTTTTGTCACATTTGCGATATTTTACATTTTGACGATTTTTTATCCTTTGGCATTGCCCCTGGTCAGTATTTTCCTAATTACCATTTTGATGGATATCTTTTTGACCTCTTTGCAACAAAGCCAAACTTTCGCCATATTAATCAGCCTATTATTGGTAAAACGGCTCCTTGTCTTTCCTGAACAGAAAGAATTTATTGAGATTTGGCAGGGCTTTGGGGTCGCAATGGCTGTGATGATAGCCTTGCAGGCGGTCTTTTTTATGTTGTGGGAATTGCGCTTTGTGAATATTCAGGGGTTATTTTTTCAATTTGGCATTACCATGCTCTTTTATCCTTTTATTCATGTGGTGGTCATGCGTGTTGCACAGGCTTTTGCTGCCTCTGCCAGCAGATAGATGAGCAGCGTTCGCCATGAAGAATAAACGCAAATTAAAAAAAGAACTCAGCCAGCGTATGAGCCGGCGCAATTTATTTGTGGCAGGTGGTCAGACTTTATTTGGCTTGCTTCTTGTTGGCAGACTCTATCAGCTTCAAATTGCCCAAAGCGAAGGCTGGTCCAAATTATCAGATTCCAACCAATTTAATATGCGCTCTGTTACCCCTGCAAGAGGGCGCATTTTTGATGAAGAAGACAGATTGCTTGCCGGCAATACAGAAAGTTATTCTTTATTCATTACCCCTGTGAATTCCGGCAATTTGAAGCAATCTTTGTTGCGCCTATCAAGAATAATTGACCTTCGCCAGGAAGATATTATCAAAATTTTGAAGACCGCAGACTCTCAGCCCGCATTTTTGCCTGTTACAGTCAAAGAAGAATTAACGCAGCGTGATTTATCACGTCTTGCCATCCGCAGCCCTTTGATGAATGGTGTCTCATTTGCCAAAAGATACAGGCGTATCTACCCGCAGGCGCATCTCACAGGCCATATCACAGGCTATGTCAGCCCGGTCACGCCCAAAGAGCTTGAAAAAGAGCCTCGTTGGGGGCGCCTGCCGAATATCCGCACTGGCAAGGTCGGCGTTGAATATGCCTTAGAACAGAAATTGCGCGGCACGCCCGGCCTTGATCGCATAGAGATCAATTCTCGCGGCAAAGCGGTTCGCATCATCAATGACAAACAGCCCAAGCAAGGCAATGATGCCAGACTCACCCTCAATATGGAAATTCAGGCCTATGCCTATAACAGGTTGCGCTCTGGCCGCTCAGAAGTGGTAACAGACACAGCTGATATTCAGATTGCTTTGCAAAAAAACGAAGAGATAAGATCGCATTTTGCTGCAGGTGATAATCTGGTACTTCGTGATGAAAAAGACAGATTTGTCCCCGGTGAGTCAGGCTCTGCCATTGTGATGGATGTGCGCAATGGGGATGTTGTGGCGATGGTATCTGCACCGTCTTATGATCCAAACCAATTCTCTGAACGCCTTTTGACACGCGACTGGAAACGCCTTAGCTCACATCCAAGAACGCCTTTGCTTAATCGTGCGATTTCCGGTCTTTATGCGCCAGGCTCCACCTTCAAGATGGTGGTCGCGGCCGCCGCGCTCGAAGCAGGTGTGATTACCTCAAGAACAAGAGTGAAATGCGAAGGCCATATGGAATTTGGCAATCGCAAATTTCACTGTTGGTTTGATGATGGTCACCAATCTTTGAACGTCAAACAGGCATTGGAGCGCTCTTGTGATGTGTTTTTCTATGATGTAGCGCTAAAAACAGGCATTAACCGCATTCATGATATGGCAAAACGCTTGGGTCTTGGCCTGCCGTCTGGTCTTGAATTGCCGTTTGAAAAATTAGGCATTATGCCAAATCGTGACTGGAAAAAAGACAATCGCGGCACTGTCTGGACACCTGGTGAGACAATTGTGGCAGGTATTGGTCAGGGCTTTGTTCTGACCACACCGCTTCAGCTTGCCGTGATGACCGCGCGTCTGGCAGATGGCAAAAGAGCGATTGAGCCAAGGCTGTTTCGTGATGAAAAAACAGATGATTTTGCGCCCTTGAATATTGCGCCATCTGTCTTGTCTGTGATTAAGACAGGGATGGAAGATGTCCTGACGGGCAGTCTTGGCACCGCCCGGCGTTATGATTTAGATGATTATGGTCTGGCAGGCAAAACAGGCACTGTACAGGTCAAACGCATCACCAAAGAGCAAAGAGAAGCAGGCATTATTGACAATATTGATCGTCCCTGGAAAGAGCGTGATCATGCGTTATTTGTGGCTTATGCTCCGCGCAAAAATCCGCGCTATGCCGCCGTGGTGGTGGTTGAGCATGGTGGCAGCGGCTCGTCAATGGCAGCTCCCATTGCCAGAGATATTCTGGCCCAGACCATTAAAATAAAGGGGGTATGATGAGGCATATAATCGCACGTATCCTTACCCTTCCATGGCTGACAATTGGCTGTGTGTTTTTGCTTTCATTAATCGGCGCGCTCGCGTTATTTTCAGCCTCACAAGGCTCATGGTCCCCATGGGCTGAACGTCACATCATAAGGGCTGTTTTTGGCGTCTTTTTGATGGTGTTGATCCTGCTTGTTCCTATCCGTTATATTTTTCAGTCATCCTACCTTATCTATATTGCGGCATTGATTGTGCTTGTTGGCATTCAGGCAATTGGCTACGGGCAGGGCGCAACAAGGTGGATATCAATTGGTCCTTTGAATTTTCAGCCATCTGAGCCTGCAAAATTAGCGGTGGTTCTTGCCCTTTCGCGCTATTTTTCAGCCAGAACGCCGGAGCAGATTAATTCGTTTCTGACCTATATCCCAGCCTTTGTCATCGTGGCTTTGCCAGTATCTCTTGTCCTGATTCAGCCTGATTTAGGGACATCTTTGATGATTTTGCTAGGCGGTCTGATTGTGATTTATTCTGCCGGCATACCCTATCGCTATATTGGCCTGTTAGTGGTCGCGGCCATGGCAGCTCTGCCTGTTTTATGGTCAAATCTCTATGATTATCAAAAACAAAGGGTGCTGACCTTTTTCAATCCCGAAGATGATTTGCTAGGTGCCGGTTTTCAGATCACACAATCCAAAATTGCCCTTGGTTCAGGCGGTATTTTTGGCAAGGGCTTTTTGATGGGCTCACAAAGCCAGTTAAATTATTTGCCTGAAAAACAAACAGATTTTGTCTTTACCATGATTGGCGAAGAATTTGGTCTGGTTGGCAATCTTGCTGTTTTGCTGATTTATTTTCTGATATTTTATTCGATTTTGCGCCTGAGTTGGCGTGTGCAACATCGCTATGGCAGGCTTGTTTGTGCCGGCATTAGCGGTATGTTGTTCTTATATGTATTTGTGAATGTGGCCATGGTGACAGGCCTTGTGCCTGTTGTTGGGGTGCCATTGCCCTTGATATCTTATGGTGGCACTGCCATGTTGACAGTATTTATTGCGCTTGGGCTTGTAAATGCCATGGCGCTGAGCAGTGATTTGGATGATGAGGATTTATTGCTTGCCTCTCGCCGTTAATTGATTGTTAGGAGTGACCATGTTTGACTCATTTTTTCCAAGACCAAAATTATTGATCACAAGTGCTATTTTATGGACCATTTTTACAGTCTTTATCTGGTATAGCGTTGGTGAACAAATCGGCGGATTGCTTGGATTTAGCTTTGCCGAAGAGGGCGCTGCGCCAATTATTGGCCTTGGCTATTTCGTGACGGCTGAATTTTTATGGTTTTACCTCTATTTCTTCAGCATTTGTGCCATTTTCTGTGCTGTTTGGTTTCGCTTATCGCCTCATCGGTGGCAATTATGGTCTCTGTCAGGCTCAATGCTGATTTTATTTTCAACCTATTTCAGTGTGCAGGTCTCAGTTGCCATTAATAACTGGTACCGGCCATTTTATGACAGATTACAAACAGCGCTTGGCGGTGAAGAATCTGTTCCTGTCTCAGAATTGATGGGGCTGATTGGCACCTTTTTTGAAATTGCCTCTGTGTGGATGGTTGTTTATGTCCTGACGCGCTTTTTTGTCTCTCACTACATCTTCAGATGGCGCACAGCCATGAATGATTATTACACCTATCACTGGAAACGGTTGCGCCATATCGAAGGTGCCTCACAGCGTATTCAGGAAGATACCATGCGTTTTTCAGGCATTATGGAAGGTCTTGGCGTGAATGTGGTGGATTCTGTCATGACTTTATTTGCTTTCCTGCCTGTTTTATTAAGCCTGTCAGTTCATGTCACCGAATTGCCATTTGTCGGCGCTATTCCGGCACCATTGGTGACAGCGGCCATCTTATGGGCGTTATTTGGCACCACTTTGCTTGCTGTTGTTGGCATCAAATTGCCAGGCCTGCAATTCCGCAATCAAAGAGTCGAAGCCGCTTTTCGTAAAGAGCTTGTCTATGGCGAAGATGATGAAAGCAGAGCCACCCCGCCAACATTGGCAGAGCTGTTCAATAATGTGCGCCGCAATTATTTCCGGATTTATTTCCACTATATGTATTTCAACGTGGCGCGTGGCTTATATCTGCAAACAGATAATATTTTTGCCACTTTGATCCTGATTCCGACCATTGCCGCAGGCCAGATAACATTTGGTATTATGACACAGATTTTATCTGCCTTTGGTCAGGTCTCTAATTCGTTTCAATTTCTGGTCAATAGCTGGACCACCATTATTGAGCTTATCTCAATCTATAAGCGTCTTCAGGCTTTTGAAGCCACGTTGACAGATAAAGAACTGCCATCACTTGATCAGGAATTTATCGCCAAAGGCGCCGCCGCAGAAGACTAAACCGGTACGCTTATCGTTTCAGATAGGTGGTGGTGGAATGACCGTCTAACAAGGCAATGGTCACAACATCACCACCTGTTTTTTTGACATGATCATGACCAACAATCTCTGTAATCTGATAATCCCCGCCTTTGATAAGCACATCAGGGCCAATGGCCTCAATGAGTGCCAAAGGTGTCTCATCATCAAATAAAATCACGCCATCACAATAGGGAAGGGCGGCAAGAATGCCTGCTCTGATGGTTTCTGACTGAACAGGGCGTCCCGGCCCTTTTAAGGCACTGACACTGCGATCGGTATTCAGCCCAACCAGCAGCTTATCACATAACAGACGCGCCTCACGAAGCACATGCATATGACCGGCATGCAGGATATCAAAACAGCCATTGGTAAACCCAATGCGACAGCCATCTTGCCGCCATGTTGCCAGAACATCTTTATGCTCATCTAACTGCGTTAACACCTCTTGGACAGGCGGGCAGGCGGCCAGTAATTCGCCGGCACAAAAAGACGCTGTTCCGGGCTTTGATACCACAATACTGGCAGACTGATTGGCAAAAATCATCGCCCGATCCAAATCAGCACCTGCCGCCACTGCCAGAGCAATAGAGGCAACAACCGTATCACCTGCGCCAGAGACATCGAACACATCTTTTGAAAAAGTCGGAATATGCACATGATGATCTGCCCCATCAAGACGCATACCTCTGGCTGACAAGGTGGTGAGGATATAGCTAATATCATGTTGGCGGGCAAGGCTGGTTGCCGCTGCCTCAATCTGGTTGTCACTTGTCTCAGTCATGCCTGTTGCATTAACCAATTCTGCCAG
Source organism: Puniceispirillaceae bacterium (SeqCode) (assembly GCA_049890215.1). GTDB lineage: Bacteria > Pseudomonadota > Alphaproteobacteria > Puniceispirillales > Puniceispirillaceae > UBA685. The sequence continues at coordinate 43,674 of JBMHBX010000057.1, read as the reverse complement.
ATTAGGTGTCACCAGAAACGCGCCTTCATAGGATGAAAAATCACTGGATTTCGGATCGATAATCACTTTCTTATTGGCTGATTTGGCAATTTTGATGATGTGCTTTATCACCCCGCCTGATAAACATCCTTTTGCATAATCTGATAAAATCACAATATCACAGTGAGCGATCATATCGCTTGCATGCGCTTTCAGCATCTCTGCCTGTTCTGCTGATAAGTCAGTGCAAACCTCATCATCCAGACGCATTAATTGTTGTGCGCCTGCGCGGAACCTTGTTTTGGTCGTGGTGGGCCGTCCTTTGATGATAATGGGCTGAAATGCCAGTCCGGCTATCTTACCAAGCGCCTGCGCCAGCTCATCTGCAGCCTCATCATCACCTGTGATCCCCACAAGATGGCATGTGGCACCTAACTGACAGATATTGCGTGCCACATTTGCCGCCCCGCCTGGCATGGTTGATATGGTTGTCTTGCTTAAAATCGGCACTGGCGCCTCAGGCGAAATACGCTCTACCTTGCCATCAACAAAGCGATCAAGCATTAAGTCACCAATCACCAAAACCTGCTTATTGCAAATCTGGTCAAGCAATCGCGCCGCATCATCACAAGCTAATAAATTCATCTCACTTAGCCCTTGCCTTTCCCTTTGCGGGACCGGAATGTCTGACCGCCATCTGCAATTGTCTTTTGCGGCGCTCTAGTCAGGGACAAATCATTTTCTGCCACATCTTTGGTAATGGTGGAACCGGCACCAATAATGGCCCCGTCACCAATTGTCACCGGCGCAACAAGCGCTGTGTTTGAACCAATAAACGCCCCTTTGCCAATGGTGGTTTGAAATTTATCATAACCATCATAATTACAGGTAATCGTGCCTGCCCCGATATTGGCCTTTGCCCCTATCATCGCATCACCGACATAAGATAAATGATTGGCTTTCGCCCCATCTTCAAATTGTGCTTTTTTGGTTTCCACAAAATTGCCGATTTTCACATCTTTGCCGATAATCGTGCCCGGGCGTAATCTGGCATAAGGCCCGATAATGGCCTTTTGCCCCACAATCACGCCTTCCAAATGCGAAAAGGCTCTGATAAGCGCGCCTTGCTTTATCTCAACACCACCTGCAATCATCACATGAGGCTCAATCACTACATCTTTTTCAATGATGGTATCAGATGATAAAAAAACCGTCTCTGGCGCGCGCAAAGTGGCGCCCATACGCATGGCAGACTGGCGCAGGCGGTTTTGCAAATTCTCTTCTACCTTTGCCAGATCAGACCGGCTGTTGACGCCCATCACCTCACTTTGATCTGCCAGAGCAAAGGTAACATCTCGTCCATCATTGACCGCTAATGCAACCAGATCTGTCAGATAATATTCACCTTGCGCATTATCATTGCTTAGCTTGCCAAGAAGCTTTTTCGCCACATCTGCCGAAAAGGCCATCACGCCGGCATTTACAAGTCTTATCTGTTTTTCGGCCTCACTGGCATCAGCATCTTCAATAATGGCGATCAATCTGCCGTCTTCATCTGTTTTCAGACGCCCATAACCATTTGGCTCATCTGTCTCAAAACCAAGCACACACACATCACTGCCTGCCTGAATGGCCTCTGCCATATGCTGACAGCTTTGCGGGGTTAATAAAGGCGTATCACCAAATAACACAAGAACAGGTAATTCATGACATCCGACTGCCTCATAGGCGGTTTGCGCGCCATGTCCTGTGCCAAGCGCCTCTGGTTGTTTGACAGATTTTACGTCCCGATAATTCTTTGCCAGATACGCTTCAATCTGGTCATGCTTTGGTGAGGTAACCACCGATAAATGCGCACTACCTGCTGCATATGCGGTCTCAATGACCCACCCAAGCATCGCCTTGCCGCCTACCTCATGCAACGGTTTTGCGATATCGGATTGCATGCGTTTGCCATGACCTGCGCTAAGTATATAGCTTGTAAATGATACTGTTGTCTTCATAAGCCTCTTTATAGTCCTGGTGGTATGATTTTTCAAAAGAATTCAACATGACTCTGGCAATAGGCGCCGGCTTTCGCTATGACAATAAGAGAGAATTCATTGTGCCTGATAATAGCGAAGAAGAGGCTGACTAATGTGTGGGATAGTGGGACATATCGGGGCAGGGAACAGTGCTGATATCTTGATAGATGGTCTGAAACGCCTTGAATATCGCGGCTATGACAGCTCAGGCATAGCGCTATTGAAAGATGACAGTTTGTTCATCGAAAAAGAAGTCGGCAAATTAAAAAACCTCATAGCTAAACTTGACGGGCAAAGCCTGTCTGCCTGCATTGGCATTGGCCATACAAGATGGGCCACTCATGGCGGTGTGACACAGTCAAATGCCCATCCGCACGCTGCCTCTGAGCGTGTGGTGGTGGTTCATAACGGCATCATTGAAAATTACCGTGAACTGCGTGATGATTTATCTGCCAAAGGTCATGAATTTGTCTCTGATACAGATAGTGAGGTCATTGCCCATTTATGTGTTGAGATACTGAAAACACAACAAGATCCTAAGCTGATTATGCGCCAGTTGCTAGAGGCGCTTGACGGCGCTTATGCGCTTGCGATTTTGATAAAAGACTTTGACGATAGTCTTCTTGTGGCGCGTAATGCCTCACCTTTGGCCATTGGCATTGGCGAAGATGCCTGTTTTGTTGCCTCAGATGCGATGGCAATGTCAGAACAAACACGCCGTGTTGTGTATCTCAAAGATAATGATTATGCGATTGTCCGCGCAGATGGCGCTGATATTTATGATGCCGCCCATCAATTGGTCAATCGTGAAGAGGTAATCGTCTCAGCAAGCCCCGGTCTTGTATCCAAAGGTGGCTATCGCCATTTCATGGAAAAAGAGATTCATGAACAGCCAGACGCTATCGCTCATACCTTATCAGCGATGACAGATGCAGATGGCAAACTGTCCGCAGGTTTGTCAGATGATGAGTTAAGATCCATGACAGGGCTCGTCTTTCTGGCAGCAGGTACCTCTCATTATGCCTCTCATGTCGGGCGTTATTGGATAGAAAAGATAGCTCATGTGCCTGTCACAATAGAGGTTGCCTCAGAATATCGCTATCGCCAGCCTGCCACTTCTCATCTCAGCCATGCGATCGCGATCTCTCAGTCAGGTGAAAGCCTTGATACGCTGATGGCGCTTCGCTATGCGGCCGACCAAGGCTTGCGCACGATTGGCCTTGTGAATGTGGATCACTCCACCATTGCAAGAGAAGCAGATAACATTATGCCAACGCGTGCCGGTCCTGAAATTGGGGTGGCTTCAACCAAAGCCTTTACAGCGCAATTGACAGCCTTGCTTGCGCTTGCAATCGCGCTTGGCAGAGCCAAAGGCACGCTCTCAGACATTGAGGCAGCCAAGCTTCATGAACAGATGCAGTCCCTGCCATCTATGGTTGGCAAAACCTTGTCCTTATTTGATGAGTTGCGCCCTGTGGCTCATGAATTATCTCGGGCAACATCTTGTTTATTTCTTGGCCGTGACAGTTTGTTTCCCATTGCTCTTGAAGGCGCTCTCAAGCTCAAAGAATTATCTTATATCCATGCCGAAGGCTTTGCTGCAGGCGAGATGAAACACGGTCCAATCGCGCTTATCGAAGATGGCCTGCCGGTTGTCAGCCTGCTTGGCGCAGATGCCTTATCTGCCAAGGTGATCTCAAATCTCAAAGAAGCGCAGGCAAGAGGGGCAAAAATCATCCTGCTTGCAGCCGATTCTGTTGCAGATGAGGTGGATTTTGCCACCCATTGTTGCCGCCTGCCTGATTGTCATGACCTATTAATGCCCTTTATCATGACGATCCCAACCCAGATTCTGGCCTATTTAACCGCCTCTGAAAAAGGAACAGACGTTGATCAGCCCCGCAATCTGGCAAAATCTGTGACGGTGGAGTAATTTCATTCTCATTAAACACCATCATATTTGCTTTGAAGCAGAGGATCGTTACTTATCATCCCATTGCTTGTCTGGTTGGATATGTATCTTAATCAATGAGTTACAAGAACAGTCAGATTGAAGTTAGTCTGCGTGAAAAAAGACAGCATCCATAGAAGGAATAACAATAGTCTTGTTTTCAATTTTTACTGTAACATCTTTCTTCAAACGATTATATGCAATAACACCATCTTCATATTTCTTATATGCCACACCTTTTGTAATAGTAGTTCTCTTACTAATCGGTTTGCCTAAATCGATATTATAGAAATCATAATAGCTGTGTTGGTGGTCACCATCATCAAAGTCTCTGTTATTATCACCAAACAGAACATAACCATGTTCAGGAATAACAGCGCTCATTGCTGTAATCAGACGCGCATATTGAACATTTTCTTTTGAGTTACGTTCACCTCTATCATCAGATGAAGTCTTTCTCTGGCCGTTTACGGCAATGATTTTTGGCTCTTGCAATGTCTTTTCATTAAATTCAATAACACTTTCAATATGAGCAAGTTCGTTGCAAGTGTAGTTTCGTGATGATTGCTTCTTAACCAGTTCAAGGAATACACCATTCAAAGCACCGGCTAATACTTTATTTTTGTTACCATTGGTATTGCCGATAATCAGATAATCCTCACCATTCACGTCTCTAATCTTATCAGCAATATCTAACATTGCTTCTGTGCGTTTAGATTTACTCCATCTTAATGGCTGATGAACGTGCCACCAATCCAACATGACACCGTGAGCCTTATTCAAAGATGATTTGAAGTATACCTCTTTTGCAAAGGCATCAGCAAAACGATTATCAGTGTAATCCATTGCAACAGTCTCACCATATTCAGCGCCATGTTTCCAACCAATGTCTGTTATGAAGCGATTCTGTGCCTCTCTGTCTTGCCAATAGTTCCATTGCTTATTTGGATAGAAATAATTCCAGTTAGGTGTGTTCACACGTATGGTGTTCTTATTATTGTAAGCAGTGGTTGCTGAAATATTCCAAGCCAAACCATATTGTCTGTCTTTATTGTTTAGAAGATAGTAGTTCCAAGCCAGGAATGGATTGATTGTGTTTCTTTCAGATAAGAGCGCATCAATCGGTTTATTCAAATCATATTGACGCTGATAATAGTCAGCAATCGGTGCATTGATTACTTTATTTGATACCGTTGATGTATTGCATTCAGAATAAAATGATTTAGCCAACGCTGTTTCAGTCGAAACAGTTAATAATGTTAGTGCAGATAAAAGTAGTTTCTTCATTATTCTACTACCTCCTTCAATATGGTCTCACAGTCATAAGCTAAATCGTTAAGTTTCAATTTGATGAAGTAGTGAAATACGCAGATGAGCAAAAGACTAGTAAGGTTACGATGTGATAAAGGCAAAGAATTCTGCAGACGTCATGATGCTTTGCGACCTTAAAAAACCTGTACCAAGGGGTGGCTCTAAATACAAAAAACATAACAAAGACGAAAACCTTTGGAAGGTGGATTCATTTTATTATAAAATAACAGCCATAAAAGTTGTTGGGTAGTGTGGATTTCTGATATCCCAGATATTTTTTTTCAATAAACCTGCATTGCCACTGTGGCATAAAGGCCATAAAAGGCAAATACCGGCAAAAAATACCCTGCCTGTCACCCCTAATGATCTAAAGGTTAAACTATGTTTCGATATGATTTGTCTGTCCTTGCCATATGTGTTGCTGCCTCATCAGCCATGGCAGATGAGCCAACATGGCGCGGCATGAATGATAATCAATGGCAGATTATCCAAAAGCTAGATGCCGGCAATGAGTGTCACAAGCGCATAAACATGCTCGAATCTCTTGATTTGGCGACAGCGCACACACTCAGCCTTGCTGATTATCTGGAAGATAACACCATCATTGAAAAGGCTCTGCGCGCGCATGATGTGGTCATGCTCGAAGAAGGGGTCTATCCGATTACAGGCTATGGCCTGACAGTGCGTGGTGGCGCCATATTGCTTGGGCAGGGGCGTGTTGAGCTTGATATGTCTGAGGTCAAAAAAATAGGCTCAGGCACACATGCTTCCCTGACAGTCACAGGCGCCTCTTTCATAAAGGATTTGACCATCACAAACGCCCCTGATGCTGGTATCCGCATGAAGAACGGCTCTACCGCCTATCAGATCACAGTGCGTGATTCAGGCAAGCATAGCACTGTGTCAACAGAAGGCGCCGGCTTCTATCTCAAAGGGCGCGAGGCAAAAGATTTATGTGTGGTCTCTGCCGTGTCAGCCGGCTCTTATAATCTGATTGGCACCTCAGATGCGACTGTGCGTGGCGGCAACGCAGATGGTTTCAAAGTCTCTTTTGGGGCCGAAAATGTGAATTTGATAGATGTGCATGCCTTTAAAAATAGTGATGATGGCTTTGATTTCTGGAATGCAGGCCAGTTTTTACTTGATAAAAAGGCCTATGCAGTGCGGGTGTTTTATTCATCAGCCACCTATAATGGTGTGGATAATGGCGATGGTCAGGGCTATAAATTGGGCGCCTCAAATGGCCGCGACAAAGGCAGGCGACTTGTCTATGGCTCTGCTGCTTGTAAAAACAGGGCAGATGGTTTTACAGCAAATAACACAATCGCAAAGCTTGAGGTCAAAAACCTGAAATCATCCAATAATCGCAAGAAAAATTATCGCAAAGTGGCCAATTTTAACAAAGCGAAATGGAAAGATGCAGATGTGGTTACCTGCCGGCCAGTGGCAAAAAAATAACCCCTTTTGCCTTATGGTTTCAGCCGGATGATATTCTGGGTCTGATTGGCAAGCAAAACGCTGCCTTCAATGATCAGCTCTACATGAACAAGACGCCGCACCATCACCCAAGATCCCTGAATTCATCAAAAACGGTCTCCCTTATAACACTCAAATCACCTAAAAAACCCAGGAAATTTTGTTTTATGACTGAATGCGTTATGATGATTACAACAATCATCACCTTATAGAACAAAAGGCAGAACAAAAGGCAGGGCGAAGCTGATGAATATATTTGTGCGCAATATCGATTATGACAATCCGCAGGATGAGTTACCAGAAGGCGGGGTTGTCGAATTTGAAGATGATGTCAGTGACGATCTCTCTCTTGAAGAATATGGCAGAGACGCATGGTTGTTTTTAGAAAGCGAAATTGGCCAAACAATCAAAGGATTTGAAGCAAGTTTTGATGAAGATTTTGCAGATACCGCTTATCAGTTTGTCAAAAACGAAGCAGGGGACGGCTTCATCATCTACGATATGAGCCAAAAATAACCCCTGTTCTGGCCGGATATAACCTTCATTGATCTCAAATATGAATCCCCTCATCATCATTGACATAAAGATGAAAAAAGGGGGCTATCATGCTATCAGCGAAACAAATCGAATTATGCGAGACCGGCGATTTTGATTTTTCAGATCTACGTGCCTTATTTTTGAATTGCACACTCAAACGCACGCCAGAATTATTACACACAAGCGGGCTTATTGATCTCTCAGCCGAAATCATGCGCCGCAAAGGCGTACAAGTCGACATTCTGCGCCCGGTAGACGCCACTCTGGCGCCGGGTGTCTGGCCTGATATGACAGAGCATGGCTTTGCGAAAGATGACTGGCCGCAGATTTACAAAAAAGTAGAGGCAGCCGATATTTTGGTGCTTGGCACGCCTATATGGCTTGGCGAAAAATCATCTGTCTGCACACAGGTCATAGAAAGGCTATATGCCTCTTCAGGGGATCTGAATGCCTCAGGTCAATATGCCTACTATGGCAAAGTTGGTGGTTGTCTTATCACAGGCAATGAAGATGGGATAAAACATTGTTCTATGTCGATGCTTTATGCGCTTCAGCATATTGGTTATACAATCCCGCCTCAGGCAGATGCCGGCTGGATAGGTGAGGCAGGACCCGGCCCGTCATATCTCGATGAAGGCTCAGGCGGCCTGACCAATGATTTCACAAATCGCAATACGACCTTTATGACATGGAATATGATGCATATGGCAGCGTTATTGAAACGTGCCGGCGGTGTGCCCGCACATGGCAATCAAAGATCAAAATGGGATGCCGGCTGTCGGTTTGATTTTCCAAATCCGGAATATCGCTAGCCAACAGCCCCATATCAGGCTATCACAAGGCCCAAATAAAGACGTATCTTACCCTGTAACCTTGATGAGACGTGCCCGATGGATGTGACTTCTGTTCTCGCTCTTGCGATTGCGACCTTTATCTTTGTTGTCACCCCGGGGCCGGGCATTGTGGCGCTCTTATCACGCACATTGGCCAAAGGCATTGCGGCAGGCCTTTTGCTTGGCATTGGCCTGATGATGGGTGATTTGATTTATTTAATCGCTGTTCTGGCCTCATTGCACACTGCCTCTGATGCGATCGCGCCCTATATGGTGTATGTGCGCCTGATTGGCGCGGCCTTCCTTACCTATGTTGGCTATCAACAATGGGTGGCAAAACCCTGGATCTCAGATAAGGGCGAAGATCAGAAACCACAAATTTCCTATTCACTCTGGCAAACACTGGCGGCCGGTATCGCCATCAGTGGCACAAATCCCAAAGTTATGGTCTTCTATTTGTCTTTCTTGCCGCAATTCATGGATCTGACAACCCTGACCTTGCTTGATAGTCTGATTGTGGTCATCACCATAAGCGTCATGCTGTTTTGTGGTTGCCTTGTTTATGCCTTTGGCGCTGACAGCCTGTTCAGACTGATCAAAGATGAATCAGGCGCACGCCTTATGAACCGCATAACAGGCGGCTCTATTATCGCGGTGGCAATTGTAATGGTTGCTACAATTTAAGTCTGGCTATTTATCTTTTTGGAAATCTGACTGGCTGATTGCGCCCAGATATTTGAAATTAAGTACAAGGAAGATTTCATCTTTACGCGGGATATCACGGTCAGCTGTTGAATCGCGCTGATAATCAAGTGATAAAGTCAGACAATTTTGAAACCCACCAGTCCATGCCAGTGTGAAACGCGTTTTATCACGCCGTGTCTTGCCATTGGATAAATCCCAATTCTGGCTTGCTTTACCTACCCAGCCATCTGGAAAGGATTGCTGAATTTTTACTGACAGGGCTTCTCTGTCTGATGTGGAAGAGCTGAAATGCGCTTTAGATAATTGCGCATGTTCAACATTCAAAGTGGTGGACTGATAGCGCCAGTCAAGATTTGTGCGTGATTCATTTAATTCATAATCATTTGAATCAGCGCGCCCTGACCAGCTGATGGTCAAATCATTTGACGGCTGAATTGACAAGCTGGCAACATAATCTGAATAATTGCGGTTATTGCCTGTGGTAAGGCCAGCTGTGGTATCACCGGCAAGCCTGCGCGAAATGCCGCCAAAGGCATTAATTTCACCAAAAATCGTATCATCTGCCAAAGCGCTGACCCCGATATCAGCTCTCGTGCCGGGCAGGACAAAATCTTTACCCTGATGGCGATGTGTCAGGAATAAATTGGCCTCATCAAGGCGGAAGTCAGCAGAATCACGGTTTGGCAGTTCTTGTGTTCTGTCTGCGCCATCTATATGGGTGAATTTTGCACGCGGCTCTAAAATGACAACACCATTATCAGAGATGGCGGCAACAGGCGCACGCCAATCAAATGATAAATAAGGGTTTGCCTGTCCGATTTCACCATCATGATCGCCGGGATCAGTCTTTTTATGAATGTCATATAAACTCGACATGACCCCAATCTCAGCATCAAGCGTGCCATCATAAAGCTGGTATTCTTCTTGCACACTGATATCGCTTGACCATCTCACCAGTTCATGGCCCTGATCATTATCAAGCTGTATCGCAGAGACTTCTGTGCGGATTGTCTGATTTTCACGAAATCCCGGCTGATAGCTTTCATAATAAATATGCGGTAAAATGGTTGGCTCTTTATCAGGTGTATCACTTGCCCGCAGCCCCTGAAGATCTGAAGCTTCAACCAGATAATATCTGTCACTCTTAATACGGTCAGCCTTGATTTGTGACTTTAGCTCATAGCGCGGGTTGAATTTATAGCGCCGCAAAAAGGTATCTTGCGAGGTGCGCACGATATTGGTTTTCACGCGCCACTCATCTCCGACTTCTGTCTCATGGGTCACATCAATAGCGCCAACCATCTCTCTTTGTTTTTTATAGGTGGCCACATCAGCTGTGTAGATATTGGCGGTTAAATCAGAATAATCTGTTTTTTCGCGGTAAATCGTGTGAATGCCGCGCCCGCGATGCTGAAAGCTATAGGGGCGCAAAGTCACATCTGCAGACGGCCCGAGGGTCTGATAATAGGGCGTAGAGATCGTTGTCCCTTCTGCTGAAGAATAGGTCACAGATGGTGCCAGAAACCCTGTACGGCGCTTTACAGTGCCATCCGGATGGGCCAGAACCGGCAGGTAAAAGACAGGCAGGCCAAGCACATGCATACGGACATTTTCATGAATGATGGTGCTTGTCTGCTTATTATGCGTTGTTTTGGTAGCGCGCAAATCCCAGATAGGTGATTCGCCTGCCTCATAATCACAATTACACGGCGTAAAGCTTGTGCTGGACATTTCAATTTTTGTATCGAAATCACCTTGAGTTACCGCCGCGGTAAAGCGCGAACCATCAGATAATTGCGAGATCATAGGCTCAGCAAAGACCTTCTTAAAATTATCACTCAAATCAAGATAATCACTCATATGCATAGCGCCGTCAGCTGTTTTATAGATGACATGGCCAGTGGCAGTGGCGCGTTCTGTTTTGCGGTCATATTCCACTTTATCAGCGCGCAGCTCATTGCCATCCTGAATGAGAATGACATTACCTGATGCTGTTAAGATCCCTGTATCCTGATTGGTTTCCACCTTATCAGCTTCAAAATTCACAGGGGCTGTTTGCGCATAGGCAGCGCTTGCGGCAAAGATACAAAAGACACATACCCATAATAGGCGGGTAAAGCTGTGATAATAGAACCAGAGGTGAGACATAAACAAAAATCTTGCAATCATAAAAACAAGCTGAAGCATAACAAGCTGAAAAGCCTGCAGGTAAAGCTTATCATTTTCCTGAACCAATTGTAAATTATACCACACGCAAAAAGAGCGTTTTTTATCTTAAGATCTCATCTCTTATGCGCATTGCCTCAAGGCGCATTCTCTCAGAGGTAAAAGGAAAATCTGCAAAAGCTGTTTTTTGCAATTTCTGGCGTGCGCTTTCATCTTCGATTAGGGATCTCATTGCCTTGCCAAACCCACCGGCAGACTGGTCAGTGACCATCAGCGCGCGTCCATTGGCAAATTCAGGGATACCACCATTGGCAGTCGTAATCAGCGCACTTGCCGCCGCCAAAGCTTCCAGCACCGTCAGCCCACCAGGCTCCTGCCATAAAGAGGGCACGACACATATTTCAGCGCGTGCCTGCCTGTCTCTGATATCAGAAAGTGGCAGATGGCCATGTATCTGCGCCTGCCTGCCAAGAGGCGCCAGTGCGTCTTTGACAGCCTTTTCATAAGGTGAGGCGGCGCCTTTGGCAAAATATTTGCCACCTGCAACAGATATCTGCCAGTCAGGATGATCCTGCAAGACAGATACCGCGCCCTGACACGCTTCTAAAAAGCCTTTTTCAGGCACCATGCGCCCTGCCATAAAAATTGTTTTTTGTTTTTGCAGAGGTGCGCTTATCAGCCTCTCAACACCAAGCAAATTCACAAAATGACGTGCCTGATAAGCGCCTTCATCTCCTAAACCATCCAGAAAACAGCTTTTGACATAATCTGTAATGGAAATAATGGCGCAAAGATGTTGTGCTAAAATTTGTCTGTCTTTGATGGTTTTGGCGCCTCTTATCATACGCGGATCATTGTGAAGATATAACACAACACGCATATCAGGGCGTGCCTTTGCAATGGCAAGTGCCACTTGCGGTCGTCCATGAACCTCGACAAGGCAGGGCCGGCGCCCGGTATCTGATAAATGGGCAAGATAGGCTTTGGCAAATGCGAGATTGCGAGATTGCCAAAAACGCGGTTTTGCCTGTAATGCTGTAAAATGAACAGCCTCTTTTGGGGTATCTACAGGGCTGCCAAACACACCTATTTTCTGGCTTTCTGGTTGCCTGTCATGACGGGCAAGCTCATAAACCACCGAAGAGACCGCGCCCCCGTTCAGGGCTGTAAAACGCTCTTTATGAGGCAGTATTGCGTCAATTTCTGTCACGTCATCATGCGACATTGATAAAGCTCACAAATCTAACAAATCAGGCGCTATCATTTGCTATAACCACATCTTTTCACACCGGTCATAGCGCAACAGCATTCAATTTGGTATATAGGGCGCAAGCAATGTTGTAAAGAAAGTGACAAGTGTCACAAAGATTAGGGCATAATCTGTTATGATATCGAATATTATGGTCATAAAGCATGGCGCGCTTGGCGATATCATTCAGGGTCTGGATGCATTCGCAAGCCTTCGTGCCACATTTCCCGCTGCACATATTCAGGTCTTAACCACACCTGCTTTTGCTCCTTTTATGGACAAAATGCCTTATTTTGATGACATCTTAATCGATCACAGGGCCAAATTCTGGCAGATATCTCATTTGCGCAGTGTCTCTCAGATGTTTTCCCGCAATCTTGATATTGTGATTGATATGCAATGCTCATCCAGAACAGAGCGCTATCACAAATGGCTTGTCCCCAAAGGCACCAGATGGTTTGGCACCGCTCGTGGCTGCTCGGATCCCTATCCTGATTTTACCAAAGTTAACAATCGTGATCGTATGTTATCACCTGTTCTGACTCTTGGCGGCAAATCAGTGCAGGCTGATTTATCCTTTCTTGGCGCTGATACTCTTAACGCCTTTGACCTGCGATCTTCTTATGCTGTCCTTATGCCGGGCTGTTCACCGGCAAAACCGTCCAAAAAATGGCCTGCCAGTCATTATGCAGATCTGGCAGATAAGCTTCATAAAGACGGCCTTGTGCCAGTGGTGGTTGGCACCAAACATGATGAACAGGCCTGCCATATCATTTCATCAGCGCATGATTTTGTGATCAATCTGTGCGGCAGGACAGACCTGCCCACATTGGCGTCATTATGCGCCGGCGCCGCCTATTGTATTGGCAATGATAGCGGCCCTGTCTTTTTGGCGGCCAAAACAGGGGCGCCAACCATGATGGTGATGGGCCCTGATACAAATCCTGATATGTCAGCGCCACATGGCCCCAAAGCAACCTATCTCAAAGCCGATGATTTATCTGAACTGAGTGCAACAGATCTCTATCACAGCTTAAAAAGATGATCCCGGCTCTTTCAAAAAGGCGATTTCTTCATCAGTAGACGGTCTTCCTAATATCTCATTTCGATGAGGATAATGGCCAAAACGCGCAATGATAGCTGTATGCTCACCAAGGGATTTCAGGCTCATCTCAGGTGCATGTTCAGTGAAAAGGGGCAGGGCCTTGTGATGGATAGAGATATCCTCACTATGCATTAACGGCATCAGCATAAATAAATTACGCGGCCCTTTGCCATCTTCTAAAAACCCTTTATCAATGGCGCGAAGCGCTATGGCAAGCGCCATCTCATCTCCGGCAAAAGAAAGCGGCGTGCCTCTGTGAATATTGCGGGTCATCTGATCAAGAAGCAGGATAAGCGCCAAAGACCCGTCTTTGTCTTTTGCCCATCCGTCAAGACGCCCGCCTAACGCATCTGCCACCAAAGGGCCAAATTTTTCTGTGAGGGACTGATCAAATGCATCACTTTTTGTAAACCATTGCTTTGGTTCAATTTCTGAAAACCAGAAAGTCAATATCTGGGGTATATAGACATCTTTCATGGTCAAAGATCCTTTTTCAGTCAGCTTAATATTTTGCCCGGATTTAACAGGCCTTTTGGATCAAGCGATTTCTTGATGGCATGCATCATCTCCAGAGCGACCGGATCTTTGACAAGCTTTAACTGCTCTGCTTTCATGGTGCCAATACCATGTTCTGCACTAATTGACCCATTGCAATCATACAACGCTTTATAAACAGCATCAAACATGGCGCCTCTTTTCTGAGACCAGCCTGGATCACCACCTTCTTTTTCCACCAGATTAAAATGGATATTACCATCACCTAAATGCCCATAGCCGCAAATGCGGACATCAGGGTCAATCTCTTGTACATTTTGCGTGGCAAGCTCATAAAACCGGCCAATATCTGATAAAGCAACAGAGATATCGGTATTCACAGGCCATGATTCTCTTTTGGTCGATTCAGGCGCATTTTCTCTGATATCCCACATAGCCTGTCTTTGTGTCTCATTCTGCGCGATGACAGCATCCAGAACTTGTTCTTTTTCAAATTCCTCTGCCAAAAACATCTCAAGCTTTTCAATAATAGGCACAGTGCCGTCATCTCTCATCTCAGCCAGTAACGGGTCTGATGAGGCAATCTCCATCAAAATCGACATCTGAGGGATAGGCTGAATAGGGCAGGGCAGGTTCGGAAATTGTTTTTCAACAATGGCAAAAATATCATGAGGCATGATCTCGAACGCCTCGACCAAATCGCCTGTTGCCTTTTTCAGTGATGATAATAATGACACGCCTGATTGCGGGTCTTTGATGGCGGCAATGGCTGTGGCTCTTGCCTTTGGCTTGGGAAATAATTTCAAAGAGGCCGCTGTGATGATCCCCAATGTTCCTTCACCGCCAATGAATAGCTGTTTGAGGTCATAGCCTGTATTATCTTTGCGCAAAGAGGTCAAAAGATTCATAACCTTCCCCCCCATTAACACTACTTCAAGGCCAAGACATAAATCTCTAGTATTGCCATAGCGAAGCACATTAATGCCACCCGCATTTGTGGATAAATTGCCACCAATAGAACAACTTCCTTTTGCGGCGAGATTCAAAGGAAAATACAGATCATGACTATCTGCCAATTCATGCAAATCCTGCAAAATACAACCTGCCTCTACTGTCATAGACCGGTTATCTTCAGAAAAAGAGCGTACCTTATTCATGCGTGCCAGTGACAACACAAACATCTTGCCGCTTGTATCTGGTATACCGCCGCCCACAAGGCCCGTATTACCACCTTGAGGCACGATATAAACCTCATGCGCCTCAGCCAGTTTCATTATTTCTGAGACATCTTGTGTTGAATTTGGCAATAAAATCGCCGCAGCCTCACCTCTGTGATTGCCGCGCCAATCTTCTAAAAAAGGGCTCATAGCCTCTTTGTCAGTAATGATATTTTTTGCCCCAAGGCATTTAGTAAATAAATCAATGATCATCATTACAATACGAACCCTAACTTAAAGCCATAACTTAAAGATTGTCATCACGAGGCAGCAGGCTATCCGCTGCCGCTCTCATCAGCCTATCATGAATCGCAGCGCCAATGCCATCTCGTCTTATGGGGGCAATGGCAATGCGTTTGCGTTGCGTCTTATCTGCCTCATGAAGCATGGCAAATAAATTTGCCGCAGCCTCAATCAAATCTCCTGATGGTGATAAATTAAAGTCTGAGGCAACATCCATCTTGCCAAATCCGATATAAATCTCATCTCTCTCAGGGCGCGTGACATGCAGTCTGACAGGCTTAGATGGCGCATAATGACTGGTTAGCTGTCCCGGTGCATTTGGCGCCTCATCATTGACCATAAAGACGTCATTGACCTCAATATCAGGGCAGGCAGATCGTATCATCTCAGCGGTCACAGGGCCGGGGCGTAATATGACAGCCTGTTTTCCGGTGCAATCAATAATGGTTGATTCAAGACCTGCTTCACAAGCGCCATCATCAAGGATAAAGGCACAACCATCTCCCAAATCCTGCACCACATGGCTTGCAAGTGTGGGGCTTATTCTGCCAGAACGATTGGCAGATGGCGCTGCAACCGGCACACCTGCCTCTTTGATAAGCTGGCGCACCTTGTAAGGGGCCGGCAGGCGTAATGCAATGGTATCAAGGCCCGCTGTGACCAATTTTGAAATTCGGCACTCAGGCTGAAGTGACACCACCAGACTTAATGCCCCCGGCCAAAAATGGTGTGCTAACTGATATGCAATATCTGTAAATTGCCCGATTTCCTGTGCTTGTGTCACATCGCAAACGTGCGCGATCAATGGGTTGAAAGACGGGCGCCCTTTGGCTTCATAAATCCGCGCCACTGCCTTATCATTGGTCGCATCAGCGCCAAGACCATAGACTGTCTCAGTGGGAAAACTGACAAGCAAGCCATCAGCCAGTGCCTTGGCGGCTAATTTTGTTGATTGTGATGTGAATTTTGTCAGCATAGTGATATCACTGAATCCGAAAGCGCAAATTTTTGTATCATAGGTATGTCATAGCAAAATGTGTGGACGTTTTACAGTCACAGCAACCCCGAATGAGCTAATAAATCGCTTTGGCGTGGCGATAAGCAGTAATTTGCAGCCTCGGTGGAATGTCGCCCCGTCACAGACGTCACCTGTGATAACCGCGACCAACATGACCAATGAGCTTGAAATGGCCAGATTTGGGCTTGATGGTATTGTGCCAAATAAAAGCCTGATTAATGCCAGATCTGAGACCATCACCGAAAAACCAACTTTTGCCTCTTCTTTTACCCATCACAGGTGCCTTGTTGTGGCAAGCGGATGGTATGAATGGAAAGCCAAAGGCAAACCTTATCATATCCAGCTCAATGACGGGCGTGTCATGGCCTTTGCCGGACTGACTTTTGTAAAAAATAATCAGTTACATTTTGTGATTGTGACCTCTGCTGCCACTGGCAAATTGGCAGATATACATCATCGCACGCCTTTGGTTCTCGCCTCGCGCGATTGGCAGACCTGGCTTCGTGGCAGTAGCTCTGAGGCAAGCGAACTTCTCTGCCCGATTGATGAGCGCCATTTCAATCTATATCCTGTCTCACCAGATGTTGGTAATGTGCGCCATGATCACGCAGGTCTGACAGCGCCTTATGAGGCACCTGCCGAAAGCCTGCCGGCACAAAGTGATTTATTCTCTTAAAAAACGTCTCATCTGCCACCCTCAAAAAAGGGGGACTTAAATATCAGACGGGGTCGCATTGCGCACTTCAATGGCATAAAGGTGCCATAAAAACAAAGCGCCTGCCCCGCGATAAGGTACCCAGTCACTTGCAAGCTTATCCATCTCTTTTGCAGAAGGCCGCGCCGGTAATGATTTCAGCCGTCTCATCGCTTCTTGCAAAGCAAGGTCATTGCCCGGCCAGGCATCCATATCCTGAAGCGCGAACAAGCGGTAATTATCCGCCGTCCAATTGCCCACCCCGCGATATTCGACAAGTCTTGATCTGACAATCTCACCGTCACAATGCGCAAGGCCCGGCAAATCAAGATCACCTGACAACACCGCCTTTGCCAGACCGCTTAGATATTCTGCCTTGCGCAATGACAGGCCTGTCTTTTGTAAATCTTCTAAAGGCAGCTCTGCTATCACCTCAGCGCTTGTCCATTTACGCGCCTCCAGCCTTTGCCATATGTTTGTTGCCAAAATGCGCGAAATTTGCTGACCAATAATAATGCGCGCCAGACTCTCATATCCTTGCGGCATAGAACGGTCTTGCGGATAACCACAAACCGCTAAGGCAGATCTGATATCGCGATCTTTGTCTGCCAAGCTGTCAAGTGCCGATTTTAACACAAAATTAACCTTTAAGTATTATATTAAGTAGCGCTAGGTTCTTTGAATAATATCATCATTTTTGCTATAAATCACAAGGTAATATCACCATCCGGACCCTCAGGAGAAATCAAAATGACTGTTTGGGATTTGCCCCTTCGCCTGTTCCACTGGAGTTTCATGATCAGTGTTTTTGGGGCCATTATTTCTGGCAAAATGGGCCAATGGCATGTCCACGAACGCTTTGGTTTGGCGATTTTAGGGCTTGTGATATTTCGGGTAATCTGGGGGTTTATAGGCTCAGAAACCGCCAAATTCAGCCGTTTTATAACAGGCCCTAAAGCTGTGTTACGTACGATTATGGATTTGGCGCAAAAAAAATCATCTTCGAAATTGGGACATGGTCCTCTTGGTGGCTATGCGACCATAGCGCTACTTGCCATCCCCTTTATGATGGCGCTTACCGGCGCATTTTCGACTGATGATATTTTATTTGACGGCCCGTTTTACCATCTTATGCCTGATTGGGCACAAATGGCAGGAAACATCCATCATTTTGGTGAAAAATTGGTTTTCCTAATCATTTTGCTTCATCTTTTTGCGCTGTTATATTACGTGCTCAGACTGAAAAAAAATCTTGTAAAACCGATGGTTACAGGACGAACAAATCGCGGCGAAGGTGTTGACGGAACACTCTCTTTTTCAAGGACAATTTTTGGTCTGGCTTTGCTTGTTCTACTAGCAGGAGGGGCGCAATTCGCTACCCAATTGCGCCCCAGTTTCTTCTAACACCAGTTGCTTCTGACGATTAAAATCTATTCTTTGAATTGTGAATGACAAGCGCCGCATGATTTTCCTAACTCTTGCATAGCGCTCATGACTGCACCTGCATCTTGGCTATCTGCAGCACGTTGCAGCGCGATTGCTTTTTTTCCATGCTGATTGGCCAAAGCTGTGAATTTATCAAATTGCGCCCAGATAGCCGGTTTTGCACTCGTGCGGTGATTGTCTGGCCCACTGCCTTCTGGAAAATAGTCTGGCATTTTCTCTGCCCATTCAGCCATGAAAGCTGCACTAGCAGCGATAGCTGCAAAATCACCTGATTGTATCTGACCTCTCATAGCGCGCATTGCGCCGCCACTTTGTCTGAATTTTGCCTTCCGCTCGGCCACCAAATCGCTCGTTGCCAAAGCATGACTGGTTAAGCTAACGGGAAAGAAAAAAAGCGCAGAGGCAAAGACGAACTTTATAATTTTGGTCATTTGATTTTCCTTATTGTGCCGATTGTTAAAATAACGCATTTTACAATGTTATTTACGCACATTTATTCAAAAACAGATTATCTGCTAATCTCTCTTTTCAAAGAAAGTGTTCTTATGCCACCTATATTCATTGGATTAAGTCTGTCCTTACTAGGCATAGGCTTTGGTGTTGGCACAGGAATAATTGTTAAGTTCTTGGCAAATGATGTAAATTTGCTTGTTACCTTATTCTATCGATTTTTGTTTTCGCTACCGGTCTTATTTTTAGTCGCTATTATGACTCGTGGTCGTGATTTTTATAAAATAAATGCAAAAAAGACTCTGCTTGTCCGAGTGGCATTTGGAATGGCGGGCATTGTTTTTTGGTTTTTATCGGTAAGGCATCTGCCTTTGGGTCTTGCAACCTCTATCATGCATAGCTCTGTCATTTATGTCGCAATGTTATCACCATTTTTGCTTGGGGAAAAAGTTGGTATTTACCGCTGGTCTGCCGCTTTGACAGGTCTTCTTGGTGTGTTTGTGATTTCTGGAGCTTTATCACCGGCGTTTGAGGCGGCCATTTTTCTGGCTGTTTTCGCGTCTCTAGCAGGTGGCGGCTTGCAATTAGCACTGCGGCGACTTGGCAAAAGCGATGCGCCTGCCTCGGTTGCCAGTTGGTATAATTTTATGGGGTTTGTTGCTGTATCTTTGGTGTTCTTAGTGTTGCCGTCTTATTGGCAAATCCCAGAAGCAGGCGCCTTTCCTTATTTGATTTTATTAGGTTTGTTCGGCAGCGGTCTTCAAATTTGTTTTACTGCTTCGTTTCGTTATGTTGATGCAGTCGTGATAGCAACAATACGTTATTTGCAGGTGCCTCTTGCCGGATTAGTGGGCTATTTCGCCTTTCAAGAAGTGCCAACAACCACGCATTATATCGGCGCTGTTTTGATTATTGGCTCATGTTTGGTCATTGTGTTCAGGGAATTTCAAAATCGCTCAAAGATGCCTATTACGTGAAATGGTTGATTATAAGATGTGGCAAGGTTATGACTATCGCAAAAAAAGAGGGTGTAGCAAACCTCATTCAAGGCTAAAAAAGGTGTGAAATGGCAAAAGAATTCGTATTAAGGGTAATGGGTGAATCTGACATTCTTGAAGTGCAAGTTAGCACAGACAGATTCTTAAATCATACAGCTCCAGCTCATGATAAATCCTGGGATAAAGCAGATCATGCGAATTGGCTAGCTCACTGGCTCGATGGTGACAGAGCTGCAGAGTGGATGGACAACAAATCACTGACCGAAAAAATGGAGCAGACAGCGCTCGATTTACTTGTCACTGACGAAAATGTGAACACCTTTCTTGAGTCTGAAGCAAATTATCTATTAATGTTGCTCCTGAGAGAAAAATGGCCAGTTGGGAGTAAAGCAGGCTTTAAGGTGACAGCTGACAAGGTAGGCGCAAATCATACCTACCATATGATTTATTGTACACCGCAAAAAATTGATTCTTTGGACGATGCTCAAATGATTGCAAAAGCTGAGTCCCAAGCATTAGGCGCGCATTTGCCGGCGTTGAAAAAATCACGCAAAATTTTTGCTAATTCTTCTGCCGTTCATGCTGTCATAAAGCAAGCAATGCGATAAAAAATGGGTGCCTATATGGCCTCAACAATAAGAGCGACCCCCTGACCGCCACCTATACACATTGTCGCTAGCCCGTATTTCCCATTTGTTCTATGAAGCTCGTGAATGAGTTTGGTAGCGATGATGGTGCCTGTCGCACCTACAGGATGACCAAGCGCAATTGCCCCACCATTTGGATTGACGGTTTTTGGATCTAAGCCTAATTCTTTGGTAACAGCACAAGCTTGTGCCGCAAAAGCTTCGTTGCTTTCAACCACATTTAAGTCATTTACAGAAATGCCAGCTCGTTCTAAAGCTTGTTGACTGGCTGCAACCGGCCCCATACCCATGATTGAAGGGTCTAGGCCTGCGTGACCATAAGAGACAATTCTCGCTATTGGTTTGGCTGATTTTGCGATCTCTTCATTACCAAGGACAAGCGCCGCTGCACCATCATTAATGCCTGATGAATTGCCAGCCGTAACAAGACCATCTTTTTTAAATACGGCACGCAATTGCCCCATTTTTTCAACAGTAACATCGCTTCTGACATGTTCATCGGTATCAAAAATAACTGTTTTGCGCCCTGATACCGCCTCAATTGGTTCAATTTGTGACTTGAAATACCCCTTTTCGATCGCAAGGGTTGCGCGCTCATGAGAGGTGACAGCAAACGCATCTTGCATATCGCGAGATATAGCATATTTTTCCGCGACATTTTCAGCTGTTATTCCCATATGCCCATGGCCAAAGGGATCTGTTAGCGGGGCAAGAAGCATATCAATAAAACTAGCATCCCCCATTTTTTGTCCAAAGCGAAGCTGTGGCGCAATATGAGGTGCACGGCTCATCATCTCGACCCCGCTTGCAATACCCGCTTGAATATCATTCATTTTTATGGCCATTGCCGTTTGAATAATGGCCTGCAAACCAGATCCGCACAAACGATTGACTGCAAAAGCAACACTACTGTCAGGAAGGCCAGAATCTATGGCGCATGCACGCGAAAGATAAGGGTCCTCAGAAGCAGTATGAACAACATTGCCAAGGATAGAAGACGTCAGACGCTCAGGGTCTATAGCACTCTTTGAAATCGCACTTTTCATGATAGTGGTCAGCAAATCGCGCGCAGGTGTTTGGGAAAGCGTGCCGCCAAATGTGCCTATAGCGCTGCGTTTCGCTGAAAAGATGTAAACCTCATTCATCTCGACTCTCCTGTAGCTTCGGAAAATAGCCATTTTGGGCTTTTGCTAAAACCTATTTGCATAACGTGCTGATCAATAAATATAGCACAGCGGTTTTCATTTCAATCATTAGTCTTTGTGCGCTTGCATAACTAGGAATGCCGATTGAAAATCGTTTCACTTGTGCCCTGCAATCGAAGGATTTTCACTTTGTAAGGGAGAGGTTATGTCAACCATATTATCTAAGCTAGCCACTGAGATCGGAACTCAAAAATTGCAATTTTTTGCTCCCTATGTTTGGCTTTACAAAGGGCATAATGAGGCTATCATCATAAAACTTGAAGAGACTGTTGATAGTCGTAAACTCTGCGTTAATGCAAGTTTTGCCAGAGATGGCAGCGGCCCTTTATTAGCCAGTTTTTTGTCGATGTTGTTAATAGATGATTGCCATGCCACCACAAGCGATACCATTGGTGTGTGTTCTGGCGAAGCTTCTGTAACATTGTTTCATATGCTTGATATAGGCGCATTAGATACAAGGCGCCTGTTAGCCTATTTAATAAATTTTGAAAATCTTATTTTATGTACTTTAGAGCACGCGGTGATGGGGGATAATTTCACTATATCTGAAGTGCCATCATTGTTAGAGCCGCCAAATAGTTAAAACCACATTGGCACTCGACTTTCTGTTATTGTCGGCCTATCTGATTAAGAACGGTAAAATTGTCTTTTTTGTGGGGGCCTGAATATGACTACGGAAAGTTATGATTACGATTTGATTGTGATTGGCGCAGGGTCTGGCGGTGTGAGAGCTGCCCGCATTTCCGCTTCCTATGGCGCAAAAGTTGCTGTGATCGAAGAGTCACGCCCCGGGGGGACCTGTGTTATACGCGGATGTGTGCCAAAAAAGCTTTTGGTTTATGGCGCCAGCTTTGCACAAGAATTTGAGGATGCTATGGGATTTGGTTGGGAATTGCTACAACCTTCGCATGACTGGTCAAAACTAATTGCTGCAAAAGACACTGAAATCACACGCCTGGAACAAATTTACAGAAACCTGCTTGCCAACGCAGGCGCTGATTTAATTGAGGGAACCGGCAAGATTATTGGGCCTCACGAAGTGCGTGTTGGAGACAATAGCTACACAGCAAGCGCCATCCTTGTAGCTGTAGGCGGCTGGCCTAACATGCCAGATATTCCCGGATTGCAAGACCATGCGATAACATCAAATGAACTACTTGATTTGCCAGCCAGACCTCAAAGTATTGTTATACAAGGGGCTGGCTATATTGCGCTAGAATTTGCAAGCTTGTTGAATGCTCTCGGGACCGAAACCCATCTAGTTTATCGTGCTGATTTGCCATTACGTGGTTTTGATCAGGATGTTCGCGAACATGTCACAAAATCAATGGAACAAAGAGGTGTCATCCTTCACCCTCAGGCTGAGATTAGCTTAGTGGATGAGAATGATGGTCACAAAATAGTAAGTTTAAATAATGGGACTTCTATCAAAGCAAATATTGTTATGAGCGCTGCCGGGAGACGACCAAAAACCGATGGGTTGGGTCTTAGCGATGTTGGTGTGGAACAGGCTTCAAATGGCGCCATTAAAGTCAACAAATCGTCACAAAGTTCTGTGCCATCTATTTATGCTGTTGGAGATGTAACTGATAGGGTGAATTTAACGCCGGTTGCTATTGGAGAGGGGCATGCATTGGCTGACACACTCTTTGGCAATATGCCACGCGTCATGTCTCATGATACAATTGCTTCAGCTGTTTTTTGCACCCCGCAAATAGCTTCTGTTGGCCTGAGCCAGGAAGAGGCAGAAAAAAAAGGCCAAGTAACGATTTTTGAAAGCCGGTTTAGAGCGATGCGAAATACACTTTCAGGACGTCAAGAGCAGAGCTATATGAAACTTATCGTAGATACAAAATCAGATAAGATTTTAGGTGTGCATATGGTCGGGCCAGATAGTGCTGAGATTATGCAGGGCATAGCAATTGCCGTTAAAATGGGGGCAACAAAAGCTGATTTTGACGCTACTGTTGGAATTCATCCAACTGCGGCAGAGGAATTTGTAACAATGAGAACGCCAAAAGCATAGGCAAAATAGGCACTAAATCCTTTGTTTATGCGAAGTTTTCCGATATGATACAGCGCAATTCGATAATGCGAGAGGGCAATCTTATGACATGGAAGCCAACTAGTTGGAGAGATTATCCAATTTTACAGGTGCCAGAATATCCTGACCAAGATGTGGTGGCGTCAGTAGAAGCGAAACTTTCAGATAAGCCACCTCTTGTTTTTGCAGGTGAAGTGCAGAATTTGCGCGCACAGTTAGGGAAGGTTGCCAGCGGTGAAGCGTTTTTACTGCAAGGTGGTGATTGTGCTGAATCATTTGCTGAGTTTTCAGCGAATAACATTCGCGATAGCTTCAAAGTGTTCTTGCAGATGGCGGTTGTGTTAACCTTTGGTGCCTCAATGCCAGTGGTCAAAGTAGGGCGCATGGCAGGTCAATTTGCAAAACCACGCTCTTCGGGCACTGAAACGGTCGGCGGTATCGAATTGCCATCTTACCGCGGTGATATGGTTAATGGCATTGAGTTTGACAAAGCAAGCCGTGTTCCTGATCCGAACAGATTGCTTCAAGTATATGAGCAGTCTGCCTCAACATTGAATTTGCTCCGTGCTTTCTCTCAAGGTGGTATGGCTGATTTACATGAGGTGCATAAGTGGACGACCAACTACATAACGGACACAAAGCAAGCAGAGAGATTTGAAGAGCTTGCTGCACGCATCGAAGATTGTTTAGCATTTATGGATGCTTGCGGGTTAAATAGTCAGTCTACCAAAGCAATGGCAGAGACAGATTTCTTCACAAGCCATGAAGCCTTACTTTTGAACTATGAAGAGAGCCTTACGCGTCAGGATACTATTACTGATGAGCAAGGCTGGTTTACGACATCAGCGCACATGGTTTGGATTGGTGACAGGACTAGGCAGCTTGATGGCGCTCACGTTGAATATATGAGTGGTATTAATAACCCAATAGGCTTGAAGTGTGGTCCTTCTATGGATGTTGATGATTTGTGTCGTTTGATCGATAAATTAAACCCAAACAACATCCCTGGGCGCTTAACGCTTATTGCTAGAATGGGCGCTGATATCATAACAGAAAAATTACCGCCGCTTGTGAAAGCGGTTAAATCTCATGGCGCAAACGTTGTTTGGTGCTCTGACCCAATGCATGGCAATACTGTGAAAGCATCAACAGGCTATAAGACAAGACGTGTTGATGATGTCATGCGAGAAGTTTCTGGATTTTTCGATGTGCATGACGCATTTGATACCTATCCTGGTGGAGTGCACTTTGAGATGACCGGCCAAAATGTAACAGAATGTCTTGGCGGCGTTGTTGAGGTAACTGAGGCCCGATTAGGGGATAGATATCATACGCATTGTGATCCAAGGCTAAATGCAGCACAGTCTTTAGAATTATCATTTCTGATTGCTGATCTGATGAAAAAAAGGCGCGATAGTCAAAAACAATTGGCAAAGGCTGTCTGATTAAAGGGTTATTATGGCACCGCAGATACGCTTAACGGGTCCCTCTAGTGAGGATCAGCCACATTTGACTGATAGCTATTTCAATTTGACAAAACAAATTGTTATGGAATTTGGTGACGCGATTGTGACATACGCAATTTTTATGAGGCGTCCCGTCACTTTGGCGCCGCACCTTGCGACTAATTGGCTATTAGAGATGGGTAAAGAGCGTGGTGAGACCTTTGAGATAGAGTGGCTTCACGCCGAAGGCGCTTGGGTAGGTGCGGGGGAACCCCTGTTTTATGTAACAGGGAAGTTTTCAGCGCTAGTAGATTTGGAAACTATTTTCTTACAACGTCTGGGAGCGGCATGTGTGGCAGCATATAACGCCTATCAGATGTGTGTTGAACTACCACAAGTGGCGTTTCTTGCAATGGATGCAAGACATTGCGCTGGGTCTGAAATGGCTGATTTAATGGCCTATGGTGCATCAGTTGGATCAAAAAAGGCGCGGGCGAAAACGGGTGCGCTTGGTTTTATCGGATGTGCGACTGACTCAACCGCCCATTTTTTTGATAATGAAGCTGGTATGGGGACAATGCCACACGCTCTGGTTGGGTATGCTGGGTCTACCTTAAGGGCTGCTAAATTATTTCATGACAAATTTCCGGACAAACCGCTTACTGTTCTGGTTGATTATTTTGGTAAGGAAGTTGACGACACACTTGAAGTATGCGCGCATTTTAACGATTTGGCGCAAGAAGGTTTGCTTGCAATCCGCCTAGACACCCATGGCGGGCGATTTGCACAAGGGCTGGATACTCAGACGTCATACGCCGTGCTAGACAGACATGTTCCAGAAGCGATCAAAGGATATCGCACAGAAACCGAACTAAAACAGTTGATGGGAACTGGTGTTAGCGCTGCTGCGGTTTGGCACTTGCGAGAAACATTAGATAAGGCAGGGTTTGATAAAGTAAAAATCGTTGCCTCAAGCGGGTTTGGACCTGATAAATGCCGCGTGTTTGCGCTTGCAAAAGCGCCAGTCAATATGATTGGTACAGGCAGCTATTTGCCAGAGAAATGGACTGAAACATACGCTACTGCAGATATCATTCAATATGATGGTGTCTCACGTGTAAAGTTGGGTCGCGAATTTTTGTTGCGTAATCAGACTCTAGATGTTGGGCAGTAATGACAAAATTTGCAATCGCTCTTGCCCAGTTAAATGCACATGTAGGGCATGTTTCACATAATCTTACGAACTTTCTATCTGCGAGAGAGAGAAGCGCTTCTCTGGGGGCGGATTTTATAGTTTCGCCAGAAATGTTCTTGTCGGGATATCCTTGTGACGACCTTGTCTTGCGATCAGACTTTATGATGGCAATTGAGAGAGCAATCTCAGAACTTGTTGCAGTTTCCAAAGATGGCGGTCCTGCGATTATCATTGGCGCGCCGTATCAAGAGGCAGGCAAATTATATAATTCTGTTTTCGTCATTGATGACGGCAGAATAATTGCCAGACGTGATAAATTTTCTCTTCCGAATTATGGTGTTTTTGATGATAAACGCCATTTCGCACAAGGCGAGTTGAAAGGCCCCGTTATGGTTAGGGGGCTAAAAATTGGTCTTGCGATTTGTGAAGATATCTGGTGGCCAGATGTGTGTGAGACACAAGCAGAGAGTGGTGCTGACATTATTGTGTCTCTGAATGCGTCACCGTTTGATCAGGCAAAATCGGATGAGCGATTGGCGCATGCTGTTGCCCGCACTACTGAGACCAGCTTGCCGTTCATATATGTAAATATGGTTGGTGGGCAAGATGAGCTGGTTTTTGATGGTGGTTCTTTTGCTTTGAATATTAAAGGTCAATTAGCGGCGCAATTGCCAATGATGAACGAGTCTCTATCTCTTGTACAATGTCAACAAACAGCGCCTCTTGCCTCTGATATTGGCTATCAATTAACAGGACAGCTCTCACCTCCGGAAAGTGGCTTGTCTCTGATTTACCGCGCCCTGATGCTTGGTGTGCGTGATTATGTGACTAAGAACGGCTTTCCCGGTGTAGCCCTTGGCTTATCAGGTGGTATTGATTCAGCTCTGGTTGCCATCCTTGCCGTAGATGCACTTGGTGCTGAGGCAGTACGTTGCCTGATGTTACCATCAGGATATACAGCAGATATTTCAAAAATTGATGCTGATGACATGGCAAGCCGACTTGGCATTCGAATTGAGACTATTCC
Organism: Puniceispirillaceae bacterium (SeqCode); assembly: GCA_049890215.1. Lineage (GTDB taxonomy): Bacteria > Pseudomonadota > Alphaproteobacteria > Puniceispirillales > Puniceispirillaceae > UBA685. The sequence goes on along the minus strand of JBMHBX010000057.1, from coordinate 16,214 downwards.
TATTGGAAAAGGTATGGAAGCTGTTGATGAGATGATGGCACCTTTATTCAACGGATACCCTCAAGATATAACTGAAGAAAATATTCAGTCCCGCCTTAGAGGATTGTTGTTGATGGCATTGTCAAACAAATTTGGTGACATGATTCTAACCACAGGCAACAAGTCAGAATATGCCGCTGGATATGCGACTTTATATGGTGACATGTGTGGGGGATTCGCCCCTCTAAAAGATGTTTGGAAAACACTCGTATTTGATCTGGCAAAATGGCGAAACAACCATGTGCCGCGCGGTGCTCTTGGACCAGATGGTGAGGTAGTGCCATCACGCATTATCACGCGTCCACCATCTGCCGAATTGCGACCAGATCAGCAGGACACAGACAGCTTGCCTCCTTATGAGGTGCTAGATGCTATTCTCATCGCTTTGACAGAGCAAATGGCCTCACCAGATGAGATAGTCGAAAGAGGCTTTGAAAAAAAGGATGTTGAGCATGTCTCAAGACTTTTGTTTCGAGCTGAATATAAACGTTTTCAGTCAGCGCCCGGGCCTAAAATCACAAAACGTGCTTTTGGACGTGACAGACGTTTGCCATTGACCTCAGGGTTTTTGCCAATAAACCACTCCCATCAAGAGGAAACGTCATAATGACCTCACTGCCTAAAGTTCGATTTGCGCCAAGTCCAACTGGGAAATTACACGTAGGTAATTTGCGCACTGCCTTGGTCAATTTTTTATATGCCAAAGCGCATGGCGGGCAATTCATGCTTCGCATTGATGACACTGACACCGAACGCTCAACCAGCGAATATGAAGAAGCTATCCGCAAAGATCTCATGTGGATGGGTATGCAATGGGATTGCGATGACAGGCAATCTGATAGAATAGATCGCTATGATGCGGCACTCGCCTATCTTATTGAGACTAATCGTGCCTATGCCTGTTATGAAACAGCCGAAGAGTTGGCATTGAAGCGCAAAGCGCAATTAAATGCCGGCCGCCCGCCCGTTTATGATAGAGCAGCCTTAAAATTGGATGACAAACAAATAGCTGCCTTTGAAGCAGAGGGGCGCAAGCCACATTATCGGTTTCGTCTTCTCGATGAGGAGGTTCGGTGGACTGATCTTGTGAGAGGTGAAGCAGTATATCATATGTCTTCTCTGTCAGATCCGGTGATTATCCGAGAAGATGGCAGATATATTTATACTTTGGCCTCTGTTGTGGATGACATTGACCATCATATTACGACAATTTTACGTGGTGAAGACCATGTCACCAATTCTGCAGCTCAAATACAATTATTTGAAGCTCTTGGCGCTAAAGCGCCTCAAATGGGGCATTTAGCATTATTAGCAGGAGCTGACGGAGAGGGCTTGTCAAAACGTTTGGGCAGCTTATCTGTTGAAGAATTACGCAGCAATGGGATGTTATCTATAGCCATAGCCTCACTATTGTCCCGCATTGGCACCTCACAGCCTGTGGCAGCTTTTTCATCCATGACAGAGGTTGTCAATGGCTTTGATATCACGACCTATGGACGCGCGACTGCGAAATTTGATTCAACAGAATTGCAAATGCTAAATGGCAAGATAATTCAATCAGTGCCGTTCACAGATGTTCAGGCAGAACTCAATCAATATGGCATTGACGATGAGTCGTTTTGGATGGCAGTCAGGGGCAATTTGTCAGTGATATCAGAAGCAAAAATCTGGTGGGATATTTGTCATCAAAATTTACAGACGGTCATTGAAGATGAAGTGGTATGTAAGGCAGCGATAAGCTGTTTGCCTGAGGGGAAGATTACAAGTGATATCTGGAAAGACTGGACGAGGGCTATCAGCGATATGACCGGCGCAAAGGGCCGTGCATTATTCATGCCTTTGCGTCTGGCTCTTACGGGTCGTGATGCAGGACCAGAGGTAGCAGGATTACTTCCCTTCTTGGGCAGAGAGAGAATCATCGGACGTTTATCTGGCGAGACATCATGACCTTAAGTCTATACAACACGCTCACTAGGGAAAAACAGGCGTTCATTCCCATAAAGGAAGAGAATGTAGGTATATATGCATGCGGACCAACTGTTTATGACAATATTCATGTTGGGAATGCGCGTCCGCTTGTCGTGTTTGATGTACTTGTGCGCTTGTTGCGCCATATTTATCCGCAAGTTACTTATGTCAGAAATATTACAGATGTAGATGACAAAATTAATCAGCGCGCTAATGAACGCAACATTTCAATTGCAAAGCTCTGTGAAGAGACCATAGCGCGATTTCATCAAGACGCAGCTTCGCTTTTTGTATTGCCGCCTAATGTTGAGCCTCGTGCCACTCATCACATCACTGAGATGATAGACATGATTGAGGTGCTGATTGACAAAGGTCATGCCTATGAAGCAGAGGGGCATGTTCTATTTTCTGTTTCGACAATGAGTAATTATGGCCAATTATCGAAACGTAGCCCAGAGATGATGCGCGCCGGTGCAAGAGTGGAAGTAGCACCCTATAAAAGAGATCCTGGCGATTTTGTTTTATGGAAACCATCAGAAGATGAGCTACCGGGCTGGCAAAGCCCCTGGGGGCGTGGAAGGCCCGGATGGCACATTGAATGCTCTGCAATGTCAGTCGCTTATCTTGAGGCAGAGTTTGATATTCATGCCGGGGGGCTTGACTTGATATTTCCCCACCATGAAAACGAAATTGCTCAAAGCTGCTGTGCGAATGACACAAAGGATATGGCCCGTTATTGGGTGCATAATGGCTATGTTACGGTTGATGGGGAGAAGATGTCAAAATCGCTTGGCAACTTTACAACAGTTCGTGAGGCGCTAGACAAGCATCGCGGCGAAGCTGTCAGATATGCATTGCTGAACGCGCATTATAGAGCGCCTTTAGATTATTCAAATGGTGCTGTAACAGAAGCAAAACAGGCTCTTGATCGTCTTTACCGAGCAGCGGGGCAGTCGGAGCCGGCAAAAGATATTCATCCTGAATTTCTAACAGCTCTATCAGATGACCTGAATACGCCATTGGCATTGTCTGTTCTTCACAAATTTGCAAAGGCAGCAAATCAGGGCGAGGAAGGCGCAGCATCAAATCTGAAAGCATGCGCACAAATGCTTGGGTTACTTAATCAAAGTGAAGAAGAGTGGGCGCGCGGTGAAGAAAACAACGCCGGTCTCAGTGATATGGCAATCCAAGCGTTGATAGAGGAACGGCAAAAAGCGCGTGCCAATCGTGATTTTGCGCGTGCTGATTCAATAAGAGATGAGCTTTCAGCTGAGGGGATTACCTTGCTTGATACTCCTGAAGGAACCAAATGGGAGCGTCATTAATTGTGAATGAGATATGGCAATTTGCTTCTTCTAATTAATTTGCGTAAAACAAGCAGGTAACTAGCTAGGAAGCATAGCAGAAACAAAAGGCAATTGGGGCCATATGATGATGGGCGAGCGCGTTTATCTTTTTGATACAACATTACGAGATGGCGGACAAACCAGAGGCATTGATTTTACAGTCTCTGATAAGATAGCCATAGCCAGAGCATTAGATGAATTTGGCATTGATTACGTTGAAGGTGGTTGGCCTGGTGCAAACCCAACCGATGATGAGTTTTTCTCTAACCCTCCAGAGTTGGAAAAAGCAAAATTTGTTGCCTTTGGAATGACAAGGCGGGCAGGGCGGTCTGCTGAAAATGATCCTGGTCTAGCAGCTGTTTTAGATGCCGAAACAGATGGCACCTGCCTTGTTGGTAAAACATGGGATTTCCATGTTGAAACCGCATTAAATATCTCACAGCAAGAAAATCGTGAGATGATAAGCTCCTCAATTGCCGCAATTGCCGCCAAAGGAAGAGAGGCGATGTTCGATTGTGAACATTATTTTGATGGTTTTAAGGCAAATAAAGAATTTGCTCTTTCCTGCGTCAAAGCAGCTTATGAAGGCGGCGCACAATGGGTTGTTTTATGTGATACAAACGGTGGTTCACTCCCAGATGAGATCTATGAAATCGTATCTGAGACTAAAGCTTTTTTACCTGAAGTAAATCTGGGTATTCACTGCCATAATGATACAGGGCTGGCGGTAGCGAATTCTTTGGCAGCGGTGAAGGCTGGCGCGCGTCAAATACAAGGCACAATCAATGGGCTGGGCGAGCGATGTGGAAATGCAGACCTCATCACGATTATACCCAATTTAATATTAAAGCTTGGTTATAAGACAAACATACCAAATGCAAAATTAGCAAAACTTGTCACATTATCTCGCCTTGTTGATGACAGGCTGAATCGCATACCGAATGCTCATGCGCCATATGTTGGTGTGGCTGCCTTTGCTCATAAGGGTGGCCTTCATGCTTCAGCAGCGCAAAAAGATCCGCGTACTTATGAACATGTGCCACCTGAATCTGTAGGTAATCAGCGTCAGTTTTTGATTTCTGATCAAACTGGCAAATCCAATGTATTGGCTAGATTCAAAGAGGTCGGTATCGTTGTGGAGGCTAGTGATAGCCGCCTAGACAAGCTCATCAGAACGGTAAAAGAGAAAGAATTTCAAGGTTGGTCCTTTGATTCTGCAGAAGCTAGTTTTGAATTATTGGCTCGTCAGGCTCTAGGTGAAGTGCCAGATTTTTTCACTATTGGTCGGTTTCGCGTAACAGATGAAAGACGCTTTAATGCAAAAGGTGAATTGGTCGTGGAATCAGAGGCCACCGCATCAGTTAAAGTGGGCACTGTCACTCATGATGAAGTAGGCTTTGGAAACGGGCCTGTAAATGCTGTTGATAATGCGTTAAGAAAGGCACTTGTTGATGCATATCCATTGCTGTCAGAAGTGGAATTGACAGATTACAAGGTGCGAATTTTAGAGCCGCAAAATGGTGATGAGGGAACAGGCGCTGTTACGCGCGTGGTGATAGAATTCACAGATGCTAAGAAACATATTTGGCGTACTTGCGGCGTATCCACAAATATTATTGATGCCTCTGTAATGGCGTTAGCAGATGGAATGCGCTACAAACTTCATCGTGAAAATGCGCACATCACATCTGATTTGAATGACTAGTCCAATACATATGCAGCCACCCATTATTATATTGCTTCGCCCCCAGTTGGGAGAAAATATTGGTGCAAGCGCTCGCGCTATGAAAAATTGCGGCTTATCAGAATTGCGACTGGTTTCTCCGCGTGATGGATGGCCTAACCCCGCAGCGCGTCCTATGGCTGCTTCTGGTGCTGATATTTTAGATAATGCGACAGTGTTTGATGATATGGCCTCAGCTATGTCTGATGTGGTGTTATCTTTTGCGACAACTGCGCGCATGCGAGACCTGGTAAAACCAATAGTGGATCCAAGGGCTGCTGCCGAACTTGCAGTCACTAAGCCGCAGGCAAAGGGCAAGCGCATAGCTTTTTTATTTGGGGCAGAACGCTCTGGTATGGATAATGATGAAGCTGTTATGGCTGATTACATTGTCTCAGCTGACTTAAACCCAGAGTTTCCAAGTCTTAACTTGGGGCAGGCAGTATTGCTTTTGAGTTGGGAATGGCGAATGGCGGCGCATGCAAAGTCAAAAGAAAAAATTCAAAAAGATGCGCATTGGCCAGAGCGGGCAACGATAGCAGAACGAGATTTTTTCTTTGAGAGATTTGAGTCACTACTGGCGAAAAAACATTTTTTTGCCACTAAAGAAATGGCACCAATTGTTAATCGCAACATGCGTGCTTTTTTTACAAGGGCAGAGCCAACAAAACAAGAGTTACAAACATGGCACGGTATTCTAAGTCGCCTGCTACGCGAATGACCTCTGTAAACACTTGACATCTGGCTGTTTTCTTGTATTTTCGCAACTCTCCTGGGAAAGTGGAGCATAATCAAAACGGTTATGTTCCCGGCCTCTTGGCACTACCGGGCAACAATAAAAAGGAAAAATAACATGGCTCCTAAGTCAGATCATAAGCGCCATAGCGCCAAACATAAAATAGACCGTCGTTTAGGTGTAAACCTATGGGGTCGTGCAAAGTCTCCTCTAAATAATCGTGACACTGCACCTGGTCAGCATGGACAGCGCCGCAAGAAGCCAACTGATTTTGGCATTCAGTTGATGGCGAAGCAAAAGCTGAAAGGTTATTACGGTAACATCGGTGAAAAGCAGTTTAAACGTTACTACACTGAAGCTGTACGTCTTAGTGGTGATACAGGCCAGAATTTGATTGGTATTCTTGAAAGACGGATGGATGCTGTTTTGTATCGCTCAAAAATAGCGCCTACTGTTTTTGCTGCTCGTCAGTTGATCAACCATGGTCATGTCATGCTAAATGGCAAGCGCTGTAATATCGGGTCTGTTATTCTAAAAGCTGGGGACGTGTTGCAGCTAAAGGAAAAGTCAAAGACAATTCCTGCGGTTCTTGAAGGGGTTTCTTCCACTGAGCGTGATGTTCCAGAATATATTGAAGCTGACCACGACAAAATGACAGTGTCATTTGTGCGTATACCGTCTTTGGATGAAGTGCCTTATCCAGTTCAGATGGAACCAAATCTAGTGGTTGAATATTATTCACGTTAAACTTGACTGCATCAAGATACGATTTTGAAGATAGCGCCTATTAGGCGCTATTTTTGTATCTGGATAAAAACAATGTTACACTTGTCAAATTCAATCAATTGAAATGAGATAAATATGAAAGACTGGCCAAAACCCTATTACGCCGCAATCTTCACAAATCAGAGAAGTGATATTGGTGATGACCTCTATCCTGTAATAAGCGAGCAAATGGTCGAGCTAGCAAAGCAACAGCCAGGTTTTCTTGGGTTAGAATCTGTGCGCGCTGATGATGGCATTGGTATCACAGTGTCTTATTGGGAAAGCAGGCAGTCAATTGCAGATTGGGGGCGCAATGGTGAACATGTCATTGCAAAACAAAGGGGTAGGCAGGAATTTTACCTATGGTATCAACTGCGCATTGCCAAAGTAGAGGAAACGCGCAGCTTCAGCGCTGATGAATAAGACGTTTAACCTACTGGCTGTACATTTATCCCGTGTGTGTTAAGCATTTCCAACAATTCGCCTGTTTCATACATCTCGCGAATAATATCACATCCACCTACAAACTCTCCTTTGACATAAAGCTGCGGTATTGTTGGCCAATCAGAATAGTCTTTGATACCTTGGCGGATAGCATCATCTTCAAGAACATTAATGCCTTTGAATTGAACCCCTATGTGAGATAGGACACCAACAACGGCGGCTGAAAAACCGCATTGAGGAAACACGGGGGTGCCCTTCATAAATAGGACAACATCGTTACTACTTACTTCAGATGAAATTTGTTCGTGGATAGCTGTATTTGTCATTTTTACCCTCTATTAGTCAAGATTTCGGCACACGTGTTTGTAAAGCGAGCGCATGAAGCTCCCCACCCATACGCCCACCCAGGGCTTTATATACCATTTGATGTTGCTGTACGCGGCTTTTGCCCTCAAAGGATGATGACTCAACCAGACAACCATAATGGTCGCCATCTCCCCGTAGGTCTTCTATTTGGACAAGCGCATCAGGGAACGCATCTTTGATGAGCTTCTCAATTTCATGTGCTTCCATAGCCATGATGATTCTCCTTTGCTTATCCTACATCCCTGCTATTGATGGTATAAGAGCCTCATTTGTCTCAAATAACTCTGACAAACATATGGGTTGTTCTCTTCTGATTTTCAACTCGCCCATTCCTGTATCTTTTTTTGCGGAGGTGACGGAGCCAATATTCATCACAGATATTTGCGCTTTGGCAGCTGCCGTTTCAAATTCTTTATCATCCTCAGCAATAACAACATAACGAGCTTGGTCTTCTCCAAAAAGAAGTGCCAAGTCATTTTCTAAAGCCAGATCTGCTCCTAGGTTACTTTGCAGGGCCATTTCTGTTACAGCGACTAAGAGGCCCCCATCAGAAACATCATGCGCCGCAGTGACAAGCTTTTTGTTCACTGCATTTATGATAAAATTGCCAACAATTTGTTCATCTTCTAAATTCACTGGCGGAGGAGCATAACCTTCATTATGGTCAAGAAGTTCTGCTATTAAACTGGCACCAAGCCATCCGCCATTCGGTGTGTTTTGGCCAACAACATACAGTGATTTGCCAATATCACGTAATGAAGACCCAATGGCCGATTTAACATCTTCTATGGTGCCAATCATGCCGATTACCGGGCATGGATAAATCGCTACACCATCTGTTTCATTGTATAAAGACACATTTCCTGAGACCACTGGGGTATGTAAGACCTCACAAGCCTCGCCCATGCCTTTGACTGCTCCGACAATCTGCGCCATGATTTCAGGACGTTCTGGATTGCCAAAATTCAAATTATTTGTGACTGCTAGCGGTGTAGCGCCAGTGGCACATATATTACGATATGCTTCTGCTACTGCTTGTTTTCCCCCTTCAAATGCGTCTGCATAGACGTAGCGAGGTGTGCAATCAGTGCTAATGGCCAGACCTTTTTGTGAGCCATGTATCCTGATCATGGCAGCATCGCCGCCTGAGGCTGCAAACGTATCTGCCATAACATCACTGTCATATTGCTCATAGATCCAACGCCGAGAGGCTAAATCAGGGCCTCCTATAAGACGTTTTAAGATTTCAGAAACTGATAAATCAGTCTTGATATCTGTTGAAGACAGAATAGGCAGTTTAGCAATAGGCTCATGTGGTCTGTCATATTCCGGCGCATCATCGACAAGAGGATCGATAGGGATATCGCATGCGATAGCACCATCTTTTTTCAGAATAAGACGCCCTGTATCTGTCACAACACCAATTGGCATGAAATCAAGATCCCATTTTTCAAATATGGTGCGTGCCGTATCTGTCTGTTCAGGGTCAATGACCATCAGCATTCGTTCCTGACTTTCAGAAAGCATAATTTCATAGGCTGTCATGCCATCTTCACGGACCGGCACAAGGTCTAGGTCCATTTCCATTCCCAAACCACCTTTTGAGGCCATTTCAACCGATGATGAAGTCAAACCGGCAGCACCCATATCTTGAATCGATAAAACAGCATTTGCAGCCATCAATTCAAGGCAGGCTTCCATAAGTAATTTGCCTGTAAATGGATCGCCAACCTGAACGGTTGGTCTTTTTGACTCTGTTTCCTCTGAAAATTCAGCTGATGCCATAGTTGCGCCATGAATGCCATCCCGGCCTGTTTTGGCTCCGACATAAATGACGGGATTTCCTGCACCTGTGGCAGCTGAATAAAAGATTTTATTACTGTCAGCCAAGCCCACAGCCATGGCATTCACAAGGATGTTACCATTATATGATTTATGGAAATTAGTCTCGCCGCCCACCGTTGGTATTCCGATACAGTTCCCATATCCCCCAATGCCTGACACGACTCCATTTAACAGATGTGGTGTTTTTTCATGTGTTGCCTCACCAAAGCGAAGCGCATTCATTAAAGCGATAGGGCGCGCACCCATTGTAAATACATCACGTAATATCCCGCCAACGCCAGTCGCTGCGCCTTGGTAGGGTTCGATAAAGGAAGGGTGATTGTGACTTTCAATTTTAAAAATAATGGCTTTTCCATCGCCAATATCAACCACGCCGGCATTTTCTCCGGGTCCCTGAATGACATGCTCACCATCTGTCGGCAGTGTTTTAAGCCATTTTTTTGATGATTTATAAGAGCAATGCTCTGACCACATGGCTGAAAAAATGCCAAGTTCACATTGATTTGGTAGCCGGCCTAACCTGTCTTGAATTAATTTCCATTCGTCAGCCGATAATCCCATAGAAGCGGCATCGTCAAATGTCATCTGTCTCTCGTTAATCATGCTGCTACCATTTCTAAAGCTGATTTGAGGAATGTAAGGCCGTCCTTATGTCCAATGTCTGTATCAGCAGCTCTTTCAGGGTGCGGCATCATCCCCATAATTCGGCCATTAGATGATAAGATTCCTGCAATATTTTCAGACGAGCCATTTGGATTGGCAGGGCCAAAGGTCGGGCCTTCGGCATAAGTCAGAGCGATTTGACCATTATCTTTTAATGACGCCAGACTGTCATCGTCAGCAAAGTAATTACCTTCGTTATGCGCAACTGGTATTAACAGTTTTGAGCCAACCTCAAGACCGGCAGTGAAAGGAGAGGCCAGCGTTTGCTGAACTTGCAACGTGGTATGGCGGCAAATAAACTTCAGGCCAACATTTTTGACCAATGTTCCTGGCAATAAACCTGTTTCCAGAAGAATTTGGAAACCATTGCAAACGCCGAGGATTGCGCCGCCACGGCTGGCATGATCAAGCACTGCTTCCATGATAGGCGAGCGAGCGGCCAAAGCACCGCAACGCAAATAATCACCAAAAGAAAAGCCGCCAGGGACAATAACCAAATCTGTGGCGTCCAAACCCGTTTCTTTATGCCAAACCATTTGGGGGCGGCGTCCTGTTATTCGCTCAACCGCAACCATCATATCACGGTCGCAATTGGATCCTGGAAAAATGATGATTGCTACTCTCATTGGTCTTCTTCGATCGTTATCTCATAATCTTCAATAACAGTGTTTGCGAGTATCTGTTCGCACATGCGAGCTACTCTTTGATGCGCTCTGGCACCATCTTCTGCATCAACGTCAAGTGTGATTTGCTTGCCAATCCGCACGTTAGTAGCGTCAGTAAACCCAATCGCTGACAGTGACCTTTCTACGGCTCTGCCTTGTGGGTCAAGTACGCCTTCTTTAAGTGATATATTAATGGTGACTTTCATTGTGATAATCCGCTTATTGCTCGCTTTCAAATTCAATGGAGAGACCAAGTCGCCTCGCAATTTCGCTATAGGCTTCGACAAGGCCGCCTAAATCTCTTCTAAAACGGTCTTTATCCATTTTTTCATTAGTTTGGCTGTCCCAGAGACGGCAATTGTCAGGACTAATCTCATCGGCAAGAATTATCTGGTAACCATCTTCATCTGCCAGCCTGCCGAATTCTAATTTAAAATCTACTAATCTGACACCGATCGCAAGGAACAAACCCGTTAAGAAATCGTTAATTTTATGTGTCAGGCGCACGATTTCATCTAATTCATCATCATCGGCAAAACCAAGAAGTGTTATGTGTTCACGTGCAACAACCGGGTCACCAAGTGAATCATTTTTTAGACAAAATTCAATCAGAGGGGCGGGCAGGGCGTCTCCCTCAGTGAGGCCAAGGCGGCTGCAAATAGATCCTGCTGCCACGTTGCGCACAATTACCTCAATTGGCACAATTTCTACTTTTTTGACCAGTTGCTCACGCAGTGAGATTTTTTCTATAAAGTGATGAGGAATACCAATTGCACCCAAAGCAGGCAGTAAATGGGCGCTGATGAGATTATTCAAAACGCCTTTTTGAGAAATGCTGTCTTTTTTTTGTGCATTATAGGCCGTAGCATCATCTTTGAAATATTGAATGATGGTGCCATCAATTGGTCCCTCAAACAGGATTTTTGCTTTACCTTCATATAGTGTCTTACGAGTCATAATAATCACATCTCTAGCTACGAAAGACACGATTAAAGATTGTGTCTACATGTTTGAAATGCTGGGCCAAATCGAACAGGGCTTCAAGCTCTTGTTCGTCCAGGTAGCTTGTTACATCACTATCGGCTTTGAGCAAATCCAGATAATTTCCATTGCCTGCCCAAACTTCCATGGCATTTCTTTGCACCATTTTATAGCTGTCTTCGCGGCTCGCGCCTTTTTGTGTTAAAGCCAACAGCACTTGTTGGGAATGAACCAGGCCCCCTAGCGCATCAAGGTTCGCTTGCATTTTTTCAGGGTAAACCAAGAGATTTTCAATAACATTGGCAGCGCGATGAAGGGCAAAATCCAGTGTAATTGTAGCATCCGGCCCAAACATTCGCTCGACTGATGAGTGTGAAATGTCACGTTCATGCCAGAGAACAACATTTTCCATGGCAGGTGTAACAGCGGCTCTGACAATGCGCGCCAGACCTGTCAGATTTTCTGTTAAGACCGGGTTGCGTTTATGAGGCATGGCTGATGAACCTTTTTGCCCCGCAGAGAAAAATTCCTCAGCTTCACGTACCTCTGTGCGTTGCAAATGACGCACTTCGGTGGCAAATCGCTCAACGGCGCTCGCGATTACCCCAAGGGTTGCAAAGAACATCGCGTGACGGTCTCTTGGTATGACTTGCGTTGATACCGGTTCGATAGCAAGCCCCATTTTTTCGGCGACATGTGCTTCAACAAAGGGATCTATATGGGCGAAAGTTCCAACTGCGCCAGATATTGCACAGGTTGCGATCTCATCTCTGGCATTGCGCAGTCTTGTGCGGCATCTGTCCATTTCCGCATAATGACCCGCTAGCTTCAATCCAAAGGTTGTTGGCTCTGCGTGAATGCCGTGTGATCTGCCAATTGTTGGCGTTTCTTTGAATTCAAAGGCACGTTTTTTTAAGCCTTCACAAAGACGATCTAATCCTGACATCAGAATATCAGCGGCGCGCGTCATTTGCACAGCCAGCGTTGTGTCAAGAACATCTGATGACGTCATGCCCTGATGAACAAAGCGCGCCTCCGGTCCAACATATTCAGCAAGATTCGTCAAAAATGCGATGACATCATGCTTTGTCTCGCGTTCAATTTCATCTATGCGATCAATATCAAATTGTCCGCGTTCCCAGACAGCCTTGGCAGCCTCTTTGGGAATGACCCCCAATTCTGCCTGCGCATCACAAGCGTGTGCTTCAATTTCAAACCAAATTTGGAATTTTGTGGAAGGTGACCATAAAGAGGTCATTTCCTCGCGAGCATAGCGCGGAATCATTGACTATTCGTCCTTACGTAAAAATGATAACATATGGACGGGACCATAGCATTCATGGCCTTGAAAAGCTAGTGTGTCGCCGCTAGTTTCATAAGAAATGACTCACTATATAGGATTTTACTATATGCTCAGACGGCTATTGATTTCCCTTGCATGGCGCGCTGCCCAGAATCCTGAAATTCAACGCCAGGCTAAAAAAATGACAAGCAAAGCTGTTGAGAAAGCCCGTCCGTCATTGTTAAAAGGCGCAAGGCGAGCCGGAGAGTTGAGCAAAGCGGCAAGTGAGGAGATACAATATCAAGTGCGAAAAACGACCAAGAAAAAATAATCTTTTTTCGCTGAGCTTTAGGTTTGAATAAGCCCTTGATTACGCATGCTGATACAACTGCCTGCTGCAATGATTAGATGGTCATGTAAGGTAATATGAGCTGATTTTAATGTTGTCTGCAATCGTGCTGTCATATCAATGTCGTGCCTGCTAGCTCTTTTATCGCCGCTTGGATGGTTATGGACCAGGACAATACTAACGGCTTCTTTTTCCAGTGCAATTTTCAACACCTCTCTTGGATAGACAGTCATTTGGTTAATCGTACCAGACCCAAGTTGTTCCATCGAAATAACCTTATTCTGATTATCAAGCAAAATAACATATAGCGCTTCGATAGGGTGGTGTGCCAGTTTCTGAATGCAGTAAAATTGTAATGCCTGCCAATTTGCGAGGATGTTTTGATTATCGATTTTATCGAAACTAATGCGGTCAAGCAGGGCAGAAATGCATTTGATATGCTGTATTGTTTGGGTGCCAAGTCCTTGTACCTTCAGCAATTCCCTCTCATTTGCTGTTAAAATGCCGGCAAAAGTCTTAAATTCTCTGAAGCAGGATTTCACTATTGGCTTTGTGTCAATGCGCGGAAGAATTGCGAACAAAATGATTTCGAACAGCTCTTGGTCTGTCAGTGCCTCTGCACCTTTGTCACTTAATTTTTGGCGCATTCGGGCGCGGTGCCCGAATTGATCTTTATCAGCCATGCTTCTCTCCTGCTAAACGCGATAGAGAAAAACATAATCTAAATCTGTTAATGTATGGTTAACGCGATTTTTATGACTTGTAAGGTGGCAAGGTGAGGCCTTTTGGAGACGCAGTGAAAATTTCAAAACCATCATCTGTGATGCCAATGGAATGTTCAAATTGCGCAGACAGGCTTTTGTCTCTTGTGACGGCGGTCCATCCATCTGCCAATATCTTCATATGATATTTGCCTGCATTTATCATAGGCTCAATGGTAAAAAACATGCCAGCTTCAAGGCGCATACCTTCGCCCTTCTTGCCATAATGCAAGACTGTGGGGCTGCAGTGAAAGACACGCCCAAGCCCATGACCTGTGAAATCCCGAACAACCGAAAAACGATGAGATTCAGCGTAGCTTTGAATGGCATGACCAATGTCGCCCAGAGTTGTGCCGGGTTTGCATATATCAATAGCCTTCATCAAAGAATCATATGTAACAATTGTCAGGTTGCGTGCTTTGACGGATGGTTTGCCAACCCAATACATACGCGATGTATCGCCGTACCACTTATCCAAGATAACAGTCACGTCAATATTGAGGATATCACCGTCAACCAATTTGCGATCGCCTGGTATGCCGTGACAAATAACATGGTTCAATGAGATACAGGTTGCCTTGGGAAATCCTTTGTAATTGAGCGGAGCAGGGGTTGCGCCTTTTGAAAGGATATAGTCATGGCATATGCGGTCCAACTCTTCTGTGGTGATACCCTCGACAACATGATCAGTGATCATATCAAGCACTTCAGCTGCCAGCTGACCTGCTTTTCTCATGCCTTCAAACCCTTCAGGTCCGTGCAATATCACTTCGTCATCACGCATAAGTTTGCCTTTAGTCTTCTCATTTGATTGAATGCGGCTATATAAACAGCAAAAGATGGTAATTTGTCAATTATCGTTGATGAAATGGTCAGTATGACAGCGTTATAAATGGAAAGCACCTTGAAACATGGGATCATCTTCAAACACAAAAACAGCGGCTATCATCGTTATTGGTGATGAAATTCTATCCGGCAGAACAAAAGATAAAAATATCGGATGGCTTGCAGAGCAGCTAAATGAAATCGGGATTGATTTGATTGAAGCGCGTGTGATTGCAGATGTTGAAGAGCTTATCATCCGCCATGTGAGTGAATTATCAAAGGCCAATGATTATGTGTTTACCTCTGGCGGTATTGGACCAACTCATGATGATATCACCACTGCCAGTATCGCCAAAGCTTTCGGCAAAAAAGTGATCCGTCATAAAGAAGCAGAGCGCCGTTTATTGAAACATTATGAAGGGACCGATATCCCTTTTAATGAGGCAAGGCAGAAAATGGCTGATATTCCTGAGGATGCTGATCTGATAGATAATCCGGCAAGTGCGGCTCCGGGGTTTATCTTGCATAATGTTTATGTGATGGCAGGGGTGCCATCTATTTTACAATCTATGTTTGAGGGGCTGAAAGATCAGCTGATTGGCGGCCAAAAAAAGGTGAGGCTGACTGTGCAGTGCGCGATTGGTGAGGGCACGATCGCAACCATTATGGCTGATGTTGCACAGTCTTTCGATGATTTGTCTGTTGGCAGTTATCCATGGTTCAAACCTGGTCAATTTGGCACGGCGGTTGTCGTATCGTCCAAGCAAAGAGATCATGTTCATCAAGCTGCGCAAATGGTAGCGCAAAAGGTAAGTGAGGCAGGATATGAGGCTGTTATTCTTGATGAAGGGCATGACTGACAAAGAAGGTCAGCTTAACGGCGTTTAATCCCACGGTCCCTTGCGGCGGCGCTTAAAGCCAGGAACAGATCCTGATCGTCCTGTTGCTTCAAGTACATAGCGCTGTTTTATATCTGCGCTGAGCAGACGGGCAGGTTCAGTGCGCCACGTCTTATCTTTGGCAGGTGAGAATAATTGGACATGGCCTTTTTTGAAAATGCCTACAAGCAACATACCTGTGATAAAGCCGCCTATATGGGCGAAATAAGCAACGCCGCCTTGTGAAGACAATGCGGCAGGAACAGATAAAAATTGTCCGCCAATCCAAAAACCAAGCACAATCCATGCCGGAATATTGATAAGCCGCACAAAAATTATTATCCACATGAAGACTTTAATTGTGGCCCTTGGATAAAGCATTATATAGGCGCCTAAAATGCCTGCAATGCCGCCAGAGGCCCCAATAAGCGGTATCGTTGAGGAGGGATCAATAAGCGCCTGTACAAAAGCAGCGCTCGCACCGCAGATGAGATAAAAGCATAAAAAACGCCAATGACCCATCGCATCTTCGACATTATCACCAAAAATCCACAGATATAACATATTTGACGCCAAAT
>JBMHBX010000056.1:0-5621 GCA_049890215.1 Puniceispirillaceae bacterium (SeqCode) | reverse complement strand
GAATTGGCGGCTGATATCGTGGAAAAAGGCATTGTCTTGACAGGTGGCGGCGCTATGTTGCGCGAGATTGACACTGTGCTTCGTGAAGCCACAGGCTTGCCGATTTCAATCGCAGAAGATCCTCTATCTTGCGTGGTGTTAGGCACAGGTCGTTGTCTTGAAGAATTGAAGACACTGCGCCACGTTCTTATCGGAGCGTAAGTCAAATGGCGCGCCGCAGGGCAGGTGCAGCAGGGGGGACAACACGTCTGTCCCTGCAACTTATCCTGCTGATTATCAGTTTTTTTCTGATTTTCATCGGCAAAATTGACCTCTATACCGTCAGAGCGACCAAATCCACTATCTCAGAGATGGTGGCCCCTATCTATGATGTTGTTGCCGCCCCTGTGCGGGCTATTGAGACGATGGCAAGTGGTATGCGTACACTTGCCTCTTTTCGTGCGGAAAATGTTCGCTTGCGTGCAGAGAATGAGCGTCTGAAGAGATGGCAAAGACGAGCTGAGATTTTAGAAAGCGAAAACCGCCAATTAAAAACAACGCTTGGGGCGGCTGCTACAACGGATTTGTCGCCTATTACAGCACGCGCTATTTCAGCCCCCGGTGGCAGTTTTGCCCATTCATTATTGCTAGAGATTGACGATAGCCAAGCTGTTGCAAGAGGTAATGCGGTGGTTAATGCTGATGGGCTTGTTGGCTATGTCATCGAGGTGGGACGCAAATATGCGCGCGTTCTTTTGATCTCAGATGTGAACTCAAAAATCCCTGTGCTGCTATCATCATCTAGCTGGCCTGGCTTGGCGTTAGGGCAAAATACAAAAACCTTGCGTCTAGATTTTCTGCCCCTTGAAGCGCGCCCTGAGATGGGTGAGCTTGTTTTGACCTCAGGCCATGGCGGTATTTTGCCCCCCGGTGTGCCTGTTGGCCGTGTTATCTCTGTTGATAGTGAGACTGTTGTCATCGCCCCGTCAGTTGCGCTTGAACAGATCAGCTTTGTCTCAATTCTAACGCGCGATCAACAAAATGTGGTTGATTTTAACTATAATGATCTTGAAAGCTTTTTCGCGCCCTTACCCCCTGAATCATCTGGACGCCTGCTTGAAGGGGTGAATGCTGCGGAATTATTGCAATGAACTATCAAATCTACTTCCAAAAGGCGAGCTTGAAGTCTTACACCTCTTTGCAAATTGTTGTGGCGGTGTGTCTATTTGGGGTGCTTTTGATTGAGGGCGCTTTGGCAAGTTTAGATGTGTTCTTGTACGCTACGCCCTTTATCAGCTTTGCGATCTTTTACATTTTGACTTTGTTCTATCCCATTGCTTTGCCACTATTTAGTGTCTTTTTCATCACTGTGCTAAGTGATATTTTTTTCACCTCACTTCAACATAGTCAAACTTTCGCCATATTAGTAAGCTTGCTTATAATTAGACGTTTAATGAATTTTCCAGAGCAAAAGGATTTCTTGGAAATCTGGCAAGGCTTTGCTGTGGGGTTGGTCATTATGGTCGTGATGAATATTTTATTCTTCATGCTATGGGAATGGCGGTTATTGAATCTGCAAGGCTTGTTATTTCAGGTCGGCGTGACTGTGCTGCTATATCCGTTTATTCATGTGATTATCACACGGGTTGGACAAATCTTTGTGGAATCAGCAGAACGATAAGTTGCGATGACATTTAATGAGAAATAAGCGCAAATTAAAAAAAGAACTGCTGGGACGCATGAGCCGCCGCAATTTAATTCTGGCAGGCGGCCAGACCTTATTTGGTGTGTTGCTGGCAGGGCGTTTATATCAATTACAAATCGCCCAAAGTGAAGGCTGGTCAAAATTATCTGATTCCAACCAGTTCAATACGCGCTCGGTGACCCCCGCTAGAGGCCGCATCTTTGATGAGGCGAACCGCCTGCTCGCAGGTAATACTGAGACCTATTCCTTATCGATCACCCCTTTGAATGCTGGCAATTTAAAGCAAGCTTTGTTGCGTCTGTCGCGTCTTATTGAATTGCGTGATGATGATATCATCCAGATTTTGGAAAAGGCCGCTAAACAACCAAAATTCCTGCCAGTGACTGTCAAAGAAGAGCTCACACAACGTGATTTATCGCGTCTTGCCGTGCGAAGCCCTTTGATGGATGGGGTGTCATTTGCCAAACGTTATCGCCGCATCTATCCCCAAGCCCATCTCACAGGCCATATTACAGGCTATGTGTCTCCTGTCACGCCGCGCGAGCGCGATAATGAGCCACAATGGAGCCGTCTGCCAGATATTAGAACGGGCAAGGTTGGTGTGGAATATGCGCTGGAAAGACGCCTGCGCGGCGCTCCTGGCCTAGATCGCATTGAAATTAATTCACGAGGTAAGGCGGTGCGTATCATCAATGATAAGCAGCCAGAGCAGGGAGATGATGCGACCCTTACGTTGAACATGGAAATTCAGGCCTACGCCTATGATAGATTGCGCAGGGGCCGCAACGAGGTGATTGCCAATACCGCTGATATCCAAAAAGCCTTAACCGTCAATGAAGAGATAAGAGCCCATTTCGCGGCAGGGGATAATCTGGTTCTAAAAGATGAAAAAGAACGGTTTGTGCCCGGGGAGTCAGGCGCAGCGATTGTCATGGATGTTCGCAATGGTGATGTGGTCGCTATGGTCTCAGCCCCCTCTTATGATCCCAATCAATTCTCCGAACGCCTGTTAACAAGAGATTGGAAGCGCCTGAGTGCCCATCCGCGCACACCGCTGCTAAATCGCGCTATATCTGGCCTTTATGCACCGGGCTCTACTTTTAAGATGGTTGTTGCCGCCGCTGCCTTAGAAGCAGGGGTCATTACATCGAAGACCAAAGTGAAATGCGAAGGTCATATGGAATTTGGCGATCGTAAATTCCACTGCTGGTTTGATGATGGCCATCAATCTTTGAATGTGATGCAAGCGCTTGAGCGGTCTTGTGATGTGTTTTTCTATGATGTGGCGTTAAAGACAGGGATTAACCGTATTCATGATATGGCAAAACGCCTTGGCCTTGGTTTGCCATCTGGCCTTGATTTGCCATTTGAGAAGCTTGGTATCATGCCAAATCGTGATTGGAAAAAGATCAATCGCGGCACTGTTTGGACACCCGGCGAGACCATCGTTGCAGGTATTGGGCAGGGCTTTGTCTTAACCACGCCTATGCAGCTTGCGGTGATGACAGCGCGTCTGGCAGATGGCAAGCGTGCGATTACACCGCGGTTGATGAAAGATGAAAATCCAAATCTAGAATTTGAGGCTTTGAATATCGCGCCATCTGTCTTGAAAGTGGTCAAAAAAGGGATGGAAGATGTCCTGAATGGCAGACTTGGCACAGCGCGGCGTTATGATCTTGATTCCCATGGTCTGGCTGGCAAAACAGGCACAGTTCAGGTCAAGCGTATTACCAAAGAACAGCGTGAGGCTGGCATTATTGATAATATTGACCGTCCGTGGAAAGAACGTGATCACGCTTTATTTGTCGCTTACGCACCACGCAAGAATCCACGCTATGCGGCGGTTGTGGTCGTAGAACATGGCGGTAGTGGCTCGTCCATGGCGGCGCCGATTGCGCGTGACATCCTTGCACAAACCATCAAGGTGAAGGGGGTATAATGCGTCTTATTATATCGCGCCTTTTGACTTTGCCTTGGCTCACGATTGGCTGTGTTTTTTTATTATCGGTGATAGGCGCGTTAGCGTTATTTTCAGCATCGCAAGGCTCATGGAGCCCGTGGGCAGAACGTCATATTATGCGCGCTGCCTTTGGTGTGGTGCTTATGATCACAATTTTGGTGATGCCTATCAGAGTAATTTTTCAATCCTCTTATGTGGTATATGCTGGCGCCTTGATTATTTTGCTAGCCCTGCAAGCCATTGGATTTGGGCAGGGGGCCACAAGGTGGATCGCCATAGGCCCTTTGAATTTTCAGCCATCTGAACCTGCAAAATTGGCTGTGGTACTGGCGCTAGCACGGTATTTTTCAGAGCGCACACCAGAGCAATTAAATTCGTTTCTCACCTATATACCTGCTTTTTTGATAGTGGCACTGCCAACCGCGTTGGTGCTGATACAGCCTGATTTAGGCACATCACTGATGCTCGCAATGGGGGGGCTTATCGTGATTTTCTGTGCGGGCATCCCGTTTCGCTATGTGGGGTTGTTATTTTTGGCTGTGATGGCGTCTTTGCCTGTCTTATGGGCCAATCTGTATGATTATCAAAAGCAACGTATTTTGACCTTTTTCAATCCAGAGGATGATTTACTTGGGGCAGGGTTTCAAATCACCCAGTCAAAGATTGCCCTTGGGTCTGGCGGTATCTTTGGTAAAGGGTTTTTGATGGGGTCGCAAAGCCAACTCAATTATTTACCAGAAAAACAAACCGATTTTGTCTTCACCATGATAGGCGAGGAATTTGGCTTAATCGGCAATCTTGTGATTTTGGGTATTTATTTTATCATTTTCTATTCTATCTTAAGATTAAGCTGGCGTGTGCAGCATCGCTTTGGACGCCTTGTCTGCGCTGGCATTAGTGGCATGTTGTTCTTGTATGTCTTTGTCAATGTGGCAATGGTGACAGGGCTGGTGCCAGTGGTTGGTGTGCCATTACCTCTAATCTCTTATGGGGGTACGGCCATGCTAACCGTCTTCATCGCTCTTGGCCTTGTTAATTCTATGGCCTTAAGTAGTGATTTAGAGGATGAAGATTTAAAATTATAATCACTATGATGCGATTTTGATTGGGAGACATTATGTTTGAATCATTCTTTCCAAGACCCAAATTACTATTCACAAGTGCCATTTTATGGGCCATTTTTACGGTCTTCATTTGGTATAGCGTTGGTGACAGCATAGGCTCAGCCCTTGGCTTTACCTTCTCTCCTGCTGATGCAGCGCCAGTTATCGGGCTTGGCTATTTTGTGACACAAGAATTTTTATGGTTCTATGTGTATTTCTTGGCCATTTGTGCGATTTTCTGTGCGGTGTGGTTCCGCCTAGCGCCTCATAAATGGCAATGGTGGTCACTTGCAGGCTCTATTGCCATTTTGTTTTCAACCTATTTCAGCGTGCAAGTTTCAGTTGCCATCAATAATTGGTATCGCCCATTTTATGACAGGCTTCAAACAGCGCTAGGTGGTGAAGAGACTGTTCAGGCCAGTGAATTGCTAGGTCTCGTTGGGACGTTTTTTGAGATCGCATCTGTGTGGATGGTTGTCTATGTGCTGACACGGTTCTTTGTCTCGCATTACATCTTTAGATGGCGTACAGCGATGAATGATTTCTACACCTCACATTGGGCAAGACTGCGCCACATTGAGGGGGCATCACAGCGTATTCAAGAAGATACCATGCGTTTTTCAGGGATCATGGAAGGGCTTGGCGTGAATATTGTGGATTCTGTCATGACCTTATTCGCTTTCTTGCCTGTTTTGCTCAGCCTTTCAGTGCATGTTACAGAACTGCCATTTGTTGGCGCTATCCCAGCACCATTGGTCACGGTGGCCATTTTATGGGCACTATTTGGCACAACATTGCTTGCGGTTGTGGGGATTAAATTGCCTGGTTTGCAATTCCGCAATCAACGTGTTGAAGCAGCCTTTCGTAAAGAGCT
>JBMHBX010000055.1:0-3688 GCA_049890215.1 Puniceispirillaceae bacterium (SeqCode) | reverse complement strand
TGCCGCTGCTTTTTCTTCTGCCACTTGTGTGATGCGCTCTGCTGTCGCTTCTGCATTGGCCAAGATTGTTTTCGCTTCATCTGCGGCTTCACGAGCAAGGCGTTGGAACTTTTGCAATTCTGCGGCAGCTTCTTCACGAAGCTCTTGTGCTTCTTTTAGCTCTGATTCAATTTTGGCTGAGCGCTCATCGAGCATGCCACCAATCGCTGAGCTAGCTTTACGCCATACAAGGATGACAAATAGCGCAAAACCGACGGCAACAAAGGTTGATTCATTCATAGCTGACCTCTTTAATATCCGTTAGCGCTTGTTACGCATTAGCTGCTTTAGCAGCAGCTTTGACTTGTTTTGCCACCTCAGCCTTTGTGGCTTTGACACCAATCAGCTGTTTGACGGTTTCTTGGGCGGCTTCTGTTGCCACATCATTCAGATTGGCCATCGCCTCATCACGCATTGTACCAAGCTTCTTTTCGGCGGTTGCAAGCTTCTTTGCCAGCTTCTTGGCCATCTCAGCTTCACCCGCAGCTGCCTTTTCATTGGCAGCCTTTGTGGCAGCTTGTGCTTTTTCACTCGCATCTGCTCTGGCAGCCGCAAGTGCTTTTTCGTAAGTCTCTTGCATTGCCTTTGCATCGGCATCAGCTTCTTTGGCTTTTTCTAAATCGCCAGTGATTTTATCACGGCGCATTTCAAGCACAGCGCTGATACGTGGTGTAACCACATAATTCATAAGTAAAAATAAAATTGTAAAGGTGATTACAAGCCAAAATAACTGATTTGGCCATGTTGCAATATCAAGTTGTGGCAGACCACCTGATGAATCACCTGCTGCCATTACAACAGATGGTGCCATCACCGTGGATGCTGCGATACCAAATAGGGTTACCTTTTTTAAATCTGACATCTGCTTATCCTGCTAATGCATCAAATCACACAAAACTTCTGTGCCTTGGGAACAGAAATGATGTGGCCGCTCAGATCAGAGATCTTGGGCGTGCGGCCACATAAATTATTCGTCTTTTCAGCTAATCGGTTTGATTAGAATACGAAAAGAAGCAAAAGCGATACAACAAGCGCGAAAAGCGCAATCGCTTCAGTCAAAGCAAAGCCCAAAATGCCGATGCCGAAGACTTCGCTACGTGCAGCTGGGTTGCGAGCAATTGATGTGATTAGGCTTGAGAAGATATTCCCGATACCTAGACCGACACCTAGAAGAGGAAGTACCGCGATACCGGCACCGATGAGTTTTGCAGCTTCTGCTTCCATTTTACCATTCCTTTGTATTGGACGTTTCGTTGCAAGATTACTAATTACTGCGCCACCTCTGCCGAGGCTTTGCTTATCAACGCTAAAATCTAGTGGAGATGTAGCGCGTCATTCAAATACATACAAGTCAAAATTGTAAACACGTAGGCCTGTAGACCTGCGACCAAGATTTCAAGACCTGTTAGCCCGATGATTGCCAATAATGGCAAAGCAGACAGACCCATATAAGCGCCGCCCGCTGAGGTCAACATCACCGCCAAGCCTGCGAAGACCTTTAGCATTGTGTGACCCGCTAGCATGTTCGCAAACAAACGAACAGACAAGCTGACAGGACGCATGAAATAAGAGATAACTTCGATGATAATCAAAAATGGGATCAGTGCCTTTGGTGCGCCTGATGGCACAAAGAACGAAAAGAAATGAAACCCATGTTTAATAAGACCGATAAGAGTGACGCCCAAAAAGATAAAGGCTGCCATCGCGAATGTTACAACAATCTGGCTTGTGACTGTATAGCTGTAAGGGATAAGCCCTAGCATATTTGTGAACAGCACAAAGACAAAGACTGAGAATATAAACGGGAAATAACGACGGCCTTCGTTGCCAACATTGCTTTTCACCATATCAGCGACGAATTCGAACATCATTTCAGCGATATTCTGCAACCGACCTGGCACAAGAGCAGCAGGGCGGATAGCATACACCATCAATACAACGCTCAACACAACGGTTAAAACCATGAACAAAGCGGAATTTGTAAAGGCAATGTCAAAGCCAAATAGATTTAAGGCAAACAAAGTCTTAATGGTAAATTGTTCAACGGGTGAATGCACGTTTCTAACTCCTGTTAGGGCTTATGATTATTGCTTTGATGACTTATCAGCGGAGGTTTTATCCTCGTCATGCTCATCAAAATAACCAGCGGCCATCCCTCTACCTGTTGCGATGCGCCAAACATTCATAATGCCGCCGACCGCGCCTAGAAAAAATAACACAACCAACCATAAAGGTGATGTGTCAAAAACCTCATCAAGTGCCCATCCAAGAGCGCCGCCGACAACAATCCCTGCAACCAATTCTGTTGCAACCCGCCCTGCTAATGCCATGCCTTCGGCAGGCATATGGGCTTTTGCTGTCTGTTCTTGCAATTTGCTTTTGCGATTTTCCAAGTCCGATATACGTTCCGCCAAAGACGGTTTATTATCTGACTTGCTTTTTGTGTCATCATCACCTGACATCGAAAGGCTCCTTGTGACGACAATCGCAATTGCAACCGCAAAAACGGCTTCGCTTTTACATCGGCACGCCTATGGCATCAATCAGGTCTTGCAACCTGCCCCATCCCATAGGTGTAAATGCGCCGCCAAACTATGGTCAGAACGCGATTTTGTCAAGCGAAAGACACACCTGTCAGCGAGTTAAGACAAAATATCGCAGTCTTGTGAAATAACCGCCGTAAAACAGCCCCAATTACAGGCTCGTGAGGCTAGAGTGACTCTTGAAATGTTTCGGCTGTTTGCAAGTCCACAGAAACAAGGCGGCTTATGCCTTTTTGCTCCATTGTAACCCCATAAAGGCGGTCCATTCTGGCCATTGTCATACGGTGGTGGGTAACAACCAAAAAGCGGGTTTTTGTGCGTGATACGATATCGCGTAGCAAGTCGCAAAAGCGTGAGACGTTCGAATCATCAAGCGGCGCATCGACCTCATCAAGCACACAGATCGGAGCCGGATTCGTAAAAAACACAGCAAAGATAATGGCCAACGCTGTTAGCGCCTGTTCGCCGCCAGATAAAAGCGATAGAGATTGCAGTTTTTTGCCAGGTGGTGAGGCTAAGATCTCAAGGCCAGCTTCAAGCGGGTCAGGTGATTCTGTTAATTGCAATTCTGCCTGACCGCCGCCAAATAAGGTTGTGAACATTTCTTTAAAATATTTATTCACTTCCTGAAAGCTCTCTAGCAAGCGGGCACGCCCCTCACGGTTTAATGTCGCAATCGCAGATCGTAATTTTTCGATAGCGCCAACCAAATCATCGCGCTCTGAATTCATCTCTGCCAGCCGCTCGTCGATTTCGCTCATCTCTGCTTCTGCCCGTAAATTGACAGGGCCAATCGAATCACGTTCACGTAAAAGACGAGCCACACGGTCCTCTAATTGGAACAAAGCAGGCAGTTCAGCATCGTCGTCAACCTCTGCTAGGGCAGGCAATTGCGCTGGTGCGGCATTGAGTTGTTCTTCAATGCGGATGCGCAGACTTTCCATTTGATCAGCACAGCGCTCTTGGGCGCCTTCTGCTCTGATTTGATCTTCACGCGCGCTTGTGGCGTCTCTTGTCGCCTCTTTTAACGCGCTATCAGCCTCACGGAAGCTGTTTTGTGCTTGTGCGACATCATCACCCGCTCTGCGATGACGCTCTTGCGCCTC
>JBMHBX010000054.1:0-2770 GCA_049890215.1 Puniceispirillaceae bacterium (SeqCode) | reverse complement strand
TTTTGCAGACCAAGAAGCGCTGATAGCGGATATTTTCTTGCAAGATTCCATTCATGATATCTTACAAGCTGCCAGCGTTCACAAACAGGCTGGCGGATATGCCGATTGGAGCGAACAGCTTCTTCACAGATGCCCTATGTCGATTGCCTGTTTTTGGCATATGATGACAAAAGAGGCGGTACCTCAAACGATGATAGGGGCAATAGATAGGGACTATCATCTGGCGCGAAAATTAACGGCAAGGCCAGACTTTCGTGAGGGGGTGCGCGCTGTACTCGTTGATAAAGATAACAAGCCAGCTTGGCAACCAGCCACGCTTGAAGATGTCACAGATGATATGATGTCAGCTCTGTTCAATTTTGACGCTATGACCCCCTTGCCAGAGCGTGGTTTCATGCCTAAAAAGCTATAGAGAGAGCCTTTTTTGTCGTTTTGTCCAAATTCATGTGGCAACGCCGCACAAAGACATCACTTACCATAGATTATTTAAAGAGTTTTCATTATGCGCCTTAGTCAGTATTTCCTTCCTGTTTTAAAAGAAAATCCAAAAGAGGCACAGATTGTCTCGCATCGTTTGATGTTACGGGCAGGGATGATTCAACAGTCATCCGCAGGTATCTATTCATGGTTACCACTTGGCCTAAAAGTCCTCGAGAAAATCGAACAGATTGTGCGCGAAGAGCAAAATGCGGCGGGCGCTCTTGAAATTAAGATGCCGACTATTCAACCAGCGGAATTATGGCAAGAATCAGGGCGTTATGATGATTATGGACTTGAGATGCTTCGCATCACAGACAGGCATGAACGTGATATGCTCTATGGGCCGACTAATGAAGAGCAAGTCTCTGATATCGCACGCACGCATATTCGCTCTTATAAAGCATTTCCTTTGAATTTATATCACATTCAATGGAAGTTTCGTGATGAAGTGCGTCCTCGTTTTGGGGTGATGCGTGGCCGTGAGTTCCTGATGAAAGATGCGTATAGTTTCGATATTAGCAGAGACGATGCCAAAGTGGCTTACAATAAAATGTTTGTCTCTTATCTAAAAACCTTTGCCCGCATGGGGCTGACAGCTATTCCGATGGAAGCTGATACAGGTCCTATTGGGGGTGATATGTCGCATGAATTTATCATCTTGGCTGATACAGGTGAGTCAGGTGTATTTTTTGATAAAAAATGGCTTGATACCGATATGGTGGCGGATATTTCATATCAAGATGACCTCCAGCCTGTGGTCGATAAATTCACATCGATCTATGCTAAGACAGATGAAAAACATGAGGCAGCTACCTGTGATGTGCCTGCCTCTGATTTGCTTGAAAAAAGAGGCATTGAAGTTGGGCATATTTTCTATTTTGGCACCAAATATTCAGACCCTATGGGTGTGACTGTCCAGGGCAAGGATGGCAAGCCTCAACCGCTTCATATGGGCTCATACGGGATTGGTGTCTCTAGACTTGTTGGCGGCATCATTGAGGCAAGTCATGATGATAAAGGCATTATATGGCCAGAGGAAGTGGCACCTTTCACACTTGCTATTATTAACCTTAAGCCTGGTCACGAAGCCGCCGATGCGGTGTCTGAGATGCTTTACCAACAAGCGCTTGCCAATGGTTATGATGCCTTGCTTGATGACAGTGCTGAGTCACCAGGTGCCAAAATGGCGACCATGGATTTGATTGGGGTGCCATGGCAAGTGATTTTAGGTCCTCGTAGTCTTGATAAGGGCGAAGTTGAAGTGAAGAACCGTAAGACTGGAGAAACAGTCGCAATGTCGCCAGATTCTGTTGCTAGTTTCATAGCGAATCAGAAATAATTTAGACGCCCAGGTAAATCACAAAGAGGCTCACATGATCATAAATCCCTTAGAAAAAATGATGGCGTTGCGTTATATCAGAGCGCGCCGTGCTGAGGGGTTCATATCTGTTATTGCATGGTTTTCTTTAATTGGCATCACGCTAGGCGTTGCCACATTAATTATCGTTATGTCTGTTATGAATGGCTTTCGTGCTGAATTGGTCGGGCGCATTTTAGGCCTGAATGGTCATTTCGCTGTTTATGCACAGGATAATGCAGGCGTGTCTGATTTTGACAGACTGGCTGTGTCTTTATCTGAAGTACCAACCATTATCGCCGTGACACCTCAGATTGAAGGTCAAATTATGATCTCATTTGAAGGGAATAACCAAGGGGCCGTGGTGCGCGGTGTGAGGTGGTCTGACATTGCCGCAAGAAAACCCTTGTGGGAGTCACTGACAGAAGAAGATATTGCCCGTTTCCGAGATGATGGCGGTGTCTTAATAGGCAAAACAATGGCCTTTCGTCTTGGTGTCAAGACCGGAGATACATTAACCCTTTTGTCCTCTAAGGGGCGTGCCACTGCTTTTGGCACTGTGCCTGTGCGCCAACAATTCAAAATCGCAGGCACTTTTGATGTTGGCATGCATGAATATGATGCGAATTTTTTGTTTATGAATCTGGCGAATGCCCAATCATTTTTCAGCTTGCCTGATAAAGTCACTGGTCTAGAGATCTATAGCTCTGACCCTCATAATGTGCGTGCGCTTCGTGCACAGCTCAAAGCCTTATTGCCGCAAAAACATGTGCTCTATGATTGGCAAGGTCGTAACGCTTCATTTTTGAATGCCTTGGCTGTTGAACGCAATGTCATGTTCCTTATCCTTACCCTGATTATTCTCGTCGCTGCATTTAACGTGATTTCATCTATGATCATGCTGGTAAAGTCAAAAAATGCGGATATTGCAGT
>JBMHBX010000053.1:0-14340 GCA_049890215.1 Puniceispirillaceae bacterium (SeqCode) | reverse complement strand
CCGCTATAGCAACACACTGTTTCTTACCCCAGATTGTAGCAACAATCTAGCAACACACCGCTGTGTGTTAGGTTTGCCGCCAGAAATGTCAGGCTCATAACCTGAAGGTCGCAGGTTCAAATCCTGCCCCCGCAACCAAATCAGCCGTCTCTCCAAGAGGCGGCTTTTTTTGTGGCTTTATCATGGCTTATCGGAAACAGTTTTTTATCTCGTGAGTCTGGGAAAATTTACATTGCCCCATTGCCGTGACGGGTTCTCTATCATAAGAGATAAAAAAACAGGTTGTAGTGCGCTTATCAGCTTATACCCATCCGTTACCTGCCGGCGATTTATCTCGCCCTTCCAAGTCGCATTTCCGTGCATAAGCTGGTTACGCAAAATATATAATCTTGAAAATAATATATGAAGAATGACCAATGTATTTTGTTTGCTAAGGGCGAGATTGACCGTCTTTTTTGATTTTTCAAAATCAGCTTTCCAATCTTCGCCAGAATCCTCAAAAACAGATTTCCAAAATTCTTTGAAGATATAAGGATTGTTCAAAATGCCGCGAATTTCCGCGGTAAACCGATTCCACATAATCTCATAAATGTCATAGCTCTTATCGCATAATATGATCTGTTCCAAAAATTGTTTGATTCTGGCCATCTCTGATATGCCTTCACCTTCTATAAAACTCACAGAATAATTGGCGTTAAAGGATATCCAGTAAAATATAAAACCTGCATCTGGATCTTCTGTTTCTTTTTCAGCGCGTTCCAGCCAGCTCAATGCCCGCGTGATACGTGTGGAAAATGCGTCATCAAAGCTGTGACGGACTTCAGCATGGCGTTTTCGCAAGGGCTCATATGCATGTGTCGTTTGAAGAAGTTGTTGCATTAACTTGTGCCTTTTGCCTGCCCTTACACATACAAAATCACAAGTCACACAAATTTATCAGGGCGTTACCTTACATTTAGCTGTACCATATTAAACCTTGTTTGTAGCATATTGTATAGGGCTTTTGGGGATGCGCTCATAAGTGGTCTCTTAGAATGATGGTGGAGATGGTGAGATGAAACAGCCTTATATCATGGTGGCGCCAACAGGGGCGCGGCGCAGCAAATCTGATCATCCGAAATTGCCGATCACGATAAAGGATATCACTGATACCGCAGAGGCGTGTTTTTCATGCGGCGCACATGCCCTGCATTTGCATGTCCGGGACGCTGAGGGCGGGCATAGTCTTGATGCCGGGCTTTATCATGAGGCACTTGGTGAAATGCGCAGACGGCTACCGGATATGGCTGTGCAAATCACAACTGAAAGTGCCGGCATTTTTGAGGTGGCAGATCAGCTTGCCTGTTTGCAGCGCGTAAAGCCGCCCTGGGCAAGTGTCGCAATCCGTGAGGTTGCACGTGCCCCTGACCTCGCAAAGCATCTTTATCAGAGCTGCCTTGATAATGAGACGGCGGTTCAGCATATTTTATATGAGGCAGATGATGTCGCGCTTCTTGATGACTGGCAGGCAAAGGGCATTATTAATATCTCTCAAAATAGCGTGATTTTTGTGCTTGGACGTTATAGCACAGGGCAAATATCGCAAATTGAAGATCTGACTCCCTTTTTGAATGCCATGCAAAAATCGCATCATAAAATCAAGAGATGGATGATATGCGCTTTTGGGCCAAATGAACATCTGTGTCTGGCCGAGGCCGCGGCCAAAGGTGGTGATGTGCGTGTTGGCTTCGAAAATAGTCTTCTGGCCCCGGATGGCACGATGCATGAAGATAACGCCGCCTCCCTTCAATTGCTGAGAGCGCGTCTTTCGGGCAGGTGACAGGGAAAGCATCCCTGTACAAAAGGGCAACATTGCCGCCTCCCTCAACCAAATCCTGCCGATTATAAAAGCCGCCTCAATCAGAGGCGGTTTTTTTGGCATTTTCTTTTTTGGCCAAAGGTGCCCTCTTATGGCATGGTGAGGGGCAGGCAGTTATGATGAAGAGAGTTCATGAAACCACATGATAATTTATTGTCAGAGATAGCATCATTATATGAGCGTTATGAGCTGTTATCTGATTTTGCGCCTCTTCCTGAAGATTTAATCCCTCAGCAGGTCATCGCGCATGAAAGGCAGGCAAGCCTGATGCTTCAGGCAGAGGATAAGCTGAAAAGCGCCTCTCATGCGGCACTGCAAGAGGCGCTGATTGCGGCAAGTCCTGATATGCATTGGCGCGAAGTTTATACACAAGATGAAGCAAGCCCTGTGCATGTCTCATATGAGTTTATGAGCCGGCTTGGCGTTTATGCCATCATTGGCGATACCGGTCCTTTTGCCTCTTCTGAGCTATCACTTTATATGGTTTATATGCCGGCAGGTCTCACCTATCCGTGGCATTATCACCCTGCTGAAGAACTTTATTTTATCCTATCTGGTGAGGCTGTGTTTCGCCGGCAGGGGCATGAAGACAGGCTTATGAGAGAAGGTGATGTGATTGTTCATGAGACCAATCAGCCTCATGAGATGCAAACCTATGACAAAGCTTGTTTAAGTTTGGCAGTCTGGCGCAACCATTTGGATATTGCACCAACATTAATGGCAAAATAAAAACCGCGCTCCTGTCAGACAAAAGCGCGGTCTTTTGGTAAGTGAAATGCGGGCGATTAGCCGTTAATCCAGCTTGCAACCAGATCCTGGTTATCTGCGATCCATTCCTGTGCCACTTCGGCAGGGTCACGCTTATTTTCAAACATTTCCTGGATCCACACACCGATTTCACTGCCTGTTAGTTTCATGCGGCTTAGCATCGCTGCCACAGCAGGGTTGCGCTGTTCCAATGAAGCTGAATAGGCAATATAAACAGTGGCTGCGGTACCGGCACATTCAAATTCAGATACTTCAAGCCAGTTTTCAGCATCAAGGTCCAAATCTTCACATCCGTCAAAGCGTGCAGGCTCTTCAAGAGCTGTCAGGTCATATTGAACGTGCAACGCTTCTGGTGTCCAATAATAGAAAAGCTGTGGCTGAGAGGCAGCATAAGCAGCGGCAAGACCAGCTTTGAATGTATCACCAGAGATAATGTTTGGCTCCCAATATTGGTCAAGACCATATGATTTGAACTTTACCTGCCAACGCTTGGTTGAGGCCCATGTGACGTCACCTGCCCAATATTCACCAAGACCATCGCCATCTGTATCAAACATAGCAGCGATTTCCGGATTCTTCAGATCTTCAATTGAGCTGACCTTATCAGCCATATAGCTTGGGACATATAAAAGTGAGGTGCCGGCATAGCCGCCATTTGTTTTAATTGTCCCGTTTCCATCAATATATTGATCCCATGCTGATTGCCAGTTTGGCATCCACATATCAGGATGAACATCAATAGAGCCGTCACCTTTATCCATGCCGGCAAAAATCACAGGCTGTTGGTTCATACCTGTCAGAATTTCAGCTTCGCCACCCATCTGATCAGTGATGATAGCCTTAATCACATGCCCAACGGCACGTGCGCCATTCCAGTTAGGGTCAGAAATCATGACCTTTTCTTGTGCCGTGGCTGTGCCAGTGGCAAATAATGCAGCTGATATTGCCGCAGATAAAAGCAGTTTTTTCATTGTGTCCTCCCACGTTTTTATGGTTCTGCTTTGAAACTTAAATTCGACTGAATGAGGCGCGGATACCGCGCAAAATCCGGTCGATCATCATTGCTACAAGAGCAATTGCTATGCCGGCGAGAAGGCCTTTACCAGCCTGTGCATCGCCTAAGGATTCTGTAACCAATGCCCCAAGGCCCGCCGCGCCGATAAAGGCTGAGATTGTGGCCATAGAAAGCGCAAGCATAATTGTCTGGTTTAACCCTGCCATGATGGACGGAATAGCCATAGGCAATTCGACTTTGCGCAATAATTGTCTGTCAGAGGCGCCAAAAGCAAGTGCCGCTTCTTTGGTGCTTTCCGGCACTTGCAAAATACCAAGCGCTGTCAATTTGACCATCGGTGGTATCGCAAAGACCACAGTCGCAAGCACGGCAGGTGGCTGTGATATGCCAAAAAACGCCACCGCAGGCACAAGATAGCTAAGGGACGGAATGGTTTGCATCACATCCAATACTGGCTCTGTTATCCAACGGAACATCTTATTTTTGGCCATCCAAATACCAACAGGCAGACCAACAAAGACACAGATAAATGTCGCCACAACAACAAGCGCCATTGTTTGCATGGCAATTTGCCACAATTCAAATACGGCAAGGAATGTTAAGGAGCCTGCGACAAATATCGTGGTTGCCCGATTGGTGAAAGCCCAACTAAGAGCCAGGAACAAAAAGGCAGTGACCGGCCATGGTGTTTCCATAAAGGCCACTTCAACACGCAATAATGACTGCCGCAATATATGGGTCATTGCATCAAAGAAGCCTGCATATTGAGCGCGCAGGTAATTAATGCTTGTGTCGATTGCCTCAGCATTATAGGTGAAAATCGTCACACGGCGCCCTTCAACAGGCGGCTTTTGCTGAATAAGCACTTTTGTTGCGTCAAGATCGCCTGCGGCAATGGCCTCTTCATCAGGCACACGGCGATAACGTGTCTCTCCTGGTGGCACAATACGTGTCAGCGTTGGAAAATCGTCAATAAACGCACAGTCAAATCTGTCTTTTGAGGTGATCGCCTGATATTGGTCGACTGTCTTTTGCTCTCTTTGTTTTGTGCGTGTTGTTTTGCGCAAAGCAGATTTTTCTGATTTCTGTTCTGCTGTTAAGGAATCAAGGCTTTCAAGATTATCAAATTTAGCCTGAGAGGCATCAAGTGACTTTGAAACTGCAACAGACAAAGAGGCAATGTCTGTTGCCTCATAGCGCACCATCAGATCTTCAACGATCTCACCTGCTTTTAACTGGTTAAGACAGGCCCGCTCATCATTACGAAGCTGGGTTGCCCGATAGGTTGTAATCGGCACACAAATTGCCATGATAACGAGGCTAAGTAAGACACGCTTGAGTGCGACACCATTGGCAATGCTGGCAATAATGCGCCACCTGTTATATTGGGCATAATACCACCTGTTTGCCTGAACACCCATCCACAGGCGCCCGCCTATAAACAAAGTCCATCCAACAGTGCTATAAAGAGAGATCCAGCCTTCATAACGTGGAATAAGTGTCACATTGGCATCAGGGTTCAGCAGCGCCTCGGCAAGCAAGGGGCTAAATTTGACGACTTGCATCAGGCAGGCAACAGCGATCATATCAATGGCAAGAGACAGCCAGAACATCACCCATACACCACGATAAGCAGCCCAGAACCAGGGCACTAAAAGTCCCCAGATATGCATATGCCAACGCGGCAATTCTGCACGCTGAAGCCGCTCAAAAACGGTCATATAATAAGCGTCATTTCTGGCAACAAATGTGCCAACCGACACGTCACGGTCAAATGTTTGTCTT
Organism: Puniceispirillaceae bacterium (SeqCode); assembly: GCA_049890215.1. Classification (GTDB taxonomy): domain Bacteria; phylum Pseudomonadota; class Alphaproteobacteria; order Puniceispirillales; family Puniceispirillaceae; genus UBA685. The sequence continues at coordinate 8,914 of JBMHBX010000053.1, read as the reverse complement.
TCGTCTACATTGCTCATGATTGCTCTCCGCCTTGCAAGCCTTGCAATAATGTATCTTTGGTTATCACACCGACTATCTTGCCATCTGATTCAATCACAACTGGCAAATCAGTGCCTGTGCTAAGGCTGACGATGGTATCCAGATCATCTTCGGGACGTGCTTTTGGTGCCTGTTTTGACAGGGCGCCATGCGCTGATATATGCGCCTCAACAGGTTGCATAATTTTACCGGCAGAGACCAGCTTCAGACGCGATATGCCGGCGACAAAATCAGCAACATAATCATCAGCAGGTTGTGTGACGATATCTTCTGCTGTGCCAATTTGCACAATCTCACCATCTTTCATGATGCCAATGCGATCTCCCATCCGAATCGCTTCGTCAAGATCATGTGTAATAAACACAGTTGTTTTCTTGAGATTTTCAGACAGGCTTAAAAATTCATCTTGCAGATTGCGTCTGATAAGAGGATCAAGCGCTGAAAAAGGCTCATCCATCAGCAGAATTTCAGGATCAGCCGCAAGCGCTCTTGCCAGTCCAACACGCTGTTGCATCCCGCCAGATAATTCAGCAGGCAGGCGATCTCCGTAGCCATGCAAAGAGACAGTCTCAAGCGCTTTTTCGGCAAGCTGGAATTTCCGGTAATTATCCATCCCCCGCAATTCAAGCGCAAAACCAATATTATCGCGCACAGAACGGTGCGGCAATAACGCCATATTCTGGAAGACCATGCCAATTTTATCAGCACGCAACGCACGCAGCGCATCTGGCTTCATATCACCAATATCTTCACCCAGAATGCGGATGGCACCTGCGGTTGGCTCAATCAGGCGGTTAATGTGACGCACAAGCGTTGATTTGCCAGAGCCTGACAGACCCATGAGGCAGAAAATCTCCCCCTCTGCTACGGAAAAGCTGGCATCTTTTACGCCGACCACTGCCTCATAGCGCTCTAATACTTCGCTTTTTGACAGCCCGTCATTGCGGATAGCCTGCATGGCCTCTTCAGCTCTGTCGCCAAAGACTTTCCATACATTTTCAATTTCAACTACTGCATCACTCATGCACGTGCCCTTTCACGTTTTGCATCAAAAAATGGTATGTCAGTCACAACTGCCTCAAGGCGCTTCATCCGCCCGTCAAGCTGTCCTGCCTCCAGCTTTGTGCCAGTCTCAGCATATTCTACGGCCACTCTGGCAAAAGCAATCGCGCATTCAAATTTCGGTGAGCGTGTCGCAGAGGTAATCATGCCGATTTGTCGCTCTCCTGCATAAACAGGCGCCCCGTGAGAAGGAACATCATCACATGAGAATTTAAGGCCGACCAGCTTTTTGCGTATGGCGCCTGCATTTCGCGCTAATGCCTGTTTGCCGATAAAATCAGCTGTCTTATCATCAATGGCAAATCCAAGTCCTGCTTCTAGCGCATCATGACCTGGCGTGAATTCATTTGCCCCTGCCAGACCAGCTTCAATACGGATGATATCAAGCGCCTCACTTCCCATCGGAATTAAACCGTCATCGCCGCCTGCATTCATCAGCGCATCCCAGATAGCAAGGGCGTCTTTTTCAGCGCAAAAAATCTCATAGCCAAGCTCACCTGTATAGCCGGAACGTGTGAGCATAAAAGGCGCCCCCTCACGATCATGCAACCTGCCAATTGTGGCGCCAAACCATTTTATCTGATCAATGGCTGGCACATGAGGCTGGGTGAATATGATTTTCTTCAAAATATCGCGTGACTTTGGCCCTTGAAGCGCAAGATTTGGCAGAGAATTTCCAAGCTCTTGTATGCGCACCTGCCATCCTTTTTTGTCTGCGATATCGGCAAGCCAACGACCACTTTCTTCACTTCCGCAACACCAGCGGAACAGCTGAGGCGCCATCTTAAATAATGTGCCATCATCAATGATAGCGCCTGTATCATCACATAACAGGCTATAGGTGCCACGCCATATCGCTAATTTGGCGATATCTCTTGTCATGGTATATTGCAGCAATTTTTCTGCATCAGGGCCAATAATATCAATTTTCCGAAGCCCGCTCATATCCTGTAAAGTGGCAGCCTCGCGGCATGCCCAATATTCTCCGATGGCACCACTTGCAGGAAAAGAAACAGCTGCCCAAAGATCACGCGCCGGCGCAAAGTGATTTGTCAGAGCGCTTATCCTGTCATGAAACGGGGAAGGTTTGCTTATTTGCATGGCAGAATCTTCCTTCTTTCGATAGGCAATTGCCGGCTGAATCTGGGTGTCTTTTTTGTAAATGCGAATATGAATATCGGTTGGATTCCATCCATTTATCGGATCAATATCATCAGGGCAGGCGGTGCTGACACAAGCAAGGTCATCAAGCGCTTCCATAATGACATAATCACCAGCTCTTGAGTGTGATTCCTCTGTCATAATCTGATGATTCTCATCAAGCCAGGTATTCCAAAAAAGATTGATAGCAGGCCATGCCATTTTGCGACCTACCCCAAAGGGCTCTAGCGCGAATGACATATTATCTGAACAATTTAAGTGCCCCGGATAGCCCCTGTCTTCATAGCTGCGCGCCGTACAGGCAAGGCCAAAAGTATCATGGCGCCCGCAGGTGTCCTGAACAACCCGCAATAAGGGGCGCATATGGGCATCATAAAATTTATCAAATAGGCCAGGGGAGGGATAGGCACGGCGCACCATAGAGCGTGTGGCGGTGCTATCGATAAAATCTTCACTGCCAGAGTGAAGACCGGCAAGGCGCAAAGACTGAAAATCTGAACATTGCTGCCCTTCAGCATCAATAATCTGGACATGCTCACCGGCATAGAGCTCATAAGCTTTTGCGGTGCCTCTTGGGATTGTGAACTCATCACGTATCTGCCCTGAAGGCTGAGGAAGCGTCAGGCGTTTTGGAGGCGTTTTATGCCAAACAGATATGACGCCATTACCATCGCCTAGCACCAAATTCTGGCAGGTCTGCAAATTTACAGCCCATAATGTCAACACAGACGCAGGGCGCAGAATAACAGCCTCTTCGAGAGAGGGGACAATGAATGCTTTCATCTGTGATGAGAAGTCACCCCCCTTGGATAAGACCCATTGCCGCAAGGCGTCTGATTCAAAATCATCTTCACAAAGAGGTGTTAAAGATAGTCGTTCAGGGTTATCCCATCCAAGATGATGTTCCTGACGCTGGCCATTTTCATCAAAGGCAAGCAATGCCAATTGTGCGTCACCATGGTCGCCGGCAAAACGCACAAGATCACCATCGCAGACATCAATGCGCGCTATTTGTCTTGGGTGTAGTGACGGCAATTCTGTGTCATCAGAGCTGGCAAAGCCATGAAAAACGCGTCCACCGGCTTTGTGTCCAATATTAGAAAATGCGCTATATATATGCGGCACGTAGATAACCAAAACCCCCCTGTTATGGCCATAGAGCTATGAGGATAAAGATTATCTTTTTGCTATGTCAACGCATTAAGTGACAAATCATCTAACAGAGGCAGTAATTTTTTGCCTGACGGTCCAATCATGAGACAAATGGTGCAAAATCTAGCGAGTCTGGTCTGCCCACCATGTGCCGGCAAGGGGTGTGCCGCCAGCAAATTTGTGTCGGCCTATCTCATCTTGAATGCGCAAACATTCATTCCATTTGACCATACGCTCTGAACGCTGAAATGATCCGACCTTTAGCTGTCCTGCTCCTAATCCTGTTGCAAGATGGCTGATGGTGGCATCTTCTGTCTCTCCTGATCTGGCAGATATGATAGCTGTCCAGAAAGCGCCTTTGGCTTTTTGATAAGTGGATACTGCCTGCGATACGGTGCCAATCTGATTGACTTTGATCAGAACCGCATTGGCAGCTTTATCTGTAATGGCTTGAGATACCAAATTGGCATTGGTGACAAGGTAATCATCTCCTATGATCTGGACTTTGTCGCCAAAACGGGCAGTGAAAGCCTGCATGCCTTTTGTGTCATCTTCAGCAAGCGGGTCTTCAATAGAAGCGATAGGATAGCTTGCCAGCCATCTAGCCAAAAGGTCAATCATCTGCTCTGTGTTTAAGGTGCTGTCATCAAGGGCGAGGCGATAAGTGCCGTCTTTGCCAAATTCAGAGGCCGCAATATCAAGTGAAAGAACAATATTCTTGCCCGGCACTTCACCTGCCAGCTCTATGGCTTTTGTTAAGGTCTCAAGCGCTTCTTCATTGCTGTCAAACAAAGGCCACCATCCGCCTTCATCAGCAATGCCTGCAGCTTTGCCTTTTCGCGCCATGATATCACCTGCTGCGAAATAGACCTCTCTTGTCATGGCCATCGCCTGTTCAAAGTCACTTGCACCTGGCGCCATGATCATGAAATCCTGAATATCAACACGCCTGCCGGCATGAGCGCCGCCACCAAAAATCTGGATTTCAGGCAGTGGCAGAACCGGCTCTGTGCCATAAATAGCCGCTATATGTGCCCATAAAGGTCTATTTGTTGCCGCAGCGCCGGCATGAAGGCAGGCAAGAGAGGCCGCTGTCAGGCAATTACCACCTATTTTTTGCTTTAGTAAACTGTCATCAAGTGCCAATAAGCTGTTATCAAGCGCTGCCTGATCGACAGGATTCTGGCCCGTTAATGCCTGTGCAATCGGACCGTTCAGAGTGGCAATCGCCTTGGTAACATCCTTGCCACCTAGATGATCGCCGCCATCGCGCAGCTCAAGCGCTTCACGGCTGCCACGAGACGCCCCGGAAGGCGCTATGGCCCGTACCATGTGACCATTATCAAGTGTGATTTCTGCTTCTATGGTAGGGATACCTCTGGAATCCCAGACACGGCGTCCATGAAGATTTTTGATAGTTGTCATAATCGGTCTTTCTGTCAGGGGTGAAGGCCTTGTTTAATCTCTTCGAACAGGCGGTGAATATCCTGATGGCTTGCGCTGATAAGGCGGCGTGCTAATTGCCTGACCTTATCACGCTGTGCGTCATTGAAATATTCAACGGGTGATTTGCCATCTATGCGCGCCAACATTAACATAGGCAAGAGCAAAGCAAGCCTTTGCGCCATTTTTTGCGGCTCTTCCCATGTTATAAATGGCTCATAAGCCTGCCAGAAGGCAGCACAATAGCCAAGATAGTCATCACAGCGCTGCGGCACTGCAACGGCTTTTAGGACATAATGATTCAAACAAAAGGCAATATCAAAGACGCCATCTCCCATTGTGGCACATTCTGCATCCAATAAATAAGGCTGATGGCTGTCAAAGATAATGTTTTTGGGGCTGACATCACCATGCACCAAAACAGTATCAGCCTCATAAAGAAGCGCAGACATATGTCGCAAATGTGGTGCAAGATCGCTATGCTGATCAGATGTGTAGATGAGGTAGGGCTCAAGGCGAAGCGCATAAAAATCATCCCGATTATGAAAAGGGCTTCTGTCAAAATCTGGCATAGAAGAGGCAGCATGAATCTTGCCAAGAAGACTGCCAATTGCTGAGGCTTGTGCATGGGTGCCCTTTGCTGAAAGCAGGGCATCTTTCAAAAGATAGATGTTATCACCTTCTAAATAGGCCATTGCAAAGCCATTTTCAGACGCGCTATGACCATAAAGAGCAAGTGCCGTCTCAGGGGCAATCTCACTTGCGGCCTTCAGCCATCTATATTCAGCATAATTACGCTCTACTGGGGCAAACCAATCTGCTTTGACCCGCAATTTGGCAAGCGCAAATTTGATACAATAAATACGCTCCCCAACTGTCACTTTGGCAATGTCACTTGCCACCCCGCCTGAAAGCGCCTTGGCTGTGACCTGCGCGCCATCTGGCAACAAATCAAGCTCAGCCAGCAGATGACAACAACGTTCATAAAGTGTCCTGCTCATTACCCCCCCCCGGAGAAAAGCGCCCTTTCGCTTACCCAAAAACACCTAACCAGAACGATCAGGGTTGAAAGCATTTCTAATCTTTACCAGATGTATAACCCAAATTTTTGTGATATGCTGCACAATGCTAAAAAATAAATTACAGTCTGGATGCCTCAATGATTTATACAAAACAGCTTCATGACCTCATCATCCACCGACACCGTGATAATGGTGCAGATCATCTCATGTTTTTGGGTGGGTTCATAGGCCCAAAGCCTATTGAATTAATTGGTAGCGCTCTGTCATCTACATCAATCCGTTGCGACATAATATATGGTTGTTTCCAACGTTCGCACTTATCTATGCAAGAACACAATAAATACAGGGCTTATTCTGATAGTTTGAATGTCAATGTTTATTACAAACAACGCTACAATCATTCAAAGATATATATGTGGTTCAAAGAAGGTCAACCAGTTGACGCTATTGCTGGTTCAGCAAATTTTTCGGCTAACGGGCTTTTTGGACAAGATGACGAAACACTTTTTGATATTGCCAGTAGTGAGTTTAATGATCTTTCAGAACTAATGGCCTCTGCTTTATCAGGTAGCACCAGTTGTTTGCATTTTGATCACTCCTACTTTGAACAGAATAAGCTTGATAAAGCTAAAACGCCCCAAAAACAAAACTTCCGCTATGAGATATTATCTGCCAACCCACCAAAAGTAAGGCTTTTCCTTGGGGATAAGCCAAATCACGTGCATGAGAAAAGTGCGTTGAATTGGGGGCATGGCAATGCACATGTTGGCAAAGATTGCGCTTATATTCCAATAGTGACAGGTCTGATTTCTGATATGCCCGAAATGTTTCCTAATCACAGTAGGAACGATAGACAGGGTTCGGGGCAGGGCCATCGAAATAAAGGTGAAATTGCTGACGCGATCTTTGATGATGGAGAGGTTATCAGCCTCTCATTTGAAGGTGTTCAATATGTGAATGATCAGGCGGTGTTCAAACAACTCACATCTTGGCCAAAAAATAATATTTTGGGCAGATATCTCAGACAACGTCTTGGATTGGCGTCTGACGAAAAGATCACCTATTCGCATTTGCAAAGCTATGGACGCGATACAATAGATATTACAAAAATACGAGATGATTTATTTGAATTTGATTTCTCTGTTAGTTAGATAACGGCATTATTTCTTTAATTGTTTGAGCAATAATTTTTGAGAAATCGGGAGCAACCGCATTACCAATCATTTTGTAAATGTCTGATTTTGAACCAACAAATTGATAATCATCTGGGAAAGACTGAAGTCTTGCTGCCTCACGTGGTGTAATAGATCGCGCCTGATCCGGGTCAGGATGGATATGTCGTAAACCATCTTTATATAAATGCGCCGGAATTAAATTACTTGGTTGGTCCTGACGCAGCACGTGATACTTATGCACATTTGATTCCTTGCCAACCATGTCAAAATACAGTTTCTTTAGGCTTTCTGTGCTTTGATATTTTGGATCATTTGACTTTGCATCTGTCGCTAAAAGTCGAAAAATATTCATGTCTCGTTCGCTATGAAATCGTGGTTGGTGCATAGGGTCATCTGAATGGCTGATATGGGAAATGCGCCTTTGGCTAGGATCCTGATGGGGCATCACTTCTGGCAGGTCACCAATAGCATTATAAACAGTGGACGGTTTGAAAGTTTTCTTTTTTGTCATCATCTTATGGAAGTCAGACACAATATGAGTTGCATCTCTCACTGTGTGATGAACACCAAAAATAATAATGCGCTTTCTTTTTTGAGGCCCACCAAAATCTGCAAAGTCATAAACGATATTTTTGTCAATTGTGCCGCATTCATACCCTGCTGAGGCAAACCCTTTGGCGATATCTATAAGAATATTTTGGCCATATGGTTTAGCGCTTAATATGCCAGGCACATTTTCAAAAACAAAAAAACGCGGCTTCAGTGCTTTCAGGATTTCGCAATAAGACTCAAACAGAAAATTACGGTAATCAGTTTTCATACTATTTGGATCACGTACACGACCTGCCATTGAGTAGGCTTGGCAAGGTGGACCGCCTATGATTCCGTCAATGCCATCAGCCGCTTGCACAGCCTCTACCAGGTTAGGTAAGTAACTCTCAAAAAAGCGAATATCTTTTTGTAAGAATAATGGTTCCTGTTCGTCTTTTTGAAAGTTTGCCTTCAAAGTATTGATACATGCTTCGTCCCATTCTAAGAAAGAGACACTCTGAAACCCCTCTCTGTGGAAGCCAATGGTAAGGCCACCACAGCCTGCGAACAAATCAATGATCTTCATGGTTCAACATTCGTTTTATACTATCTGCAACATGTTTTGCCAGTAACACAGGAACGGCATTTCCAACCTGTTTGTTCTGCTGTGTCTTTGAGCCTTCGAAAATAAAATTATCAGGAAATGACTGAAGACGGGCATTTTCTCTGACCGTTGGCACGCGGTCATATTTGTAATGAAAATGATTTCTGTGTCCTGTATCGATTGTTCTTGAGGGTCTTTTGCTATGGTATCGTGTCCAAGCTTCGTTAAATTTTCGGCTTTCGCCAACGCCCTTTGGTAAATCTTTATAATTACCCCCTTCAGGCACTTGCCGGATCGTCTCTATGACAAAGGGTTTATGAATGGTAATTTTGTGATTTTGAGCTAGGACTGAGTTTTCTCTCATAAGATGTTGGTACTGATTTTTTGGCTCTGTTGCATAATCAGCGCTATCATCATAAGGCATGTTATTCATTGACGGTAGGTCTGACAGAGCATCTTCACAAGTGACATAGTTGTCTTCACCTGTGATCTCATCAGGCCATTGAAAATCGACTTCTGTTTTCGTTGCTATGAAAAACAGCCTATGACGGTGCTGCGGAACACCATAGTTTGCCGCATTAAGAATTTTTGTTTGGACCTTATAGCCAAGCGATTGAAATTCTGAGACGACTTGTTCTTTTGCCTTGCCGCCATATAAAGTGGCCATTCCCCTCACATTTTCAATAAGCACGACTTTAGCATTAAATGCCTCAGCACCTAAAAAC
>JBMHBX010000052.1:0-6890 GCA_049890215.1 Puniceispirillaceae bacterium (SeqCode) | reverse complement strand
CTTCGTGACATGGATGTACCTCCTGCTTTTCATGTTATTTGTCATAAGAAGGGATAGCCTCCTGATAACTCATCTGCTTATCATGTTTGCGCTGCCCTTGATTTGCGGTCATATCATCATGGCTTTGATGGCGATGTGTCTGGCTCTCCTGATTCTTTCAGGGCCATGCGCACCTTGCCTTTATCGCGATAGATGTCAGGGTTATTCGGGTTCAAGGAAATCGATCTGTCATAATCAGCCAGAGCGCCTTCGAAATCATACATCATGGCTTTGGTGCGCCCGCGGGCCCAATAAACACGCGCGTCTCGCGGATTAAGAGAGATCGCCGCATCATGATCAGCCATCGCCGCCTGATATTTGCCAAGCTGTGCTTTGGCAAGGCCGCGATAACTATGATCAGTCGCATAGCCTGGCTCCAGTAAAATGACCTTGTCATAATCTTCTATCGCTGCCTCATAATCAGCGCGCGCCTCTCTGGCCTTTGCGCGCGCATGATAAAGGGCTGCGCTGTGCGGATAGCGCAATAATGCTTCTGAGGCGCGCCTTTCTGCCTCATGCCATCTGCCTTCTTCTGCCAGATCTTCAAGCAAGGCAATCCAGTCTTTATGTGTTATCGGTGCCATCATCATCTCCTGTCACTGGGGCGGGGTGCCAAATGGCAAACCGCTCCATATGGCAAACCGCTATTGTGAGGCGATTAAGATTTTCAACCAAATCAGAAAACTGTTAAGGCATTTTTACCCATAGCTATAGGCGTTCTGGATGAATCAGTTTATATCTATGACGGGCGCCTGTATTGAGGGCGCGCTTGTGGCAAATTATCTTGTGCAAAGTTGGCCTGATTTTGATGAAACAAAAAGTAATACGCGTGATTCTGGGGCCGACCAATACAGGCAAGACCTATGCCGCGATTGAGCGTATGCTTGGTCATGAAAGCGGTATGATTGGCTTTCCTTTGCGTCTTTTGGCGCGTGAGAATTATGATCGCATTGTGGAAAAAGTCGGCAAATCGGCGGTTGCGCTCATCACAGGCGAGGAAAAAATCGTCCCGCCAAATGCGCGTTATTATTGCTGCACAGTCGAAGCCATGCCGGTGGAAAAATCAGTTGCCTTTCTGGCGGTGGATGAAATCCAGCTGGCAGGTGACAGAGAACGCGGTCATGTCTTCACAGACAGGCTGTTCTATGCCAGAGGCAAGTCAGAGACAATGTTCATGGGCGCTGAGACCATCAGGCCTTTTATCAGGCGCTTATTGCCAGATGCGATGATTGAAACGCGCCCGCGCCTCTCACGCCTCAGCTATGCCGGTGTCAAGAAAGTCACGCGCTTGCAACGCCGGTCTGCGATTGTGGCGTTCTCAGCCTCAGATGTCTATGCACTTGCAGAGACTGTGCGCCGCCAAAGAGGGGGCTGCGGTATTGTCATGGGGGCCTTGTCGCCGCGCACACGCAATAAACAAGTTGAGATGTATCAAAATGGTGAGGTAGATTTTCTGATTGCGACTGATGCGATTGGTATGGGACTGAATATGGATATTCACCATGTTGCGCTTGCCTCTGATATGAAATTTGACGGGCGCTATATGCGCCGCCTTATGCCTCAGGAAATGGCACAGATTGCAGGACGCGCCGGACGTCATATGCGTGATGGCACCTTTGGGATGACAGATGGGGTTGATGCTCTGGAGCCTGAGGAAATCGCCGCGATTGAAAATCATCATTTCCCGCCTTTGCGCGGCCTTTACTGGCGTGCACGTGATTATGATTTCAGCTCACCAAAAGCGCTGATAGCCTCATTAGAAGCGCCGCCGCCTGAGCCCTTTTTGCAAAGACAGGCAGAAGCCACAGATCATGCAAGCCTGATTGCTATGGCCAATCAGGCGTCTGTCAAAGGTCTTGCTAATTCGCCGGGGCGCGTGCGCTTGTTATGGGATGTGGCCTCTGTGCCTGATTTCCGCAATATGATGACAGACCATCACACAACAATGCTTGTGCGAATCTATGAAAATCTGGCTACCAAAGGGGTTTTGGATAAAGACTGGGTCGCTGGCCAACTGGCCCATTTGGACCGTTTGGACGGTGATATTGATACAATTATGATGCGAATTGCCCATATTCGCACCTGGACCTATATTACACACAGATCAGGGTGGACAGATGACCCTGAGCAGTGGCAGGATTTAGCCAGAAGAATAGAAGACAGGTTATCGGATGAACTCCATAACCAATTAACACAAAAATTCGTGGACAAACGTGCTGCACATTTGTCCCGAAAATTAAAGGAACAAGTATCATTGTCTGCGTCTGTGAAACTTGACGGCACCGTCCTTGTCGAAGGTGAAGAGGTTGGCCGTCTGGATGGATTTACCTTTACCCCTGATATTTCTGATAGCGAAGAAAAAGCCATGATTTTGGCAGCAGCCCGCAAAGGCCTGCCAGAAGAGATTGAACGGCGTGTGCGCGCTGTGCTTGCCTCTGCTGATGAAGCGTTCAAATTACAGCCAGATGGTGTGATTTTGTGGCGTGAGTCACCTCTTGCCAAATTGCTGAAATCAGATAATCCTTTTCAACCGCGCATTGTGATGGCAGATGCTGAGCTTGTCACAGCAGATCAGATGTCCCGCATGCAAGAGCGGGTTGAAACTTTTATGCGTGATCATGTCGCTTTTATTTTGGGCCCTTTATTGCAATTGGCAAATCCGCCGGCCCATCTGCCACAGACAACAGCGCAACCAGCTGAACAAAACGCCGCCTCACAAGAAGAAGGTGAGATAAGCGCCGCACGGCCAGAGCCAGTGCCCCTATCAGGCGTGGCCAAAGGTCTTGCTTATCAGCTATATGAAGCATTTGGGACACTGCCAACTGCGAAAATTGGCGCCCAGTTAAAAGACTTATCCGAGACAGATCGCCCGCATTTGGCAAGACTTGGTATCAGGCTTGGTGTTGAAGCTTTATATATGGCAGAGATGCTAAAGCCTGCGACCATTAAGCTGCGCGCTGTACTATGGTCTGTGTTTCATCAGAATTTCCCGCCTTCAGGCCCGCCACCAGAAGGGCGTGTATCTATCAATGCGATTGATGGGGTAGAAGATGATTATTGGTATGTCTCAGGCTATCGGCGCATTGGCACAAAGATCATGCGTGTTGATATGGTTGAGCGTGTCTCAGCGCTTGTGCGTGCGGCCGCGCGTCAGGGGCCTTTCAAAATGACAGATGATATGTTGTCACTGGCAGGGGTTAGCCGCGAAGAAATGAAGGCGATGATCCTTGATTTGGGATGTCAAATCATCTCAGAAGAACCATCAGAGGATCCTGAAAAGCCGGCTGTGCCTGTTTTTGAGCGTGTGCGCCGTCAAAGAGGCCCGCGCAAAGATAAAAATGCAACAGGCGCCAATCAGGCAGGCAAGGAGAAGCGTAAATCAGGAAAAGCAAAAGGGCCAAGACCGCCAAAGGCAGCGCATAAGACAAAAGAAGCTGATCCAAATTCACCATTCGCTGTTCTGGCAGCTTTGAAAAAATAATCTTGACGGTGACGGCGCTCGCGTAATGGATGAAGGCTTGCGTATTGATAAATGGCTTTGGTATGCACGGTTTTTCAAAAGCCGCGCTCTTGCCACGCGCATGGTCTCATCAGGTAAATTGCGCATTAATGGCGAGCATGTATCAAAACCACACCGCCATGTTCACCCCGATATGGTGCTTGTTTTTCCACAAGGGAACATCATTCGCACGATCAAGATTGTGGCATTGGCTGACAGGCGCGGCCCTGCAACTGAGGCCATAAGCTTATATGAAGATCTTGATCCGCCACAGCCAAAAGTCAAAGATGATAATCAATTCATCATACCACAATTTGAAACGCGCGCAGCAGGCTCAGGACGGCCGACCAAGCGCGACAGACGCCTAAATGATGCATTAAAATCACAAGATTTATAACGCTTTCACAAGATAAAGAGTAAAGGAAAACAAATGTTCTCATTTCTCAAAGACCTTATGCAATCAGACAAGACAATGACAGATATCGCCGTGAATGAGCGATTGGCTCTGGCACGCACTATGTGCGAATTATTTGTCGAAGCTGCCCATGTTGATGATGACGGGATGGATGATAAAGAAAGCCATATGATTGCGCATATCATGGCTGATCATTTTGATCTTGGTGAATCCGAAATCAAGTCTCTTTTTGAAGAAGCATTGGCCGCCTCTCATGACAGAGTGCAGATGCATGGCCTTGCAAAACAGCTTCGTGATATGACTGATTATGAAGAGCGGCTCGCAATGCTGGAGCTGATTTGGATGGTTGTGTTGGCAGATGATCATCTTGATCATATGGAGGCCTCATTAATGCGCCGCCTTTCTGGTCTGTTATATATAGAAGATGTTGATTCAGGCAAAGCTGCCAAAGCTGCCAAAGAAAAACTGGCTCTTGCGGGCAGGTGAATTTTCCCTTAAGACACTCCTAAAGAATTCTATGATCAGCGCTGCGGCGTGGTAACTAAAAGGCTGAAATATCATGACCTATATCGTGAATGATAAATGTATCATGTGCAAATACACAGATTGTGTTGAAGTCTGTCCTGTCGATTGTTTTTATGAAGGTGAGAACATGCTTGTGATTCACCCGGATGAATGCATTGATTGTGGTGTTTGTGAGCCTGAATGCCCGCCAGAAGCCATTTTGCCTGATTCTGAACCAGAGGCACAAAAATGGTTGCAGCTGAACGCTGATATGGCCGAAAAATGGCCGAATATTGGTCAGAAAATTGATGCCATGCCAGAGGCAGATGCCAAAGTTGATGAGGCCGGAAAATTTGAAAAATATTTTTCAGATAAGCCAGGGCAAGGCGCCTGATCATTTCAATCCTATTGACAGAAGACAACCACAAGACAGGGCTGATTTGATATAAAGCCTGATTTGTGTTATATACTCTGTCTAGCGCTTGGAGACTTTGGGGCAATGGAAGGCTTGTAGCTTGGACCCCTCACAAAAAGTAAAATGCAAACGATAAACGGCTTTGCTTCTTGTTATGCAACAGGACCAAAGCCCTTTTAGAAATTTGAGATAAATGAATGGCTAAAAAAACAGAATTCTCTTATGAAGATGGTGATTTTGTTGTTTATCCGACACATGGTGTTGGACGTATTCTGGGAACAGAAACAAACACAGTTGGCGGCATGGAATTGACCTTGCTTGTCATTCGCTTTGAGCAGGACCGCATGACATTGCGCGTCCCGATGGAAAAGGCTATTTCGCTTGGTCTTCGCACATTATCATCATCTAAGCAGATGGATGATGCCATTGACACGCTTCAGACGAAAGCCAAGGTGCGCCGCACAATGTGGTCACGCCGCGCTCAGGATTATGAGGCGAAAATCAAATCTGGTGACCCTGTTGAAATTGCGAAAGTGGTTCGTGATTTGCGCAAAAAAGACGCCGCCGCAGAGCAGTCTTACTCAGAGCGTCAAATGTATCAGGCAGCTTTGGAGCGTTTGGCACGCGAATATGCCGCCATTCAGGATATTGATAAAGATACCGCAGCGGTGAAGCTTGAAGAAATTATGGACGCCGCATAACCCCTCATAAGGAATAACGGGGTTCTATCTCACCATATGAAAATCACTTCATTGAAACTGGCAGATTCTGATCTGCCAGTTTTTTTGTGCCGTAACAGTTATGATAACGCGCAATTTTATAAGCGCGCAGGAGGACTCTGTTAATGGCTATCTCAGAAGGCACGCAGACAAGACAATCAGATAATCGCTACATTCGCAATGCGATGAAGCAGCCACTTCTTGAAAGAGATCATGAGGTGGAATTGGCTGTGAAATGGCGTGATCATGATGATGATAGCGCGATGCATGATCTTGTGATGGCCTATGCGCGCCTTGTGGTCTCTGCTGCGGCAAAATATCGTCATTATGGTTTGCCAAATGGTGACCTTATACAAGAAGGTAATATCGGGCTTATGCAGGCTGCAAAGCGCTTTGACCCTGATAAAGGGGTTCGCTTTTCAACCTATGCTGCATGGTGGATCAGGGCGTCTATTCAGGATTATATTTTGCGCAACTGGTCTATTGTAAGAACAGGCACAACAGCGGCTCACAAATCATTATTCTTCAAATTGCGCCGCATTCGCGCAAAAATTGGTGAGGCAGATGGCGGCCCTTTGTCTTTTGAAGGGCGCCAAAAGATCGCAGAAACAATTGGCGTGAATGTAAAAGATGTCGAGATTATGGAACAACGCATGTCCGGACCTGATGCGTCTCTTAATGCGCCTGTGGTATCTGACGGCGAGAATGAGATGCAGGATTTTCTGGCATGTTCACGCCCGTCACCAGAGCAAGTGGTGGTTGAGTTGCATGATGAACGTGTGCTGTCAAACTGGCTAAATCAGGCATTGCAGGAATTATCATCACGAGAGCGTATGATTATCTTAAAACGCCGCTTAACCGAAGATGGTGCCACTCTTGAAGAATTGGGCCGTGTTTTGGGTGTTTCCAAAGAACGTGTCAGGCAGCTTGAACACAGAGCGCTAAAGAAGCTGAAGAAATCTCTTGAAGAGAAGCATGATAAGCCACTGGAACTCATCTCTCAAATTTCTTAGACTGAGGCCTCATTAGAAGCATGAGACCCCTATCATGATGCCATTGCCTTACGAAGAAACAAGCCGTTTGCATGCCCCAAACCAACCTTGGGATACAGGCTATTTAGTGCGTGACGGGCATGAAATTTATTATGAACAATGCGGCGCCAAAGATGGCATTGCGGTTATCTTTTTGCATGGCGGGCCGGGTGCAGGGTGCTCGCCGGCTCACAGGCGGCTTTTTGATCCTAAGACATATCGTGCTATTTTATTTGATCAGCGTGGCTGCGGCAGGTCACGCCCCTAT
>JBMHBX010000051.1:0-2795 GCA_049890215.1 Puniceispirillaceae bacterium (SeqCode) | reverse complement strand
GCAGTTTAACCTGGGCGCAGGCATTGAAAAAGAAGAAGCTGATTTTGCAGCAGAAGTGGCAGCAACATTAGGCAACTAATTGCAACCGCCACAACATTTTTTGAAAACCAGTTATAAAGGCATTTTATAGCTGGTTTTTTTTGGCGTACGCTATGGCATTATGGCGTGAAAATAGCTAGACTGCTTTTCATTATATAGCCCAGTGCGAAAACCAATTTTTACAAAAAGGACATTTCCGCCTATGTCATCTTCACCTGAAATTGGCCCTTATCATTATCAAAGAGTCTTATTGAAGATTTCTGGTGAATCTCTGATGGGTACGCAATCCTATGGGATTGATACCGAGATGGTTAATCGCGTCGCTGGTGAAATTGCTGATGTGATTGCACAAGGCATCGAAGTGTGTCTTGTGATCGGTGGCGGTAATATTTTCCGTGGTGTGTCTGGCGCTGCTGCGGGGATGGAGCGAGCAACAGGCGATTATATGGGCATGTTGGCAACTGTAATGAATGCCCTTGCCATGCAAAATGCGCTTGAAAAGATTGATGTGCCAGTGCGTGTCATGTCAGCACTGCCAATTAGCGCTGTTTGTGAGCCTTATATCCGTCGCCGCGCAATGCGCCACATGCAAAAAGGGCGGGTTGTGATCTTTGCAGCAGGGACAGGCAACCCGTTTTTCACCACAGATACTGCCGCAGCCTTGCGTGCCTCTGAGATGAATTGTGATGCGTTGCTCAAAGGGACAAGAGTGGATGGGGTCTATGATAGTGACCCTGAAAAGAACCCAGATGCTATTCGTTTTGATAGCTTGAATTACATGGAAGTTCTGTCACGTGATTTGAAGGTGATGGATGCGTCTGCCATTTCATTGGCGCGCGAAAATAATATACCGATAGTGGTGTTTTCTATCACAGAATCAGGGGGATTTGATGCTGTGTTAAAACATGAAGGCCCATACACTATCGTTGAAGAACAATCTTAATTTAGGATTTAAAGGAGTGCACAATGTCTAATCTTGATATGGATGATGTGAAACGTCGCATGGAAGGTTCGGTTAGCAATTATACAACAGAATTAGGTGGATTGCGGGCAGGGCGCGCAACTACAGCTATGCTCGAGCCTGTTAGCGTTGATGCCTATGGCGCACGTATGCCTTTGAATCAGGTCTCAAATATTTCTGTGCCAGAACCACGCATGTTGACAGTGTCTGTGTGGGATGCAGGTCTTGTGGCTGCTACTGAAAAAGCAATTCGTGACTCAGGGCTTGGCTTGAACCCGATGGCAGAGGGCAATGTCATTCGCGTGGCTGTTCCTGATCTCTCTGAGGATCGACGCAAAGAGCTTGTCAAAGTGGCTGGTAAATATGCCGAATCAGCGCGCATTGCGGTGCGTAATATCCGTCGTGATGCCATTGAAGTTGTGCGCAAAGATGAAAAAAGCTCTGCTATCTCTGAAGATGAGCGTCATAATCTGGAAGCAACCATTCAAAAGGCAACTGACGAATTTGTGGCAAAGATTGATGCGCTGTTAGCTGAAAAAGAAAACGATATTACACAAGTCTAAGGTTTCAGCGACATGCTTCCTCACCATATTGCTATCATTATGGACGGCAACCGACGTTGGGCACAGCAACGCCGGTTTGAGGTATTGCGGGGGCATTCACAAGGCACAACCGTGCTGAAATCAATGGCGCGTCATGCGCATGAGTGCGGGATCAGCTATCTAACAGCCTTTGCTTTTTCCACTGAAAATTGGAACAGACCCGCGCCTGAGGTCAAAGGTCTTGTCAGTTTGATGAAGCGCTTTTTGATGCAGGATTTAGAAAGCCTGATTTCTGATAATGTGATATTGCGGGTCATCGGTGATTTGACTGCCTTTGATAATGATTTGCAGGCCTTATTCGAGGATGCGCAGGCCAAAACAGCCGCCAATACAGGGCTTAACTTGACCATTGCAGTGAATTATGGCGGACAACACGATATCCTGCAAGCGATGCAGAAATTGCAAAAGCAGGGCACGTCTATCACTGATATGAGCGATGTAAAAGCTGCCATGCAAACCGCAAAATTGCCGCCAATTGATCTGTTGATCCGCACAGGTGGTGAGCAAAGATTATCGAATTTTCTGCTCTGGGATAGCGCTTATGCAGAATTGCATTTTAATGATAAATTCTGGCCTGATTACACCACCAAAGATTTTGATAATGCGATTGATGATTATCTTAATCGTGACCGTCGTTACGGTGGAGATAGTATTTTAAATCAAGTCTTATCAGAGACTTAAGGGATTTTTTTCACGTGTCAGATCTCACGAAACGGGTTATTGGAACCCTTTATTTTTTGCCACTTGTGCTTGGCACTCTTGCAGGTCAGCCGTGGCTGCTTTTGGTGATGATTGGCTTGCAAATCATGATGTGCCTTGAGCTTGCAAGAATCTTCAGCATCTCAGACGGTGCCATCACGCGCTACCAGATTGCGCTAAGTGTGCCTGTATTGGCAAGCCATCTGGCTGTTCATGATATCAGCTTTGGCCTATCACCTGTTCTTATGATAACCATCATTACGGCATTGAGTGTCTTTTTCTTGGTTGGAACACGAGACTTGTTCGCTGCGCTATTTGGCTTGGTTGTTATTATCTGCCTCATGAGTCTATCATGGCTCATCACTTTGCCAGATGCAGTGATGATAATCGTTGCGTTGGCCTTAATGATCACCGCCTGTGATATCGCGGCTTATTTTGTTCGTCGGTTTATCGGAGGGCCAAAATTAGCGCCAGCGATCAGCCCTGGTAAAACA
>JBMHBX010000050.1:0-9013 GCA_049890215.1 Puniceispirillaceae bacterium (SeqCode) | reverse complement strand
TGACGCACCTGCTGAAGCAAGCACAACGTCAAATTCGCTCTTGGCTTCTGCAGCGCCACCAGCGTCACCACCACCAGCAACAGCGGCAACAGCCACAGGTGCAGCAGCAGATACGCCCCACTTTTCTTCAAGCAAAGTTGCTAGTTCAGCAGCTTCAAGAACGGTTAGTGCTGATAGTTCTTCAGCAATTTTTTCTAAATCAGCCATGATATTCTCCTCTAGGCTTTAACTTTTTTCTGATAGTTACGACTGCAACTGGTCTGCCCGTGCCTTGACAACACGCGCCAAGTCTCCTGCCGGAGCCTTCGCAATACGTGCCAGCTTGGCCGCAGGAGCATTAACAAGACCAACAAGCTTCCCGCGAAGCTCATCAAGCGATGGCAATTTGGCTAGCGCCTCAACCCCCGCCTTATCGAGAAGCGCACCATCTAATGTGCCCCCGATAATGGTAACCTTGTCGTTGCTTTTGGCGAAATCAACGAGTGTCTTAGCGGCTGCCACAGGGTCAGCTGATGTACCAACAGCTGTTGGGCCTGTGAACAGATCTGCCAAGGCTTCGTCCTTCGTGCCTTGAACAGCGATTTTGGCAATGCGGTTTTTCGTGACCTTAAAAGCGGCCCCTGCTTCACGCATTTTTGCCCGTAATTCGCTGCTCTCAGCTACCGTCAGACCAACCTGATGAGCCACCACAACAGATGTTGCGGCGCCAAAGGTTGATTGCAGTGTATTGACCAGATCGGCTTTTTCTTCGCGATTCACTGATCGTCTCCACTTGCTTAGAATGGTTTCATCTGCAAACCGGCTTATGCATAAACACAAGCCAGAGCGCAAACCACGCCACTCAGGTTTCACCAAAGCAAAACCAACATAATTGTCGATTTTGCCCATGGCCTGCCCACAAAAGTTAAAGCAAAAAATGCTTTTTCCCTTGTCTATGCAGGATTTATAAACAGCCTGTTTCCAGGGTATTTTACCTACAGTCTTGGACAGGTCGAAGGCCCTGATTATCAAGGCCTTCTGCTCATCATCACCGCCTTAAAAAGCGCTGATGATAAATTTGCTATTTCCAAGCGCTATCAATATCAAAAACGATATTGTTACGCAGCAGGTGTATCTTCAACAAATACACCAGCGCCCATTGTTGAGCTCATGGTAATCTTCTTGATATAGGCGCCTTTTGCACCTGAAGGCTTTGCTTTGCGGATGGCTTCAAGGAACGCATCTGCATTTTGTGCGATTTGATCAGCACCAAAGCTCGCCTTGCCAATGCCGGCATGAACAACACCCGCTTTTTCAACGCGGAACTGCACTTCACCTGCCTTGGCGGCGGCAACGGCAGCGCCTACATCTGGTGTGACTGTGCCAAGCTTTGGATTTGGCATCAAACCACGTGGGCCAAGCACCTTACCAAGACGACCAACAACACCCATCATATCAGGAGAGGCGATAACGCGATCAAACCCTTGTTCACCACCTTGAATAGCTTCCGCCAAATCTTCAGCGCCAACAAATTCTGCGCCGGCTGCTTTTGCTTCATCAGCTTTGGCATCACGCGCAAATACCGCAACGCGCACATCTTTGCCTGTACCGTTCGGCATCGCAACTGAGCCACGCACCATTTGATCAGCGTGGCGAGGATCAACGCCCAAATTCACTGAGATTTCAATAGTCTCATCAAATTTCGCTTTGGCATTTTCTTTTACAAGCGCTGCTGCTTCAGCGACTGTGTATTGACGATTGCGATCAACTGCTTCGTTAACTGCTGATTGTCTTTTTCCTAGCTTGGCCATCTTAGCCCTCCACAACTTGAAGACCCATGGCGCGGGCTGAACCGCGTACCATGTTCATCGCGCCGTCCATGTCAACGGCATTCAAATCTTTCATTTTGGCTTCAGCGATTTCACGCACTTGCGCTTCGGTCACTTTGCCAGCGATTTCACGACCAGGTGTCTGCCCACCTTTTGACAGGCCTGCTGCTTTCTTGAGAAAATAGCTGACTGGCGCTGTTTTGGTTGTAAAGGTAAAGGACTTATCCTGATAAACAGTAATCACAACTGGCACAGGCATATTCTTTTCAAGACTATCTGTTGCCGCATTAAATGCTTTACAGAATTCCATAATATTCACGCCGCGCTGACCCAAAGCCGGACCAACAGGTGGTGACGGATTTGCTGCGCCTGCTGGAATATTCAGCTTCAGATATCCTTCGATTTTCTTTGCCATTTCTGCCTTCCTTTGCGTCCCTCGTTCTTGAAATATTATGTGACGCTTACATCTATCAAAAAGTTACAGGCCATATTCCGCTTTGCGAAACACAGCCCCATGTTACAATTTTTCCACTTGTGAATATTCAAGCTCTACAGGTGTCGCTCTGCCGAAAATGGACACTGCCACTTTCAGGCGGCCTTTTTCGTCATCTGCCTCTTCCACCAGACCATTAAATGATTCAAACGGCCCGTCTGTGACGCGCACTTCTTCACCCACATCAAAGCTGATTGTTGATTTTGGACGCTCCACCCCTTCAGACATCTGACGGATAAGGCGATTGGCTTCAGCCTCAGTAATGGGAACTGGCTTGCCTTTACCACCAAGAAAGCGGGTGACGCGAGGCTGGCTCTGGACAAGTGACCATGTTGTATCTGTCAGCTCCATCTTCACCAGAATATAACCCGGGAAGAATTTACGCTCAGCTTCGACACGAACACCACGGCGCATCTCCACCACATCTTCGACTGGCACCATGACCTCTTCGATCATATCTGACAGACCGTTTGTTTCGGCCTGTTCCATGATCGCCTGAGCCATTTTCTTTTCAGACCCTGAAAAGACATGTACGACATACCAGCGTTTTGCCATAACTGACTTTACTCCACCATATCAATGTTGCGCCAATCCGACCCCTGTCAGGCGGTTGTCGCAGACATTCGATTATCCAAACATTCCTAGTACAAATTGAATCGCGTTTGAAAATACCATATCGACCAACAAAAAGAAGATAGCAGCGATTGAAGCCATGATGAACACGGTAATCGTTGCCAGACCTGTTTCACGGCGGCCTGCCCAAGAAATACGAGAGATTTCCTGTCTAACCTGCCTGACAAACTGTGCCGGTGATGTCTTAGCCATGATTCTCTGACCAACTCTTCTAACTGTTACGCCGGCAAGCCGGCAGGACAAATTTGGCGCAAACACAAGGGATTTTGCCTAGATTAAAAGCATAATCTCCCCGACATGTGACATCTGTTTTGTGCCCATGACAGAGAAAATTGCTGATTTTGTTGGCAGTGGTTAGCATGAAACCCTTTGTAAAGGCAAGCATTATTACGCATCACAAATGGCAGAAGTTATCTTTTTTTGATAATGATTTCACTGCCTGTCGAAAGGTTTTTTATCACTATCCATAACAGCTCTGCTTTTGCCCCTGATTTGGCCTCAGGAATAATGGTCCAGCTTGCCGTCTGTTGTGGTTTCAATTTCGTCTGCCGCGGCAAGTAGCCTGCTTGCTGCTTCACGCAAATTTGATACATGAACCTCTGTGTCAGCCTCAAATCCGGCCTGAGTGACCATCCGGCTTGCCAATTCAGCTGTGTGACGCGCAAATTCTGTCGTCACAATATGCGGCGGATCCACAAGCCGAAGCTGATCATAGCGCGTGAAATCTGCAATTTTGGCATCTGCTGCCACATAGCCATTCACCATTGTGATTCGCTCCCCTTCGGCCTCCAGGCCTTTGGCTTGATGGACCACCATATTGCCTTGTTGCATCACCGCATATCCCGGCCCTGGCATTGCAGGCGAAATGATACGCTCTGCAGGCACCTGACCGCCGCGCGCCTTGATCTCTGCCATCTCATGCTTTGTGCCTCTAAAATATTGGAACTGTCCACCTGCCACTGATTGTGGATCGGTGACGAACATTACATAATCATAGCGCAATGTATCCACATGCCATTTATCAACATTCTGGCCAATGGTATGAGGATTGTAATTCAGATGACCTAACTGATGGCTGATAGAATGAGGCAAAAGAGGTACATTCGCGATGTCAGACATAAAGTTTGTAATATCAGGTGACAGACACATATCACGCAAAAAACGAGACCGGTAGACACCGCCTCTTGTGTTGCGCTCAATACGCTCATTTGATGTTGTGTATTGTTCTAGCTGCCGGCATACATCCAGCAAACAGGCCGCGCCTTCGTCACTTAGCACACGAAACACTGAGCTAACTGCAAAATCTGAGGGGCAAGTTGCAATTTCATCTGCCTCATAGCCAAAATCACCCAATGTCTCTATGAGGTCTGGCGCCTCTAGCGCCAAATGCTGCGCAGGATTAAATACCGGCTCCTTATCAAGCCACGCAAACCCATCTGGCAAAATATCAATCTGTGAGCCCATGACTATCACCCTTTACTATATGACTGCCGCTTATGTGTAGGCACTTTATTCAGTATGTAATTTTATTTAATTGCGCGGACAAGAGATGATTTGTTTTTTTCTATCGTCTTCTACTTGTCACTGCGCGTCATGCCTTTTAGGCTAAAGATGTGACAGATTACGTCACCTTAACAGAAGAGGCCCGATTCATGGCACAGATGGCAACAATGCCGCTTGAGAGTCTGCCGATTGTTTCACTTGACCTTGAAACAACTGGCCTTAACACACAACAGGACAGAGTGTTGCAAATAGGGATCATTGACCCGGGCGACCAGTCAAAAGCCTTAGAGCTTTTGGTGAACCCCTCTATGGCTATTCCCGCAGCAAGCACTGCCATTCACGGAATCACAGATGAGGATGTCGCAGGCGCACCTGCCTTTGCGCATGCCTTCCGCCTATGCCGGGATAATCTGAGAGATCGTGTCATCATCGGTTACAATATTGGATTTGACCTTGCCATTTTGAGCGCGGAAACAGATCGCCATGGTATTGAATGGCGGTGGCAATCTGCTCTTTGCTTACGGCAATTAGCGACCATCGCTCTTGGGCAGGATGCGATGTTGATGATGGGGGATCTTGACGCTCTTGCCATCCATTATCAGATAGATATCTCAGACCGCCACAGCGCTCTTGGAGATGCGGCTATCTCTGCCAAGTTATATACTGCTATGCTTGATGATTTAAGGGCCAAATCGATCACCACATTCGGCGAAGCACGCCGCGCGGTGGCTATGCTTGATGACCAGAGAATTGCGACCACAAGAGCCGGGTGGATTGATGTTGCAAGCCAGAAACAAGCTGTCTTCTCCTCTTCATCCTTATCACGCATTGACCCCTACCCTTATCGTCATCGCATTTCAGATATTATGATGACAAATCCGCTTATCCTTGCGCCTGACTGCTCGTTGCATGAGGCCGCGATACAGCTTCGTGAAACAAGCAAGGATTGCGCCTTTGTTGGGACTAACACAGACGATATCAAAGGGATTATCTCAGAACGTGATATTGTGCGCGCTATGGCATTGCCAATCGAAGATGGGCAAAGGGCCAGACATATTCAGCTCCACAGTATAATGTCATCACCTGTTATCTCAGTGCGTGAGGCAGATTATATGCATGTCGCGCTTGGCAGGATTGCCCGCTATGATATTCGCCATCTTGGTGTTGTGGATGAAAGGGGTAGTCTTTCCGGCTGGCTTTCAACCAGAGAACTGATCAGGCAACGGGTTAGCGATGCCATCATCATAGGTGATGAAATAAACGCTGCCAAAGATGACAAAGAAATTGGCAAAGCGCTTGCCAGTTTACCATCACTGGCTGCCTCATTGGAATCGGAATATGTCGTTGCCGCTGATATCGCCCGTGTTATTAGCGGTGAATATCGCGCAGCGCTAAGCCGAAGCGCGGCTCTTGCCGAAGCAGAACTAACCGCTGAGAGGGGGCCGCCGCCTCGTCCTTTTGCAATTTTAATGCTTGGTTCTGGTGGCAGAGATGAAAGCTTGCTTGCCGCAGATCAGGATCATGCCATTGTATATGATGACAAGATCCATGCCATATCACAAAGCGAAGCTCAGCCCATACAAGACTGGTATGAGGCACTTGGCAAAGGCATATCTGATAAGCTGGATGCCGCAGGGATCCCCTATTGCAAAGGCGGGGTTATGTCATCCAATGCCAAATGGTGCAAGTCGCTGACAGCTTGGCGCAAAACCATTGGCGATTGGTGCCGCAAAGCAAGCCCGGAAGATTTGCTATCAGCTGATATTTTTTTTGATTTTGCCCTTGTCTATGGTGATGAACAGCTAGGCAGGCGCCTGCAGCAATCCATGAACGGGCGGGCAGCGCGTAATCCAAGGTTTTTGAAATCTTTGGCAAGCTCTGTTGGTGCACATCAAGGTGGTGTTGGGTTTTTAGGTAATCTGAAAACAGTCAATGGCCGCTTTCAGATAAAGCTTCACATGATGCTGCCGTTAATCGAGACACTGCGATGCCTTGCAGTATCGCGTGGATTACATGAACGCAACAGCCAGGAACGTGCCAAACAATTATTTGAAACCCACACAATGCCGGCTGAAATTTTGCAAATTTCAGAAGATATTCAGTTCTGCATGCGTCTTGTTTTACGCCAACAAATTCAGGATATCGCAGACGGGCTTGCCCCTGTCACAGATATTCAGCTTGATGGTCTTTCCAAGGCTGAGCAAAAACATCTCAAAGCTGTCAAAAGTCGCACAAGCCGCCTTGAGCATATGTTACAGGATAATTTATTCTAGCCTGCCTGCAAAAGATAACGCTCAATCACCTCAGAAAACACTTCAAAATAGCTATCAACCTTTTTGGGACCAACGCCATTTATGCGCAAAAAATCATCTTTGGTTTGTGGTTTTTGCTCTGCCATCTGAATGATGGCTCTGTCTGTGAAGATAACATAGGCGGGCACATTTTTTTCCTGAGCAAGCTGCAAACGTAGCGCTTTTAATTGTCCAATTAAGCCTGCATCTTCGTCCCTGATGATTAAAGGTGCCCTGCTCTTATTCATGCCGGTTACGCTTTGTTTGTCTTTTATCTCCCCTGCCATAAAGGGGTTTTGACCTGAGATGATGGCCTCTGCCTCTCTGGCTAGCTCCAGAGCGCCATAACGCGCTAAATTCACGGTGATAACGCCGCGCGCAATCAGTTGGCGCAATAATGTCTGGTAAAAACTTTTACTGCGCGCCTTTCCCTTGCCAAAACTTGACAAAATATCGTGATTTTTATCTTTCACTTTGGCCGTTTGTGCACCGCGCACAATATCAAGAATATGGCTTGCTCCAAAAAATTGGCCGCTCTGGTAAATCGCTTCTATGATGTGAGAGGCAGCAACTGAATAATCAATAAGTGCAGGGGGCGACAAACAATTATCACAATTTCCACAAGCAGGCATGGTCTCATCAAAATAAGAAAGCAGAACCTGACGCCGGCAAGAGGTTGCTTCGCAATAGCCAAGTAATGCCTCTAACCTTGCATTTTCACCAAATTTATACTGATCATTGCCTTCTGATTCAAAAATCATTCTCTGGCGCTTAATCATATCCTGAAGGCTGTAGAATAAGAGTGTTTCAGAGGCGTTGCCATCTCTGCCTGCGCGGCCAATTTCCTGATAAAAAGCCTCAACAGACGATGGCAGGCTTGCATGGATAACAAAGCGGATATCCGGCTTATCAATCCCCATACCAAATGCAATGGTTGCCACCATAATCACGCCGTCATCTGTCATAAACCGGTCCTGACAATGGGCCCGTTCTTCCTGACTCATTCCGGCATGATAGGCCATTGCCTGAATATTCTGCGCCCTGAGGTGGGCTGCCAGCTCATCTGTTTCTCTGCGGGACAGACAATAAATGATTCCGCTTTGCCCCTCTTTATGCTTCACAAAATCTGTAATTTGCTCTTTTACAGATTGTTTCGGCAAAACAGCGAGTGATAAATTTGGTCTGTCAAAGCCGTGAATAAATGTTGTGGCATCCCCTTGTGTCAGCTTGTCATTGATATCATCTCTGGTCGCTTTGTCCGCTGTTGCGGTAAAGGCTGCAATCTGGGCAGAGGGAAATTGTATCTTGAGTGTGGAAAGCGCTTCATAATCAGGGCGAAATCCTGCGCCCCATTTTGAAATACAATGCGCCTCGTCAATCACAAACAGCCCAATAGGTAATTTTTGCAATGCAGCTATCATACGTGGCTGCATTAAACGCTCAGGGCTCATATAGATGATATTGGTGTCATCAGAAGCAAAACGCCGCCATGAAATCACGTTATCATCATATAATCGTCCCGAATGCAGCATTTCGGCTCTTACGCCCGTCTCTTTGAGACTTGCCACCTGATCTGTCATCAAAGCAACAAGAGGTGATATGATCACCGTTTTATCGCGGCGCATGACAGCCGGTAACTGATAACAAAGAGATTTGCCTGCGCCTGTTGGCATAATTGCAAGGATATTCTGACCCTCAAGGATCGCTGATACAATATCTAACTGGCCCGGACGAAAATCAGAAAAGCCGAAAACGGTCTGCAATTTGCTTATGAGAGCTTGTTGATTATCTGCAATCATAATAAAGGCACACCTTATTCTGTCCTGTTCGGTTTTGTTCTGTTTTCACACTGCCACAAACAATCTTATTGTCTGACATGAAAAAAGCGCGTTGAGCCATTTATTCTCAACGCGCTTTTTCGAATGGCAGGAGCGGAGGGACTCGAACCCACAGCCCCCGGTTTTGGAGACCGGTGCTCTACCAATTGAGCTACACTCCTTCAATCGTTGCCAACAAATAGCAAATCTTGCCTGATTTTCCAACCGCAAAACGACTATTGTATCGATAAATAATTTGCGCATAAAAAACGCCCCCGGCACAAAGCCGCGGGCGTTTTCACAAATTAGAATAAGAAAGCGTTTCGCTTACTTAATGATTGAGGCCACGACACCGGCGCCGACTGTACGGCCACCTTCGCGGATAGCAAAGCGCAGACCTTCATCCATCGCGATAGGTGCAATCAATGTCACATCCATTGCAATGTTATCACCTGGCATCACCATCTC
>JBMHBX010000049.1:0-144001 GCA_049890215.1 Puniceispirillaceae bacterium (SeqCode) | reverse complement strand
ATCAAAGCGGCAGGTGAGCTGAAGACAAAGCCAACTCAGCATTCTGTCAAAGAATTGCAATCTGTGGGTATTCAGCCTGATATCCTGATGTGTCGCACTGAGCAGGATATGCCTGAAGAACAGCGCGCAAAAATTGGGTTATTTTGTAATGTAAGAGAAGAGGCTGTCATTTTGGCAGAAGATGTCTCTAACATATATGAAGTGCCTCTTGCTTATCATAAGCAGGGCCTTGATAAGCAAATCTGCCGCCATTTCGGGCTTGATTACGAAGCGCCTGACTTATCCAGATGGGAGCAGATTAATCACGCAATTCAGAATCCCGAAGGTGAAGTAAATATCACAATTGTCGGCAAATATGTGTCATTGCAAGATAGTTATAAATCCTTAACAGAAGCGTTAAGCCATGGCGGTATTGCCAATCGCCAAAAAGTGAATATGACCTGGCTTGATTCAGAACTTCTTGAAACAGATGATGATGGTGTCGTAGCCAGTTATCTTAGTAATGCAGACGCCATCTTAGTCCCGGGTGGATTTGGCGAGCGCGGCTCAGCAGGCAAAATCAGAGCCATTCAGTTTGCCCGTGAAAAACAAGTGCCTTATTTGGGTATTTGTTTTGGTATGCAAATGGCCGTTCTAGAGACAGCGCGCAATGTGGCAGGTATCACAAAAGCAAGTTCAACCGAATTTGGCCAGACCAATGAGCCTCTTGTGGGTCTTATGACTGAATGGAACATTGGCAATGAGCTAACGACAAGAGCAGAAGATGATGATTTAGGCGGCACAATGCGTCTTGGCGCTTATGATTGTGTTCTTGAAGACGGATCTTTGGCCTTATCCACTTATGGAGAAAAAGAGATATCAGAGCGTCATCGTCACCGCTATGAAGTCAATATCGGGTATCGCGACATGCTCGAAGGAGCGGGGATGAAGATGTCTGGCTTGTCTCCTGATGGAAGATTGCCTGAAATTGTAGAGCGCACAGACCATCCGTTTTTTATCGCCGTGCAATTTCATCCAGAATTAAAGTCTCGTCCTTTTGAGCCGCATCCGCTATTCTCTGGTTTTATCAATGCAGCCAAGGTGCGCTCTCGTTTGGTATAAGCCACGCCCTGTCTTTTGATGTTATAAAAGCAATTTGATAGTCTAGAGGTCATAATATGACACAAGTCACAGTTGGAAATGTTGTCTTTGGACCACATGATAAATTAGCAATCATAGCAGGGCCCTGTCAGATAGAAGGGCTTGATCATGCCTTAAGGCACGCAGAAGCTATTATGGTTGCGGCGCAATCTGCTGGTATGAGTGCGGTTTACAAATCATCATTTGACAAAGCCAATCGTACATCTGCCTCTGCAAAGCGCGGGGTTGGCCTTGATGAAGGCCTTGCCATTTTAGGCCGCGTAAAATCAGAATTTGGCTGTCCTGTTTTGACAGATATTCACAATGAAGCTCAATGCGCCCCTGTGGCAGATATTGTTGATATATTGCAAATCCCTGCCTTTTTATGTCGTCAGACTGATCTTTTACTGGCAGCCGCTGCAACAGGCGCAGCCATAAATGTCAAAAAAGGGCAGTTTTTAGCGCCCTGGGATATGCAACATGTCGCTGCCAAACTGGCAGGTGCAGGTAATGACCGGATTTTGCTTACCGAAAGAGGTACCTCATTTGGGTATAACACCCTTGTATCTGATATGCGCAGCTTGCCTCAGATGGCTCAAACAGGATATCCGGTCATTTTTGATGCAACACATTCTGTTCAGCAACCAGGTGGTCTTGGTGGCGCGTCTGGCGGGCAACGCGAATTTGTGCCGGTATTGGCACGCGCTGCTGTGGCGGTTGGCGTATCAGGCTTATTTATTGAAACACATGAAGATCCTGATAATGCGCCATCTGATGGGCCGAACATGGTGCCATTGCCGGAATTGGCGCCATTACTTCGTCAATTGTCCCAAATTGCAATCGCAGCGCATGGCTAACAAATCAGTTTATCTGAACATAAAGTAGGAGACATTATGTCAGCAATTTTAGATATTCACGCCCGTCAGATTCTTGATTCAAGAGGCAATCCAACTGTTGAGGTGGATGTTATTTTGGAAGATGGCTCACTAGGCAGAGCCGCGGTGCCGTCTGGCGCCTCTACCGGGGCTTATGAGGCCGTTGAGCGCCGTGACGGCGATAAAGATATATATAACGGCAAATCAGTGCAAAATGCAGTGGACGCCGTAAATCAGGAGATTTTTGACGCCTTATCTGGCACTGATGCTCTGGATCAAGATGGTATTGATAAAGATTTGATTGCCTTGGACGGCACAGACAATAAAGGCCGTCTCGGCGCCAATGCCATTCTTGGTGTGAGCCTTGCAACAGCAAGGGCTGCCGCAGATAGTGTTCAACTACCTTTATGGCGTTATCTTGGCGGTGTTCATGCCCATCAATTGCCTGTGCCAATGATGAATATTCTCAATGGCGGGGCGCATGCTGATAATGCGCTTGATATTCAGGAATTTATGATTATGCCAGTCGGGGCTGAGACATTCTCAGATGGCCTGCGCATGGGCACAGAAATCTTTCACCAGCTAAAGTCCATTCTCTCAGATGCTGGCCTGTCAACAGCGGTTGGGGATGAAGGTGGTTTTGCACCCGCAATGGGCAGCACACAAGACGCCCTCTCATTCGTAGCAAAAGCAGTTGAAGCAAAAGGCTATAAGCTTGGTGATGACATTGTGATTGCCCTTGATGCTGCCGCAACAGAGTTTTGCAAAGATAGCTCTTATCATTTAGCAGGTGAGGGCCGCGTTCTGTCTTCGGCAGATATGCAAGATATGTGGGCCTCTTTGAGTCAAAATTATCCTATCCGGTCTATCGAAGATCCGCTCGATGAAGATGATTGGGATGGATTTGCTGCATTGACCAATAAAATTGGGGATAAAGTGCAAATTGTTGGTGATGATTTATTTGTGACAAACCCATCACGTCTAGCCCGAGGTATAACAGATGGTGCTGGTAATGCCATTTTGATAAAGGTGAACCAAATTGGCACATTAACCGAGACCATGCAGGCCATCACCATGGCACAAAAAGCAGGCTTTGGTGTCATAATTTCCCATCGTTCAGGTGAGACAGAAGACAGCTTTATCGCTGATTTGGCGGTTGCCACAAATGCGGGTCAGATTAAAACAGGTGCATTATCAAGATCAGACAGGCTTGCTAAATACAACCAACTCTTGCGAATTGAAGAAGAGCTTGGTCGTTCTGCTGATTATTCTGGCAGGTCCATTTTGCGCTAAAAGACGCAATATTTTACTAAAAATACAGAAAAACTGGCGATTCGTGCGTAATTCACTTGACGCGCCGAATCGCCTTTGATTCAATAGGGGCAAGATCAACCATAAACTGAAAAAGGGTTTGATATGGTGTCTCAATTTCGCAAAGGCATTGCCAAGTCATCTGTCTTTTTTACCGTTGGCACAATCGCTTGTTTTTTTGGCTTTCATACATTCGCAGGTGAGCGCGGTATGCTTGCGCGCGGTGAGTTGGACAGGCAAATTGTGCTTGCTCAGGAAGAATTAGCATTGCTTGAAAAACAAAATGCGTTCCTTGCACAGCGTATTGATTTGATGCGGTCCGGGCAGGTTGATAGCGATATTTTGACAGAAACCGCAAGGGCTGAATTAGGCCTGTATGCACCAGATGATGTCATTATTACAATTGATCTGCAAAAATTGAAATTTTAATAAAGATCCAAATTAACTGAAAATTGGTTTATATGTAAAAAAACCA
Organism: Puniceispirillaceae bacterium (SeqCode); assembly: GCA_049890215.1. GTDB lineage: Bacteria > Pseudomonadota > Alphaproteobacteria > Puniceispirillales > Puniceispirillaceae > UBA685. The sequence continues at coordinate 140,221 of JBMHBX010000049.1, read as the reverse complement.
ATAAAAACAATGAAATAAATTTGTTGCGAAAACCATTATTTGCCATTTATCTTTAATCTGACTGAGGAGTAATCCTCTAAGTAAGACTGATTTATGGATGAAAATGATGGCCACACAGACACCGATGTCCGCAAAACAAGCCTCTTCAGCCTCTGGCACCAAAAAAAGAGGCCGCCCGCCAAAAGCTCTTAAAAATGATGTGCCTGATGCAGATGTTCTGAAGACACTTTATCGGGAAATGCTCCTTATTCGCCGTTTTGAAGAAAAAGCAGGTCAACTTTATGGCATGGGCGAAATTGGCGGATTTTGTCACCTTTACATTGGTCAAGAAGCGGTCGTGGTTGGTTTACAGTCTGTGGCAGAAGAGGGCGATTCAATTGTCACCTCCTATCGTGATCATGGTCACATGCTTGCCTGCGGGATGGAAGCCTCTGGTGTGATGGCTGAATTGACCGGCAGAGAAGGCGGTTATTCCAAGGGGAAAGGCGGCTCAATGCATATGTTTAGCCGTGAGAAGAATTTTTATGGCGGCCACGGTATTGTTGCCGCCCAGGTGCCGATTGGTGCCGGTCTTGCCTTTGCGCATAAATATAAAGGTGATGGCAAGGTCAATATGGCTTATCTTGGCGATGGCGCTGTGAATCAGGGTCAGGTTTACGAGACGTTCAACATGGCAGCTTTATGGTCTTTGCCTGTTATTTTTGTCATTGAAAATAATCAATATGGCATGGGGACGGCTGTCACGCGTGCGGCTGCCGGTCAGGATTTATGTGACAGAGGCAAAGGATATGGCATTCCTGGCATGCAGGTAGATGGCATGGACGTATTGGCCGTCAGAGCAGCCGGCGAAATTGCGCTTGAACATTGTCGTTCGGGTAAAGGTCCTTATATCCTCGAGATGAAGACCTATCGTTATCGCGGCCATTCAATGTCTGATCCTGCTAAATACCGCACAAGAGAAGAAGTTGATTCTATGCGTAAACAGCATGATCCGATCGATCAGTTAAAAGATATGCTCTTGCGCGAAGGCATTGATGAGGCGGCACTCAAAGATGTTGACAAGCAAGTCAAAAAAATTGTCACAGACGCAACCGATTTTGCACTTTCCTCACCTTTGCCGGCTGAGCAGGAACTATTCACCGATATTTTGGTTGAACAAAGCCAATAGTGATCAATTAGAAGGATTTTATTATGGCTAACGATATTAAAATGCCAGCATTGTCTCCCACGATGACAGAAGGTCGCTTATCAAAATGGCTTGTTAAAGTTGGTGATGAATTACGCTCAGGTGACTTAGTGGCCGAAATAGAGACAGATAAGGCCACAATGGAAGTTGAGGCAGTCGATGAGGGGGTTGTTACTAATATCCTTGTTGCTGAAGGCACAGACAATGTAGCTGTTGGTACAGTGATTGCGACTTTATCCGGCGATGAGACCTCTGAACAACCACAAGAACTCTCATCTCAAGAGGCGCCTTCGGTAACGCTCGCAGAAGAAGCGCCCACATCAGAGGTGGCAGCTCAGCCAACAACCATTATGTCTGCACCAAAAGCAGCGCCGGTTGGTGCTGATATTGACTGGGATGGCCCGACTGTCACGCAAACAGTGCGTGAAGCGTTACGCGATGCGATGGCTGAAGAAATGCGCAGTGATGACCGCGTCTTTGTTATGGGTGAAGAAGTCGCCGAATATCAGGGGGCTTATAAAGTCACACAAGGTCTGCTTGATGAATTTTCAGATAAGCGAGTCATTGACACCCCCATCACAGAGCATGGATTTGCAGGATTAGGGGTAGGGGCCGCATTTGGTGAATTGCGCCCTGTCATTGAATTTATGACTTTCAATTTTTCCATGCAAGCCATTGATCATATTATCAATTCTGCTGCAAAGACACTTTACATGTCTGGTGGGCAGATGGGCTGTCCGATTGTGTTCAGAGGCCCGAACGGCGCTGCCAGCCGCGTTGCGGCGCAACATTCACAATGTTATGCAAGTTGGTATGCGCATTGTCCTGGTTTGAAAGTGGTGTCTCCGTGGTCTTCTGCAGATGCCAAAGGTCTCTTAAAATCAGCGATAAGAGACCCTAACCCTGTTATTTTCCTTGAAAATGAGGTCATGTATGGGCAGTCATTTGAAGTGCCGGTCCATGATGATTGGACGGTGCCGATTGGCAAGGCAAAAGTGGTAAGACAAGGCACTGATGTAACGATAACGGCTTTTTCTATCATGGTAGGCAGGGCGCTAGAAGCAGCAGAGGCATTGGCTGAGCAGGGCATTTCTGCTGAGGTTATTGATCTTAGAACCATCAGACCACTTGATATTGAGACCATTGTGTCATCTGTCCAGAAGACAAATCACCTTGTTTGTACAGAAGAAGGCTTTCCCTTTGCAGGCGTTAGCTCTGAGATAGCGATGCAAATTATGGAACATTGTTTTGATTACCTTGATGCGCCTGTCGAGCGTGTGACCGGTAAGGATGTACCTATGCCTTATGCAGAAAATTTAGAAAAACTGGCTTTGCCGCAGATTGACGATATTTTGCGTGCTGTTCACAAAGCTTGTTATCGTGAAGGAGGGCGCTAAGATGGCGATTGCGATAAAAATGCCAGCTCTGTCTCCTACCATGACTGACGGCACACTTGCGAAATGGTTGGTCAAAGAAGGTGATGAGGTGCGCGCAGGTGATGTGATAGCTGAAATCGAAACAGACAAGGCCACTATGGAAGTCGAAGCGGTTGATGAAGGCACGATTGCCATTATTTCAGTCGCAGAAGGCACGCAAAATGTCGCTGTCAATGCTGTGATAGCGATGTTGGCAGAAGATGGTGAAGATGTTAGCGCCGTGTCAGTTGCAGAAGATCAACCAAGCAATAATACTGTAGAACAAACAGAGCAAGCTGTTGCCCCTCAACAGACGATGTCTGCTGCGTCTTCTGAATTGGCAAGGCCGGCTCCTGCGGCTATGCCAACAAATGAAAAGCGTGTCTTTGCAAGCCCCCTTGCAAGACGGATTGCTGCAATGAATGACTTGCCGCTTGATACTCTGCAAGGAACAGGGCCAAATGGGCGCATTATCAAATATGATGTTGAAACAGCCCTGTCACAAGCGCCATCACAGCCAGCAGCAAACAGCCTTTTGCAAACACAGGCAGTGCGCGAAGACAGATTTGTCCCACATAGCGCCATGCGGCGCACAATAGCGCAACGTCTATCTGAATCAAAGCAAACAGCGCCGCATTTCTATTTAACGGTGGATTGTGAAATTGATGATCTTCTGGCAGCCCGCAAGATGATCAATGAAGCCAGTGATGATGGTGTCAAAATTTCTGTTAATGATATGATCGTCAAAGCCGCCTCTTTTGCTTTGATGCAAGTGCCGGATGTGAACGGCTCTTATGAGGAAGAGGGATGCCGCTATTATTCCGATGCCGATGTTTGTATCGCTGTTGCTCTTGACGGTGGTCTTGTCACACCTGTCATATCGGCAGTGCAAAATCGCGGGTTAAAGGATATTTCTGCCATAAGCAAATCACTGGCAAGTCAGGCAAGAGATGGCACATTACCGCCATCAGCCTATGCAGGTGGGACTTTTACCATCTCTAACCTTGGCATGTTTGGTATCAAAGAATTCGCAGCCGTGATCAATCCTCCGCAAGGTGCGATCCTTGCCGTTGGGGCAGGAGAGCAACGAGCGGTGGTAAAAGACGGGGCTCTTGGCATTGCAACGGTCATGAGCGTGACCTTATCAGCAGATCATCGCATTGTTGACGGCGCATTAGGTGCCCGTTGGTTGCAGGTTTTCAAGCAAGTGATAGAACGCCCGGTATTAATGCTGGCTTAATTAGTATCAGTACAGATGGCTCAGTTGCCTCTGGCACAAATACAAATGAACAGGTAAGAAAAATGGCAAATCAGACAGATTTTGATGTTGTGGTCATCGGCGGTGGACCTGGCGGTTATGTTGCGGCGATTCGTGCCTCGCAATTAGGCTTGCGTGCCGCTGTTGTAGAAAAAGAGCATTTAGGTGGTATTTGCCTCAATTGGGGCTGTATACCAACAAAAGCCTTATTGCGCGCAGCAGAATTGCGTCACAACCTCACACATTTGTCAGATTTTGGCATTGAGGTATCAGGGGAGGTGACTGTCAATCTTGCAAAGGTGGTTGAACGCTCTCGCTCTGTGGCAAAACGCTTGTCTGGCGGCGTTGCCCATTTGCTGAAAAAACATAAAGTCACAGTGATAGAGGGGACAGCGCGTCTTGATGGCAAGGCTGGCAATAAGCATAAAATCGCTATCTCCGGGGCAGGGGCTCAGACCATTCAGGCGAAAGATGTGATCATCGCCACAGGTGCCAGAGCGCGTCAAATCCCAAATATGGAAGCTGACGGCAATCAAATTGTCACTTACAGAGATGCAATGGTGCCGAAAAACATGCCGAAATCTCTGATAGTGGTTGGCTCTGGCGCCATTGGCATAGAATTTGCAAGCTTTTACAGAGATATGGGCGTTGACGTCACAGTGATTGAGGCGATGGACCGCATTTTGAATGCAGAAGATGCCGAAATCTCTGCATTGGCGCATAAAGCCTTTGAGAAAAGAGGGATAAAAATCCTCACATCTGCTAAATTAGAAAAGCTTGATAAATCAGCAGATAATGTAACAGCGTCTATCATCGTGAATGGCAAAACACAGTCCCTGCAAGCAGAGCGTGTCATCATGGCGATTGGCATTGTTGGCAATTCAGAGAATTTGGGATTAGAGGGCACAAAAGTCGTAACAGACAGAGGTCATATTGTAACAGACCCTTATGGGGCTACAGGTGAGGCAGGACTTTATGCAATCGGTGATGTTACCGGCGCACCCTGGCTTGCGCATAAAGCAAGTCATGAAGGGATAATTTGTGTTGAAAAAATTGCAGGTGCCAAACACGTTCATGTGATTGCAGACAATACTGTTCCTGGCTGTACCTATTGCCGGCCACAGATAGCGTCAGTTGGCCTGACAGAAGACGCCGCCAAGAAAGCAGGTCACTCTGTTAAAATTGGCCGTTTTCCCTTTCTTGCCAATGGTAAAGCCATTGCCCTTGGCGATGATGAGGGGATGATTAAGACAATTTTCGATGCTAAAACAGGTGAATTGCTTGGCGCTCATATGATAGGGCCAGAGGTCACGGAAATGATTCAAGGCTATGCCATTGCCCGGACACTTGAGACGACCGAGCAAGAATTAATGCAAACCATCTTTCCGCACCCAACTTTATCTGAAGCAATGCATGAATCAGTACTTGACGCTTATGACAGAGCTATCCATTTCTAGTACAGATAAAAGACAAGCCAGAAAGCTGTAGACGAGTGATAAGATGCCATCACCTAATGTGAAAATAGGGGCACAGCGCCATCCGGAAAAACGGCGCAACCCAGACAGACCACAACCTTCACGCCCTGATTGGCTGCGGGTTAAGGCACCTACCTCTTCTGCCTATCATGAAACGCGTGCTTTGATGCGTGATTTGAATTTGGTAACAGTTTGCGAAGAGGCGGCTTGTCCAAATATCGGGGAATGCTGGGCAAATAAACATGCGACCATGATGATCTTGGGCTCTGTCTGCACCAGAGCCTGCGCCTTTTGTAATGTGGCTACGGGTCGTCCTGATTTACTTGACCCGCATGAACCAGACAATGTTGCACAAGCTGTTGCCACTTTGGGCTTAAGTCATGTGGTGATCACCTCTGTTGACAGAGATGATCTCGATGATGGCGGAGCATTGCATTTTGCCCAGACCATAACAGCGATCAGACAGGCCTCTCCTGCGACAACGATCGAAATATTAACACCTGATTTCCTTCGCAAAGAAGGTGCCTTAGAGGTGGTGGTAGATGCGCGCCCTGATGTATTTAACCATAATCTTGAAACAGTGCCTCGCCTTTATCCCACAATCAGGCCTGGTGCGCGTTATTTTCATTCTGTGTCAATTCTGGCAGATGTAAAACGCCTTGACCCTTCAATTTTTACCAAATCAGGTATCATGGTAGGGTTGGGTGAAGAAGATGGTGAAGTCTCTCAATTAATGGATGATTTGCGCTCTGCCGATGTTGATTTTATGACCATAGGCCAGTATTTACAGCCCACACCAAAACACGCCGCCGTTGACAGGTTTGTGACACCAGAACAATTTTCACATTATGAGACGCAAGGCAAAGCAAAAGGCTTTTTGATGATGTCTTCAACACCTTTAACGCGTTCATCATATCATGCAGACGCTGATTTTGCGAAATTACGTGCGGCAAGAGACAGTAAAATGGCGAACGCATAATGACTCAACATGCTGAAAAACGTATTTTACGCCATCAGCCAGAACAGCTTTATGCACTGGTCGCAGATGTTGCAAAATATCCTGAATTTTTGCCATGGTGTCTGGCAGCGCGTATTCGGTCTAAAGATGAGCAAGCGCTTGTGGCTGATTTGATTATTGGTTTTCAGATGTTCAAAGAACGCTTTACCTCTCATGTGCGTTTGGATGAAGATGCAAAAGAGATACATGTTGAATATGCAGAAGGCCCGTTCAAATATTTAACCAACAGGTGGCGGTTTTTACCGCACGAACAGGGCTGTGAAATTGATTTTTATGTAGATTTTGAATTTAATTCACGCATTCTTCAAACTGTGATCGAGAGTTTGTTTACGGAAGCGGTAAAAAAGATGGTCGGCGCTTTTGAGACCAGAGCAGACGCACTTTATGGGGTGCCTGACAATTCCGGGATTAGTCATGCAAGCTAAGCAATTGGACAATAGCGGCCTCGGTGGTCTTTTGTCTGACCTCTTGCCTGTCTCCGGAAAAGCAATAATGTTTCACGACTGGCTCTTTATCCGTAATGGCTGCGCCAATCCAGACAGTACCAACTGGCTTATCCTCACTACCACCATTTGGCCCGGCAATGCCTGTCACAGATATCGCTGCCTTCAAAGAATGAGGTGATTCATGAAGGGCGCCTATGACCATTTCATAAGCTGTCTCAGCAGAGACGGCGCCATAGACAGACAAGGTCTCTTCCTGAACGCCAAGCAGATTCATTTTCGCTTCATTAGAATAGGTAACAAAACCTCTGTCCACAGCGGCTGACGCGCCAGATACATCTGTCAGAGCTGCCATGATAAGCCCGCCTGTGCAGGATTCAGCACAGCTAATCATCATCTTATGGCTAATCAGCTTTGTGATTAATGTGGTTGCGATATCATGGATCATAATATTGGTGTGATTATCCCCGATAGCATAAGGGCAATCAGAACAACGCCGGCAAAAAATCCGGCGACCATATCATCTGCCATGACGCCAATACCACCTTCAATAGCATCAGCTTTATTGATTGGAAATGGTTTGAAAATATCGAAAAGCCGGAATAACAAAAAGGCAGCGATAAATCCCTCAAAACTCAATGGCGCGACAAGCAATACTGACCATTGGCCGGCAACTTCATCAATAATGACCTCAGAGGCATCTTTTTTTTGTGCATAGCTTTCATAGACAGATGAGGCCCAAATGCCGGTTATCAGGGCGATTAAGGTCGCAATTGCAAGCCAGAACCATCCTGCAGATAATATAAAATAGCCAAGGATAACCGCGACAAGAGAGCCAAAAGTGCCGGGCGCGGGCAATATTCTGCCAATCGGACCTAAAGTAGCAATTTGAAGAGCAAGCTGTTTCATAGATCATGGCCTTTCTGCGGCAAGGTGATAGTCGCAGCTGCTTGTGCCGCAATGCCTTCTCCGCGACCAGTAAAGCCTAGCCTCTCCGTAGTGGTGGCTTTGACTGACACTGAGCTCACAGGCATGTTACATAATGCAGCAAGTTTGTCCCGCATCGCATCCCGGTGCGGTCCGATCTTAGGCGTCTCACATAATATAGTGACATCTATATGACATAATTTGCCGCCTGCTTTTTGTATTTTATCAACGGCATAGAGCAAGAATTGATCAGAGGTAGCATCTTTCCATTTTGGATCTGATGGTGGGAAATGCATGCCAATATCGCCGTCACACAAAGCCCCAAAGATGGCATCACATAACGCATGAATGCCCACATCACCATCAGAGTGCGCATCTAAGGCCATATCATGGTCAACAGCAAGGCCGCATATCATAATAGGACCAGTGCCAGAGGTAAATCGGTGCACATCAAATCCGGTCCCTGTGCGATATTCAAATGCCATTTGTGACTCTTTTCTTTGTTGTAAATCGGCCGGCCAGGTAATTTTTTCAAGCAGGTGGTCCCCTGAAATTAAACAGACCTCTACATCTGCTTTTTCAGCAAGAAGTGCGTCATCTGTTATGCTTTCAGCTGGCATATCATATGTTTCATGAAGTTTATGAATAAGAGGCTTTTCAAAAAATTGTGGTGTCTGGATACGGCGCAATCTATCTCTTGATAAGGTGGCTTCTACCACAGACGGATCAGACGGGCTGACTTGCTTGATGGTATCTGCGACTGGCAAAGCCGGAACCACTGCTTTATGTCCTTTTTGCAAGCGCTCAATGCCAGATGATATCACTTCATGCGGTATGACAGGGCGCGCAGCGTCATGTATGGCGATAAAAGGCGATTTGCTGTCTGCCAGTGCGGCCAGACCGCAACGAACCGATAAAGCACGCTCCTGCGCACCAGAGACCACAATGACCTTGTCTTGCTCATGTGCTTGCAAAAGCCTTGCCAAATCTTGCTCAGGCACAACAAGTACAATCGAAGCGATAGCCGGGTGGGAAATCAAATAAGATAGGGCAGTCTTGTACACAGCGTGGCCGTCAATCTCAGCAAATTGCTTTTTAATACCACCCATTCGGCGTGAGGCACCGGCAGCAAGAAGGATGACATCGCAGATAGCAACAGAATTTGCCAAAATAGGATCCTGACCATTTATTAACTTATATCTGTTTATTTTGTAACGCACACACTGGCGTACTGTCCATGAGATTGACGGGTTACCCCCTTTCAAAATGCTAAATATGTATGCATTTTTTTGTCATTTATGATACTCTGCCTAATATTTAAGCAATTTATAAGTTTACCACGAAAAACCAGTTACCTCATGAGCTTGTTACCAACGATCAAAATTGGCGATTGTATCTTGCCTCACAATGTTGTTTTGGCACCTATGTCTGGCATTACTGATAAGCCATTTCGGCATGTTGTGCGCAAATGGGGTGGCGGCCTTGTTGTTTCTGAGATGATAGCCTCTCATGCCTTTTTGCAAGATGTGTGGATTGAATTGCAAAAACTAAAAGGCGCGGCGCAAGATGAGGCGCCCCTGTCAATTCAGATTGCAGGCTGGGACCCAATGATGATGGCAGAGGCGGCGCGTCTTGCTGAGATGTCTGGTGCACAAATCATTGATATCAATATGGGATGCCCTGCGAAAAAGGTGACAAACCGCTTATCTGGTTCTGCCCTGATGCAAGATGAGCGTGCTGCCGGGGCTATTTGCCGTGCGGTCGTAAATGCCGTATCTTTGCCTGTCAGCCTCAAGATGAGACTGGGGTGGAATGATGAGCATAAAAATGCACCCGATATTGCGCGTATAGCTGAGAATGAAGGCATACAGCTTTTGGCAGTTCACGGGCGGACAAGAACACAAATGTATAAAGGCGTTGCTGATTGGAAAACCATCTCAAAAACGGTTGAGTCTGTGAATATCCCTGTCTTTGCCAATGGTGATATCACCTCTTTTGATGCGGCAGATAATGCTATGACGCAATCAGGGGCAGCAGGGCTGCTTGTTGGGCGCGGCGCTATGGGGCGCCCATGGTTTATTGGCCAGCTTGCAGAGTATTTGGCGGGGCAACGCGTAAAGACGACACCGCCTGTTACAGCGCGTCTTGATACCATAAAAACACATACAGACGAGGTGCTTGGTCTGACAGGCACAAGGGGATTACGAAGTCTGCGCAAACATTTTGCCGCCTATTGTGATTATTTGCCACAAAGTGACACATTGCGCGCCTCATTATTGAGCGCAACTGAGGCTGAGGACGTCTTTACAGCTCTTGACCTTTACAGACGCGTTATTGATGACGCAAAGGCAGCCTGACACATGTCTGATACTGCACGCTATAAGCAAAATTTCATCTCGCAGGATGAGTGGATGGAGGCCCTTTCATATCCTATCTTTGGCCTGTCTTCTGATTATCAATTTTTGTTTGTTAATTACGCAGCAGAAATTTTTTTTCAAAGATCCCGTCATTTATTGCTGAAAAGCTACCTGTCAGATTTTTTTGAAGATGACAGCCCCATTTATGGCTTGTTGCGGCGTGTATCAGGGCAGGTGCCATCTGTAAGTGAGCAAGAATTAACGCTGATTAGCCCGCGCATTGGCAAAAAATTAGTGTCTGTTCATATCGCAAAGCCTCTTGAGAGTTCTGGCTATATTTTATCTCTTCAGATGCGCGATATGGCAGATCAGCTTCGTGGTCAGTCTCAGTCACGCGGCGCTGCCATGTCTTTATCAAAAATGACAAGCTTGCTTGCTCATGAAATCAAAAACCCGCTTGCGGGCATTAAAGGTGCAGCACAACTGATTGAATTAGATGCTAATCAAGAGCAAATTGATCTATCTCATCTTATTGTTGAAGAGGTGAATAGAATAGCTGATATGCTAGATCGTATTGAGCGCATGGCAGGGCTCGGCAAGCTAAATGTCACACGCTTTAATGTTCACGAAGTGCTTAATCATGCGATTAATGTCACCTCCGCTACCTTCGGGCGTACCGTGCAGATTGAACGTATTTATGATCCGTCCCTTCCAGATATTACGGGTGATAAGGCGCTGTTAATACAAGCTTTTTTGAATTTGATGAAAAATGCGTGTGAAGCTTGTCAAAATAACACTGAGCAACCCGTTGTGACCATCGCGACTTCTTATGCGCTGACAAGCATCACCTCTGCCTCTGCACAGACAAGAGAAAAAATGCTGCCTTTGCAAATAGATATCATTGACAATGGCCCGGGGGTAGATGAGGCACTGCGGGATATATTGTTTGAGCCCTTCATTTCCAGTAAAAGTGACGGTAGCGGGCTTGGTCTGGCTGTGGTCGCCTCTGCCGTCTCAGATCATAATGGCGTGATAAGTGTGGATACTCAAAATGGCAAAACCCATTTTCAGATGTTATTGCCCTTATCTCAATCTCTCGCAACCAGTCAGGAGATATCATAATGAATGGCGCCGCCTCACTTCCATCTATTATTGTCGCTGATGATGATAAGTCAGTCAGGCTAGTGATATCTCAGGCATTGAAAAAGCAAGGATATCAGGTGCAGACAACTGCCACAGCCGCAGGTATGTGGGATCTGGCCTTATCAAAACCGGGTGCTTTGTTAATCACTGATGTTGGGTTTCCAGACGGCGATGCGCTGGATATGTTGCCACGTCTTCAGGCGCGCCAGCCAAATTTGAAGGTCATCGTGATGAGTGCGCGCGCCAATCTGTTGACCGCAGTTCAATCACAACAACGTGGTGTGCTTGATTATTTGCCGAAACCTTTTGAATTAAAGCAGCTTATAGAGACAACGCATAAGGCGGTAACACAATCATCTGTCACCGCCCACACAATCGCAGCGCCAGAAGTGCCTCAAAATCTCTATGCGCCCTTACTTGGCAGATCATCGGTCATGCAGGAGGTGTATAAAAGCCTTGCCTGGCTTTCAACGCAGATTGTTCCTGTGTTAATCGAAGCAGAACCGGGTTCTGAAAAAGCATTAGTCGCAAAAGCGCTTCATGATATGAGTGTGTTCCATGAATCACCTTATGTAATGTTTAACTGCAAGCAAATATTGGCGCAAGACCATGCCGAATCTTTGTTAGGGCCGGGCGGTGCGATTGCGCAATCAGATGAAGGAACGTTATTTATCAATAATATCGAAGAGCTTGATGAAACGGCGCAATTGCAATTTGTGGCAGCATTGGAGGCACAGCTCAAACAGCCTGAAACATGGCCAAAGAGGTTGTTAATTGGCACCTCAATTGACTTAAAGCAGCAAGTGGCAAATGATGCGTTTCGCGAAGATCTCTATTTTGCGTTAAGTGTCGCGCCTCTAAAATTACCGGCATTAAGGGAGCGAAGGCAGGATATTCCGGCTCTGGTAGATTATTATTGTGACCATGCAGGGCAGGAATTTGGTGTGAAACGCGCATTCTCTATGTCAGCGATTGCGTCTTTGCAGGAATATGACTGGCCAGGAAACCTAAAAGAATTAGCCTTTGTCATTCGCAAATTATTTATGAGTGCAAAAGGAGAGCAAATAGAGGCTGAGGACGTTCTTACCATCATTAAGGGTGAGGAGAAAAACCGACCTTCAGAGACAAGCCAGTCATTATCTCAGGCAGCTGACCATCATATTCGTGATTATTTCGCAGTTCTGGGAGATGCATTGCCCGAAGTTGGTCTTTATGACAGGATGATGGAGCAAGTTGAGCGCCCGCTGATAATCAGAACCCTGCATTTAACCAAGGGCAATCAGATTAAAGCGGCTCATATATTGGGCTTAAATCGCAACACTTTGCGCAAAAAAATTGATATGCTTGGCATTTCAAAAACCAAAAGTGATTATAAAAACGCATGATGCAACAATCTCAGCCAGTGCACAGTGAAAAAAGCCAAAGGCGTTGGTTGCGCGAAGACAGGCTTGCTTATCTCGTTATTGTGGCGACTTTTGTTCTGGGTGCCGGCACATATTCCTTATTTGCAAGTGTCGATTATGTCGATGCAAACTCGCCGCTCATTCAAATCGTCTTTATGGGGGCGTTTCTTGCCCTGATTTTATTGTTGATTTTTGTGGGGCGGCAAATTTGGCGCATTTGGAGTGAAAGGCGCCAAAGAATGGCCGGCTCTCAGCTTCACTGGCGTCTGGCATTATTATTTGGTGGTATCACAACATTGCCTGCCATCATTGTCGCCCTTTTTGCCATTTCAGTATTGGATTTTTCTCTCAAAGGGTGGTTTGCGCAAAGAATTTCAACAGCGATTGAACAATCAGTCTATGTGGCAGATGCTTATTATGAAGAGCATTCTCGTTCTGTGCGAGGGCAAATCCTGGCGATGGCCAATGATGTGAATAGAGAGGCCTCTGCTTTTGGCAATAATGCACAGTTGTTGGAAGAATATCTCAATAATCAAATTCTTCTTCGCAACCTGTCAGAGGCTGTCATTGTTGATGGCACGGGGCAAATTCTGGCAAAATCACAATTTGCCTTCTCATTAACTTTTACCAATTTGGATGAAAGTTGGATTCAGCGTGCCAGATCTGGTGAGGTGGTCATTTTTAATTCTGGTCAGGGCAATAAATTACGCGCTGCTGTCAAGCTTAATTCCTTTGTTGATGCCTTTTTGCTGGTTGGCAGATTTATTGATAAGGCCGTGTTGGATGCAGTGGCGCAAACACAATCTGCCGCCTCAGATTATCAGTCCTTATCCTTTCGTCAGTTTGACTTGCAAATCAGCTTTGTTGTGCTTTTCTTCGCTGTGACTTTGCTCATGCTCTTATCAGCCTTGTGGATTGGTTTGAATTTAGCGACTTCTATTATTTCACCCTTATCTCAGGTGATTTCAGTCGTAGATGAGGTTCGTTTGGGCAATTTGCGGCCAAGGGTAGGGGATAATCAAGGCCTTGATGAGGTTCACAGGCTTGGCACGTCTATTGATAATATGCTTGATGAGCTGGAACGCTCACGCGCACAACTAGTAGCAGCCAATGCACAGCTTGATCAACGCCGTGAATTCACTGAAACAGTTCTGGGAGGCGTATCATCCGGCGTCATAGGGCTTGATAAAAAAGGCATCATTACACTGCCAAATCAGATGGCATGTAGTCTTCTTGGGCGCAAACCATCTGAATTATTGCATCAAAAGCTCTCTTCAGTCATTCCTGAATTTGCCTCATTGACAAGCATCATTAAGAAAAAAGGCAGAGATAAAGCAGAAGAGCAAATTGATTTATTTGTGCTTGATAAGCGTGTTACTTTGCGTGCTCGTATCTCAGTTGAATATGTCGAAAGACGGATCATTGGTTATGTTGTGACTTTTGATGATGTGACCGCTTTGCTGAGTGCGCAGCGTAAAGCGGCCTGGTCAGATGTGGCAAGGCGTATTGCTCATGAAATAAAAAATCCGCTTACACCTATTGAATTGGCGGCTGACAGGCTAAGCAGAAAATTTAATCCAAAAGATGAAGAAGACTCAGCTAAATATCAGGAATATTTGACTATTATTAGTAGGCAAGTAGGGGATATTGGCCGTATGGTTGATGAGTTCTCAGCCTTTGCCCGTATGCCTGCGCCGCGCTTTGCGCAAACAGCGTTTTCAGATCTTCTTCAGGCACAAATAGCCTTATTTGATGATAATGATTATGATGTCTCCATCATAGTAAACAAGGCGACCTCTCTTAATGATGTTCTGCTGATTGACCAGGGGCTTATGCGCCAGATGATCACCAATATCATCCAAAATGCCCTGAATGTTCTCTCAGAGGCGCACACAAATTCACCACAAATTGAAATTAAGCTTGATAATAAAGATGATCAACTTGTGATGAGTGTGTCAGATAACGGGCCGGGCTTTCCGGATGTTGATTTGAATAAATTATTTGAGCCTTACATGACCACCAGAGACAGTGGAACAGGTCTCGGGCTTGCGATTGTTCAAAAGATTGTCGATGACCATCACGGAGATATCAGATTGTCAAACAAGCTTGATAAATCAGGAAACAAATTAGGCGCTATTGTGACAATCTTATTACCAATTGACAGGAGTGGTGAGTCATGAGCGGTGATATATTGATCATCGATGATGAGCGCGATATCAGGTCACTTATCAGTTTGACCCTGGAAGATGAAGGCTTTACGACCGTTGAGGCGGCAAATGCCAGAGATGCACGTGATTTGTTGGTTTCGAGACCGCCAAGCTGTGTTGTTCTTGATATTTGGATGCGTGATTCAGATATGGATGGCTTGGAGCTGCTGACCTGGTGCCGGTCTTTATATCCAGACTTGCCAGTGATTATGATTTCAGGTCATGGCACGATCGAGACAGCTGTGCATGCGCTGCGTGTTGGCGCTTATGATTTTATTGAAAAACCATTCAAAGCAGAGCGATTGCTACTGACCGTGAACCGCGCCATTCAAACAGCAAAATTAGAACGTGAAAACCGTGAATTGAAAACGCGTAATCAAGATTTTTCTGAATTAGAGCTTATCGGGCAATCAGCGGCGATGAAAACAGTAAAAGCCGCTGTTGATAAATTATCCACCTCTGCTACCCGGGTGCTTATCCAGGGCGCCGCAGGGACAGGAAAAGAGCTTGTTGCGCGAAAGATACATGATAATTCTGAAAGAGCGACACATAAATTTGTGGTGGCAAATTGCGCCAAATTAACCAATGAAAAAGCAGATCTTGAGTTATTTGGTTCAGAATCAATTCAAGATGGGCGCCGTGTCGTAGGTCTGTTTGAGCAGGCGCATCTTGGCACTTTGTATTTTGATGAGCTTTGTGATTTGCCAATCCATACGCAAGCAAAATTGGTTCGTGCTGTGGCAGAACAAAAATTTCGCCGCGTTGGAGGGGCAAGCGAAGTTCAGGTAAATGTCAGAATTATCTCGGCCTCATCTCAGGATTTACCACTGGCCATAGAAGAGGGGCGTTTGCGCGAGGATTTATATTACCGCCTTGGCGTTGTCTCATTGCCTATTCCATCGCTTGCAGAGCGCCGTGAAGATATTCCGCTATTGGCCAAATATTTCATGAAGATAAGCGCTTTGCAATTTGGGCGTGCACCTCTTAAATTAGGGGATGATGTCTTAAGCGCATTTCGGGCCTATAATTGGCCGGGCTCTGTGCGGCAAATGCGTAATGTAATGGAATCATTACTGATACTTGCCTCTGAAAAAGAAGATGATGTATTGACCATAGCTGATTTGCCGTCAGACTTGCTCTTAGACAGACCATCACCATCTGCTGATTTATCTGGAGATATTTACGCTTTGCCTTTGCGCGAAGCGCGTGAAGTGTTTGAAGCAAGATATCTTAATGAGCAATTAAATCGTTTTGACGGTAATATATCAAAAGTGGCAAAAGCCATTGGAATGGAACGTTCAGCTTTGCATCGAAAGCTAAAGTCGTTACATATTCAGTAAAGTAAAGGCCGGATATTGGCGCTTATTATGAAATGCGCTCAGATCTGGCGATAATTGAGGATAAGTTATGAGAATTGTAATTTGTGGAGCCGGCCTTGTAGGCAGCGCGATTGCGTCTCACCTTGCGGCAGAACAAAATGACGTGACGGTTATTGATGCCAGTGAAGAAAAAATTCAGCGTGTCGTTGAACATGCAGATGTGCGTGGTGTTGTTGGTGTGGCCTCCCATCCGGACGTTTTGGCAGATGCTGGCCTTAGTGATGCCCAATTATTGATCGCTGTTACAGAATCAGACGAGATAAATATGGTCGCAACACAGGTTGCCCATACGATTTTTCGCACCCCCACGCGCATTGCACGTATCCGCTCATGGGCTTATTTAAATCCTGAATTTCGCGATCTCTATGGCTCTGATCATATGCCAATTGACCATATTATTTCACCAGAAGAAGAGGTGTCATCTGCGGTGGAGCGACAATTGCGCCTGCCAGGGGCTTTTGATGTCAAAGATATGGCAGATGGCAAAGCGCGCCTAATTGGTGTGCTGGCAAAATCCAATTGTCCAATCCTATCGACACCTCTGCGTCATCTGACGTCTTTATTTCCGGAATTATCTATGACGATTATCGCCATTGTCAGAGGCACCACAGTCATCGTGCCGCGTGACGGGCGTGACGAGCTTGAAGAAGGTGATAAAGTCTATTTTGTCTGCGATGCTGAACATACCCAAAGATGCATGGCAGCCTTTGGGCATAATGAGACTGAAGCTGCAAGTGCGGTCATTGCCGGTGGCGGTAATATTGGCGTTTTGCTTGCACAAAAGATTTCTCAGAATAAACATAATGCTACAGCAACCATTATTGAGATTGATAAAGCCCAGGCGCATAATATCGCTCAGCAATTAACAGACAGCTCAGTTGTTTGTGGCGATACGCTTGATGCCGATATTCTTGAAGAGGCTGGTGTTGCAACAACAGGCACATTTTTATCAGTCTCTAATGATGATGAAGTGAATATGCTTTCTGCGTTGCTTGCCAAAAGAATGGGGGCAGGGCACACAGTGGCACTTGTTAATAATCCTGCTTTCGTGCCTTTGATGTCTACTTTGGGCATTGATGCCGTGGTAAACCCGCCGCAAATCACAGTTTCATCTATCTTAGAACATGTCAGACGAGGCAGGATTCGTGATGTGCATTCTGTTCTGGAAGGGCATGGAGAAGTGTTAGAGGCAGAGATATCGCCTCATTCAGATCTTGTTGGCCAGACATTGCGCGGTGCAAAAATACCAAAAGGTCTTGCCTTTGGTGCCATTATTCGAAGGGGCGCTGTGATTGCAGCACGAGGTGAGACGGTTATCGAAGCCAATGATTTGGTCATATTATTTGCAAAACAGGGCAGAGCTGCCAAAGCAGAAAAACTATTATCAGCTGATTTTTAATTATCTCAGATAAGGTCATAACACGAAAAACGTCATAGATGAGGTTCACATGTCACGTATTGCCTATGTAAATGGGTCTTATATTCCGCATCATGAAGCGGCAGTCTCCATTGATGACAGGGGCTATCAGTTTGGCGATGGTGTTTATGAAGTCGTCTATATCATAGATGGCCATTTAGCAGATGAAGACGCACATTTGGACAGGCTAGAGCGTTCTTTATCAGAATTGTCAATGAGCATGCCGCTAGAGCGTAGCGTATTGCAGATGATCATGGCGCGCATTATCAGATTAAATAATGTCAGAACAGGTCTTGTGTATCTGCAAATTACAAGAGGAGTCGCACGGCGCGATCATAAATGGTCACAGGCTCTTAAACCGTCCTTGGTTGTAACAGCAAAAAACACGATGACAAAAGTGCCCTCAGAAGTCGCTGCCGTACCTGTTATATCGACCAGTGATGAGAGGTGGGACAGGCGCGATATCAAAACCATCCAGCTTTTGCCTAATTGCCTTGCAAAACAAAAGGCATATGAAGCAGGTGCCTATGAAGCGCTGATGATAGATAGAGATGGATTTATCACTGAGGGCTCAAGCTCAAATGCGTGGATTGTCACGCAAAACGGCACATTGGTCACACGTCCGCCTACACATGATATTTTGAATGGTATCACAAGGCGCACAGTGATGGCAGTTGCGCAGGAATTACAGCTTTCAATAGAAGAGCGCGCCTTTACAATAGAAGAAGCAAAACAAGCGGCAGAAGCATTTCTGACAAGTGCGTCATCTCATGTCACAGCGATTGGATCGATTGATGGCGACCTGATACATGATGGAAAGGCAGGCCAGGTAGCCAAAAGGCTGCGTCTGGCTTATATTGAAGATGTCACCTCATCCCACTAGCGTTATTGTGATTAAAAAAAGGCACCATCATGGAAAAACAGCAGAATTTACAAGACGTATTTTTGAACCAAATGCGCAAACAGCATGAACCTGTCACTGTCTTTTTAATGAATGGTGTGAAATTACAAGGTATCATTACATGGTTCGATAATTATTCTATGCTGCTAAAGCGTGACAGCCATATTCAGCTTGTCTATAAGCATGCGATTTCAACAATTATGCCAGTCAATTTTGTTGATATGTCTGATTTGTCTTCTGAGTCGTAATTGCCAGCAACATGATATCAGCACAAGAAACAGATGAACAAGAAGTAGCAGAACAGGGACTAATAGACACTGTTGCGCAATTAATGATTCAGGCAAGTGTTGAGATCATTATGCCAAGATATCAGAATCTGTCGGCTGATGATATTGCCACAAAAACCGCTGATACTGATTATGTGACCATTGCAGACAGAGAGGCTGAATTTTGGTTAATACCGCGCCTGAATAAATGCTTAGATGGTGTGTTTACAGTTGGTGAGGAAAGCATTTCTGATGATCCAAAGCTGGCAGGAAAAATTGGCCAAAATCTTGCCTTTGTTATCGATCCGATAGATGGCACCCGTAATTTTGTGGATGGCTCACCTCATTTTTGTTCGATGATCTCGTTAATTGATCATGGCGAGCCTCTTATTGCTTGGGTATATCGGCCAATTGATGGCGATATTACAGTGGCGATATCGGGCGAGGGCGCCTATCACATGATACTTGATGATGATCACAACATAACAGACTGGGAGCCTGTCAGCCGTCATTTCATGCGTAAATCGCTGACAGATATGATCGGGACAGGTGGCATTAAGGGGTTGTCTGGTCAAAGGCGAGAGGCTGTTAGAAACCAATTGCGTGCTCTCACAAAACGCCGCCTTATTGGCAGCGCTGGTTGTGAGGCAGTCTTAATCGCGCTAGGTGAACATGATTATTTGATGCACTCAAAGACGACTGCGTGGGATCATACACCCGTTGATCTGATTGCGCGTGAATCTGGTGCCTTATCATTAAGCCTTCCTCATGCACATAGATTTTCCCCTTTAAGGGATGATGCGATATTAATCGCTCCTGATGAAGAGAGCTGGTACGCCCTGGCCACTCATATCTGGCCAGAGCAGGCGCAGAAGCCATCTTAGACTTATTTTGTGGCTTTGGCCTCCTGCCACAGTGCTTCCATTTCCTCAAGATGTGCTTGTTGAACTGTGCGCCCTTGTGCGTTTAACGCCTGTTCTACATATCGAAAACGCTGCTCAAACTTTCGATTGCAGCTCATCAAGGCTGTTTCCGGGTCAATTCCGGCTTTGCGCGCGATATTTGAGGCCACAAATAAAATATCACCCACCTCATCTTCGAGGCGTTTAATATCATTTGGTGTGTTTTGCATCACCTCTAACAATTCGCCGGTCTCTTCACGCATTTTTTCGATGACATCTGCCATATGTGGCCAATCAAAGCCAACTCTGGCCGCTCTTTTTTGTAATTTGGCAGCACGTACCATGGCTGGCAGGGTGACAGCGATATCATCAAGAACAGACACAGCTTTATCATCTGGGGCTGACTCTGAGCGTTCTTGTGCTTTCATATCCTCCCAAGCTTGCGTTTGGCTCTCAGCATCGGTGCGAGTCTCATTGCCAAACACATGAGGGTGACGCCTAATCATCTTATCTGAAATCCGTCTGGCGACATCTGCGAGTGTAAAGCTACCTTCTTCTTCTGCCATTTGTGCATGAAACACAACTTGCAGAAGCAAGTCGCCTAATTCATCTGCTAATTTTTCACGGTCACCATGATAAATGGCATCAGACACTTCATAGGCTTCTTCTATTGTGTAAGGAGCGATCGTCTCAAAATTCTGCTCAATATCCCACGGGCATCCTGTTTGCGGGTCACGCAGATCCTTCATAATATTATAGATACGTTCAACTTGGTGATGGAGGTCTTTATGATCTGACATTCGCTGTCCTTATACTGATATGTGTTTAGGCGGCCTGCCCCGTATCATTTTATGCCCCGCATCACTTTATCTAATGACTTGTCTGATATGCGAAATAAAGGCATAGTCTTTTATCGGGCCTATCAACTAATATCATTATGAGAATAAGATATGAGCGAGCAACCAATAAAGAGCGATACAATCAGCAAACCAACCTTTTTAGCAAGAATCCGGGGATGGTTTCTAACAGGCCTGCTTGTTACAGCGCCAATTTTATTGACTGTCTATATCACATGGTTGTTTGTTGATATTATTGATGGGTGGGTTACAGAGCTTTTACCACCAAATCTGCGAGATACATTTTACACCAATATTCCGGGGGTAGGGCTGATCATTGGCGGCCTTGCCATCACATTAATAGGCGCATTAGCGGCCGGTTTCTTTGGCAGGTGGATCATCAGAACAGGTGAGGCCATTGTTAATCGTATGCCAATCATTGGCAAAATTTATGGCGCAGTGAAGCAAATATTAGAAACTGTGCTTGCCTCGCAGTCAGATGCGTTCCGTGATGTTGTTCTTGTTGAATATCCGCGCAAGAATTTATGGGTGATTGGGTTTGTCACAGGAGGCACAAAAGGTGAGGTGCAAGGTGCGATTTCTGATGAAACAGTGAATGTGTTTGTGCCAACAACACCAAACCCAACCTCAGGGTTTTTGCTGTTTTGCCCCAAAGAAGAGCTGACTTACCTTGATATGACAGTTGAAGAAGCTGTGCGCCTTGTTGTGTCTGGCGGTATTGTAACCCCAGAACATAAGCCAAAGAAAGTAAAGTCAGACGCCTAGCCTGAATTCAGAAATTTGATCGCATTATCACGCTCAAACAAGCTTAATAATGTGCGGTAAGCCTCAGCTTGCTTTCCTGCCAAATCTGGGTTGGCTGACACAATTTTTTCTGCCTCAGATCTGGCAAGTGAGATAAGCTCGCTATGCGCCGCTAAATCTACAAGCGCAAATTCTGGCATGCCTGACTGCCTTTGCCCCAATATCTCACCTGGCCCTCGCAAACGCAAATCTTCTTCAGCGAGGCGAAATCCGTCATTAGATTCGCGCATAATTTGCAATCTTGCCTTGGCAATCTCGCTAAGAGGTGCCTGATAAGCCAGAAGGCAGGCAGATTGCGCACTGCCTCTGCCGACTCGGCCACGTAACTGATGAAGCTGTGCTAGTCCAAATCGTTCTGCATGCTCAATAATCATGATGGTGGCCTCTGGCACATCCACGCCAACTTCAATCACAGTCGTTGCAACCAGTAATTGGCAGGTGCCGTCCTGAAATTGCGCCATCACAGCTTCTTTTTCGTCTGCTTTCATCCTGCCATGAAGTAATAAAGGATTTGAGTCTGGCAACAGTGTTTTGAGCACAGAATAGCGTTCTTCAGCGGCTGTAATATCTGATTTGTCACTTTCTTCGACAAGAGGGCAAATCCAATAAGCACGGCAATCTTTATGTAATCGCTGACGCAATTTGCCAACAATATCAGACAGACGTTCCAGAGAGATGATAGCCGTGTCAATCTCTTTGCGCCCCGGTGGTTTTTCATCAATAATACTTGATTGCAGATCACCATAGGCTGTCATGGACAATGTTCTTGGAATAGGGGTTGCGGTCATAACAAGGACATCACACCCATTGCCTTTGGCGCTCAAGGTCATCCTTTGTTTGACGCCAAATCGGTGCTGTTCATCGACAACTGCCAGCCCAAGGTCTTCAAAGACAACATCATCTGTTAAAAGAGCGTGCGTGCCTATCACAATTGACGTTTTGCCGGACTGAATGGCTTCTAAAGTCTTCATCTTTGCCTTTGTTCTGGCGCCGCCCACCAGAAGATCAACGTCTATATCAAAATCAGCGAGCTGTGTGGCAATATTATGAAAATGCTGTTTTGCCAGAATCTCAGTAGGCGCAAGAAGCACCGCTTGCTTGCCACATTCTATTGCATGAAGCATCGCAAGCAAGGCAACCATCGTCTTGCCTGAGCCAACATCACCTTGGATGAGCCTTAGCATTCGATTAACTGAACGCTGATCCTGATAAATTTCCTCCAGAACACGGCTTTGAGCGCCTGTGAGAGAAAAGGGTAAATCAGAGATAAGCTTTTGGCGAAGTGCGCCATTGCCATTAATGGCTTTGCCTGTCACCTGTTGAGATGTTTGTTTGCGGATAAGTGCCAGTGCCAGCTGATTTGCCAATAACTCATCAAAGGCCAAACGCTCTCTTGCGGGGTGGTTTGCCAGAAGATCCTGCTCTGTTTGCGGTGAATGTAATTTCGCCATCGCTTCATCAAAGCAAGGCCAGGCCTTTTGCCTTTTGAGCGTGTCATCTATCCAATCATCCTGAGGTGCAATTTTAGGAAGTGCCGCTTGTATGGCTTTGCGCAGTGTTTTTGCCTTCAGACCAGCGGTCAGAGGGTAGATAGGCTCAAGAAGGGGCAATTGCGCGCTATCTGCAGGCGACAGAATATAATCAGGATGTGCCATCTGCACACGCCCTTGAAAAATATCCGCGGTGCCGGAAATCAGGCGTCTTTCACCAATGGGCAATGTGCGTTGCAGAAAATTGGCATCTGCTTTGAAAAAGACAATTTCTAATGTGCCGCTCTCATTTTCAGCAAAGATACGTGAGGGGCGCGTTATATGGCGCGGCGGAATATCATGTTTGATGATAATCACGTCCACTGTGACAAGCTGACCTGAGATAATATCTGATAAAGCAGGACGTGCCCGCCTGTCTGTCAGGCCGACCGGACTATGGCGCAATAAATCAAGGACGGTTGTGCCAATGCGTTTTTCCATGATGCTTGCCAGGCGTGCACCTATTCCCGGCAAGCTTGTGACGCTTGCAAATAAAGGAAATAAAGACGCCGGGCGGCTTAGATGCATGTCAAATCCTATTCATAAAAGGACAACCATAGAGAAATTTACAAAAATCACTGAAAAACGCGCATGATTAGTGATCAATTACACTGGAAATGCACTACATAGCCATGTATCAACACCTTCAACAAGCGCGTCTTCTGATAAGGTGATGATACTACAGCCAATGAAGAGTTGCTACGATAATCAAAATGCAAACAGGGCGTTCGGAGTGTAATATGACAGAGACAGATGAGATGATGATGCGCCGGCTTATTTATCGGGCGAGCTATACAGGTATGAAAGAAACCGATTTGCTTCTTGGGCAATTTGCCAAACGTCATTTACCACAGCTTGATCGTGCCGGTTTGATGGAATTTGAGGCACTTCTTGATGCTGGTGATCCTGCTATTTTTGCGTGGGTGCGTGGTGATGAAGATGTGCCAGCCGAATTTGATACAGATGTCTTTCAGTTAATAAAGCAGTTTCAAGTAAACAAATAAAATAATGAATTTATTTAATAATATTGAATTGAAAACATTTATTGATGGATGCCCTCAGGGCGTAGATCAACTTGTTATTTCCCATTTTTTGCGTGATGAGAGACCACATATTATCGTTTTGCGTGATGAAGCACGTATGACGCAATTTATACAAGGTATGCGGTTTGTTTTGCCACAGGCAGAGATTTACGCTGTGCCTGCATGGGATTGCCTGCCTTATGACCGCGTCTCCCCCCACAGTTCAGTGACATCTGCCAGAGTAGCAAGTCTATCATCACTGGTAGCAGGCAGGTCAGATAGCAGTCAAAAAGGTGGCCCTCAGATTGTCGTGACCACCGTCAATGGATGGCTGCAAAAGGTGCCGCCGCCTGCCTTTTTTACCAAAGCCAGTCTTTCACTTACCAGTGGTCAACAAATATCTCTTGAAAAAGTGACGCAATTCCTTGTCAAAAACGGTTTTCACCGCACTGATACTGTGCGCGAATATGGTGAATTTGCCATTCGTGGCGGTATATTAGACGTGTTCTCAGATGCCTTATCAATGCCGGTTCGGATTGATTTTTTTGGTGATGAGATTGAGACTATCAAACAGTTTGATGCCTTATCACAGCGTTCAACAGACAATCTGTCTGACCTTATCATTAAACCGGCAGCCGAGTTTTTATTGGATGAGGAGGCCATATCCTCTTTTCGGTCTCGCTTTCGTGAATTTTTTGGCGGAAAGGGGACACAATCACCTCTTTATGAAGCTGTTAGTGCAGGTCATATGGCGCCTGCCTTAGAACATTGGTCAGCGATATTCCATCCTGAAATGGCATGCCTTGAAGATTATTGTGTATCAGAGGATGGGACAACAGCAGCGGTTATATTTGATGAAGAAGCCAAAGCTGCTTTGGCGGCCCGTCTTGAACAAATCTCTGAATTTTATGAAGCGCGCCTTGCACCTGACATGCAAGATGAAGGGGCCTATTTTCCGCTTGCGCCTCATTGGCATTATCGCACATCGGATGAGGTTGAAACAAAATTAGCTGATAATAGAAGTCACTTTCTGTCTAGCTTCTCACAAGACAGACCATCTCACTCTGCTTTTGATGCAAAAGGAAGGGTGGGAATTGGGCTTACTGTCAAAGAATCCGGGCAAAAACTAGCTGCCATCGCCCAGATGATGGCGGAAGTAAACACCGATACCATCTTTATCATTGCAGCCACAAGTGAGGGCGCTGCAAGACGTATTGGCGAGATGATGAAAGATGCCTCTGGCGGACGGGATATTCCGCATTTGTCTTCACTGGCTGAGGGGCTTGCGCATAAGATTAGCACTGCCTTCTGGCCTCTGGAGACAGGGTTTCAGCTTCAAAATCTGCAAGTCATCACAGAGCAGGATATTTTTGGCACAAGACTTGCAAGGCCGGTAGGGCGCAGGCGTGCTGATAATTTTTTGACAGAAGTATCATCTCTGGAAGCAGGAGACCTTGTGGTTCATGTTGAACATGGCATTGGTCGCTATGAAAAATTAGAGACCATTTCCTCTGATGGCTCAGACCATGATTGCTTAATGCTGACATATCATGGTGGTGACAAGCTATATTTGCCGGTTGAAAATATTGATATGCTGTCACGCTATGGCAAGGATTCAACAGATGTTGTGCTTGATAAGCTTGGCGGGGTTGCCTGGCAGGCGCGGAAAGCCAAAATTAAAGAACGCATTAAGATTATGGCAGAGCAGCTTATTCGCATAGCCGCCAACCGGGCTGTTGCCAAAACACAACCTCTGACTGCCTCTGAAGGTGGTTTTGCAGAATTCTGTGCCCGATTTGGGTTTTCTGAAACAGAAGATCAGCTGGATGCCATCGCGGATGTGCTTGATGATTTATCCTCTGGTAAAGCGACAGACAGGCTGATTTGCGGGGATGTGGGCTTTGGTAAGACTGAAGTTGCCCTGCGCGCTGCCTTTGTTGCGGCTATGGCAGGTTATCAGGTGGCTTTGGTAACGCCAACAACATTGCTTGCACGCCAGCATGGAAAGGTCTTCACAGAGCGATTTCAGGGCTTTCCTGTATCGGTTTCTGTCCTGTCACGTATGACAAGCAGTGCTGATGCCAAACAAATCAAAGAAAACATCTCCAATGGCGATGCCCAAATTGTCATTGGCACGCATGCGCTTCTCGCTAAATCCATTTCCTTTAATAATCTTGGACTTTTGATTGTTGACGAAGAACAAAGCTTTGGCGTAGCGCAAAAAGAGCGTCTCAAAGAAATGAAGGGTGATATCCACGTCCTGACTTTGACGGCGACTCCTATTCCAAGAACTTTGCAAATGGCTTTGTCCGGTGTCAGGCAAATGTCAATTATTGCAACGCCGCCAGTTGACAGATTAGCGGTCAGAACCTTTATCGGCCCATGGGATAATGTGGTTCTCAAAGAAGCTTTGCTTCGAGAACGCTTTCGTGGTGGCCAGTCTTTTGTTGTTTGTCCGCGCATTGATGATATGCCGCGCCTTTATGAACGGATTATTAAATTAGTCCCTGATGCCAAAATTATATCAGCTCATGGCCGCATGTCTGCAACAGAGCTCGACAAAGCGATGACAGCGTTCGGAGAGGGGCAAGCAGAGATATTATTATCCACAAATATCGTGGAATCAGGAATAGATATACCATCTGCAAACACCATGATTATCCACCGCGCTGATATGTTTGGGCTTTCACAGCTTTATCAGTTGCGCGGCCGTGTTGGGCGCTCAAAACAACGTGCTTATGCGTATCTTGCAACTGATCAATATAAAGTGATGACCGCAGGTGCCAAAAGGCGTCTGGAGGTCATGCAGACATTGGATAAATTAGGGGCAGGGTTTACGCTTGCGTCTCATGATTTGGATATCAGGGGCGCTGGCAATCTGCTTGGGGATGAACAATCAGGCCATGTAAAAGAGGTCGGGGTTGAATTATATCAGGATATGTTGCGCCAGGCAGTTGAACTTGCGCAAAAATCACGCCAGAAGCAAGCAGAAGAGGATAGTCAGGATTATGCGCCTTTAATCTCAATTGGCACAAAAGTGCTTATCCCTGAGGCCTATATTCCAGATTTAACAAGCCGGTTATCAATTTATCGCCGCATTGCCTCATTGCAAACAGATGATGAGATGAATGCCATGATGACTGAATTAATCGATCGCTTTGGCACGATACCTGAATCCGTTAAGAATTTGCTGCAAATTGTTGAATTAAAACAATTATGTCGCCGCGCAAATATATTGAAAATTGACGCAGGTGATAAAGGTTTTTCAATGATGTTCAAAGATAATCACTTCGCTAATCCTGAGGCGCTAGTCGCATGGATTGCGGGTCAAAAAGGTCAGGTGCAACTCAAAGGAGATCATAAGCTTGTTGTCATGCGCGATTTGAAGCTTGTCTCAGCGCGCGCAGGCCACGCAAAAAAGCTATTGAGCGAATTAGCTGAGATGGCTAAATAGCTGGTTGTATCAGCCCGCAACCGCGGCATCAATAGCACTCAAAATCACAGGTGCAGGGTGAGCGCCTGCCAGTGAAAATTGTTCATTGAAGACAAAAAAAGGAACGCCATCTATTCCAACATCTGCCCCAAATTTGATATCATCATTGATTTGTGTTGTGGCTTGTTGCAAGGCATCTTTGGTATAGCTATTCTCGCACCCTTCCTGATGGATGAGGTCTTTTTGCACGTCAGGGTCGCTAATATCGCGTCCCTCAAGAAAATAGGCTTGAAAAAACCGTTCTGATAAAGAAAAACTATGCTTTCCAGACGCAATCAATAACGCATGAATAGCAGAGGTCTCAGGTGTCAATGTGATATCCTGAAATTGAAAATCGATACCGGCATCTTTGCCGGCATTGGCAATGCGGTCATAGACAGCGTTAGACGCTTCACCAAATTTCTGTTTCAAATATAATTGTCTGTCCATGCCAGAACGCGGCATTGACGGGTTCAACAGAAACGCGCGCCACCGAATAGAGGCAGAAATAGACGGGCGCTGTGATAATGCCTCTTCAAGGCGTTTTTTGCCAATATAACACCAGGGGCAGATTATATCAGAATAGATATCAATTGTGAGTGTTGTCATCTTGCGCAAACCTCTTTCTCATTCCATATCAGTACAATAGAATGATCAAAACAATAAAGAAATGGCCAGACGTGCAGAAGAATGAAAAAATCATCAAAGCCAGAGATACCTTGCTTGACGAGGCGCGCGCTCTGATAATCTCAGTCAGTGATGATGACGCAAAGCCAGATATCGGCAGCAGCCCCTTTTGGCGCGCGAGCAATGGCACCATTTATATTTATACAAGCGAGCTATCCTCTCATGTCAGATCCTTACTAAAAGGCAATGAGGCACGCTTTTTGTTTATTGAAGATGAAGAAAAATCACAAACAATTTGGGCACGCGTGCGTATCAAATTTGAGGCAAATTGTACCGTGATAGAGCGCAAAACACCGCAGTTCGAAGATATTATGAGTCACATGAAACCTCATTTTGGGGCCACAATGGATCTTATCAGTCAGTTTCAAGATTTTCACCTGATAGAGATTTGTCCGACAAAAGGCGTTCTTGTCACCGGCTTTGCGTCAGCTTATGAAGTATCAGGCCCACATTTTACAATTCTTGAAAAGTTATCTAAATCATGACAAAGCTACCGATTTTATGGAGTTTCAGGCGTTGTCCTTATGCCATGCGTGCCCGTCTTGCCATCAAAGCAAGCGGCATAAAAGTCTGTCTTCGTGAAATTCTGCTTCGCGACAAGCCGGCCCCTTTTTTAGCTGCCTCGCCCAAAGGCACGGTGCCTGTTATAGAATTGCCTGATGGCACTGTGATTGATGAATCACGCGATGTGATGTTTTGGGCACTTGGCCAGTCTGATCCGGAAAACTGGCTTACCTGCTTTGAACAAAATGAACAGGCAACTTTATCACATCTTGATGAGCTGGATGACATTTTCAAATTTCATCTGGACAGGTATAAATATGCAACGCGTTATGCAGGAGAAGACGCTGAGACGCACCGAAAAAAGGGGAGCGCCTTTTTGCAAAGATGGGATAAGATTCTGTCCGGTCAGCCTGCATTATCAGGTCAGCATTTGGGATTACTTGATTATGCGACTTTGCCGTTTGTGCGCCAGTTTCGTATCGCTGATAGTGACTGGTTTGATAATCAGGACTGGCCGCATCTTCACGCATGGCTTCAGCAATTTTTGCAAAGCGCTGCTTTTGCCGATGTAATGACCAAATATGCCCCGTTCAAAGACAGCCATGAAGAGCATCTTTTCTAAGAGTCGCTTTTTAATCTCATTGATGTGTAAATAACATAGACGGCGAGCGTTACGATCACAATAACCCCGCCAAATACCATCTGCATTGTGGCACCTTCGCCGACTCCAATCCACACCCACACTGGCCCCAAAATGGTCTCTAGTAACATTAACAGGCCTATATTCGCCGCAGCTGTGTATCGTGACGCTGAGGTCAGACAGAAAAAAGAAACCGGCAAAATCAAAAGGCCGCACACTGAAATCATCCACACATTACCATCAAACAAAGTCCACGGCCCGATATAAGCAAGCGCTACAAGGCCGGAAAGTAATGAGCCATTGCCAGTAATCGGGGCAACTGGTAGGTCAGTATATTTGCGGAAAAGCACAAAATTCATCCCAATTGCGGCAGAGGCAGTGAGCCCGCATATGGCGCCAAGAACCACGGATCCATCTGGTGCCCCTTGTGCATGAGAGGCATCAAAAACAGTCAGAACAATGCCAAATAAGGTCAATATTGTCGCAAGCCAGGTTGAAATATGCGTGCGCTCTTGCAAAATAAGATGAGAGAAGAACGCCGCAAAAATAGGCGAGGTTGCAAGGGCAAATAAGATAACTGATACTGATGTTTGCGCGATACCTATCACAAAACAGGCGGTGCTGATAAACTGGCACAGGCACACCACCAACCCTCTTTTGGAATAGGTTAATCTCAGATTATGTGAAAAGTTTTTGCGGTCCATAAGATAGGACAGCAAAAACATAACAAGCCCCATCTGGATCCCGCGCCAGACAAGCATCTCAAACGCTCCCATATCCGATAAGCGAATAAAAAGGCTGTCAGGTGTCAATGTAAGAGCACCAAACCCTGCAAGACACAGGCCAAAAAGAGGGTGTTTTTTCAAAGCTGAAAGCGCAAGAGGTGCCATGTGAAGTCCCTGTGAAAAAAGGGCAGGGCAAGACATATCCCTATCCTTGCTTGGCTGATAACATAGATTAGCTTAACGATGATAGAAATTTTTGTGCATCGTTGCGGATGGTCTGCTTTTTTTCTGGCCCCATTTTATCAGCGGTCCTGTAAATCATGCCAAGGCGCGGATTTGATCGCAATTTTTCTTCATGCCGCCATAGAAAATCCCAGTATAAATAGTGAAATGGGCACGCATTTTCCCCTGTTTTTTCTTTGATGTTATAATGACAGCCTTTGCAGTAATCTGACATTTTATCAATGTAATTGCCGCCCGCAGCATAGGGTTTTGAGGCAACAATACCGTCATCTGCAAATAATACCATGCCAGTCACATTTGGCATTTCAACCCATTCAAATGCATCACTATAGACAATCAAAAACCATTCATTCACCTTTGCCGGAGACAGCCCCGCCAACAGGCTGAAATTGCCAATAACCATAAGACGTTGGATATGATGGGCATAGGCAAAATCAATGGTTTGAGATATGCTTTGATGAAGGCAATTCATGCGCGTTTTGCCATGCCAAAAAAAGCCGGGAAGCGCACGTGATGCACCCAACGCATTCTGAGCGGCATAATTTGGCATAAATTGCCAGTAAATACCCCTGATATATTCACGCCAACCCAGAATTTGCCGGATAAATCCCTCAACAGCGTTCAAAGGTGCCCCTTCATGATGATAGGCAAATTCAGCACGCTTAATAACCTCAAGAGGGCTTAACAGGCCAATATTCAGATAAGCGCCAATATGTGCATGATACATAAAAGGCTCATCTGTTATCATTGCATCCTGATAATTACCAAAATCCATGAGGCGTTCTTTGATAAAACACTCAAAGACATGCAATGCCTCGTCTCTGGTCACAGCCATATCAAAGGGTTTTAAGGTGCCGAAATGATCATCAAAATAATCATCCACCAAAGCTAGGACATCTTCTGTGATTTCATCTGGTATAAAGGTTGTCCGCGCAGGGATTGTCAGTCCTGATTTTGGCGGCTTTCTGTTTTCAGAATCATAGTTCCACTGTCCGCCTATTGGTTTATCATCACTCATTAAGATATTGAATTTACGCCGCATTTCCCGATAAAAAAATTCCATCCGAAGCTGCTTTTTTCCATTTGCCCACTGTGAAAAATCATCATGAGTGGCTAAAAACCGGCTATCTTCAAGCACAGTGACATGCCCGTGCCATTTATCTGCAAAATCTGTCTGCCATTGGCGCACGCGATATTCAGAGGCTTGCAGCATGACAATATCCTCAAGCCCGGTCTGATCCGCGGCATTGCGGATTAAAGCCTCAAAAGTCGCTGCCCCATTATCAGTATCAAAATGTTGATATAGGACTGTGAAACCATCTTGTTGCAAGGATTTGGCAAAATGACGCATGGCAGAAAAGATAAATGCGATTTTCTTCTTATGGTGACGCGGTGTTGTGGCCTCATCACTTAGCTCGCCCATTACAATGATATCTGTATCAGGGCTAGCCTCAGCCAGAACAGGACTGTTTCTGCTTAGCTGATCTCCCATGATCAATAAAAGGCGCTTTGTCATGATATCTCTTTCAAAGTCGCAAATGCGGCAAGTGCGTCCAGTCGCGATTGTTTGGCATCTACAACAGGCAGAGGATAATCAACGCCTAAGGTGATATTGGCGGCGCGCAATATCTCTGGCGGTGCCGTAAAGGGCGCTGCACAATATTTCGCAGGCAAATCTTTTAATTCTGGCACAAATTTTTTGATGTAATGTGCTTCCTGATCGAATTTCTCTGCCTGAGTGATAGGATTAAATACGCGGAAATAGGGCGCTGCATCAGCGCCGCAACCGGCAATCCACTGCCAACTAGCGCTGTTGGACGCATGATCAGCGTCAAATAAACAATCCCAAAACCAAGCCTCTCCATGTTGCCAGTGAAGCCGCAAATTTTTCACAAGGAACGATCCTACAATCATGCGCACACGATTATGCATATAACCTGTCTGATATAATTCACGCATACCGGCATCGACAATCGGATAACCTGTCATGCCCGCTTGCCAGGCCGCCAGATCATCATCTGATTCCCGCCAGGGAAAATGTGCAAATTTGCCATTTAAGGGTGTGGTTTTCAAATCGTGATTATAAAATAGGAGTGAGGCTGAAAACTCACGCCACCCTAATTCAGATAAAAAGACATCACAGCCTTTATGGTCCATCCCAAATCGATCAAGCGCTTGATGCCAACATTGATTAGCTGAAATTTCGCCAAAATGAAGGTGAGGAGACAGGCGAGACACAAATGGCTTATCAGGCAGGTTGCGCCCCTCGCTATAATGCGCAATCCCATTATCTAAAAAATCTGACAAGCGCGCCATGGCACCTGTCTCACCGACCTGCCAGCCAGATACCACATCATTCTGCCAGTGATGACGTGGGCGCAATTCAAGGCTGTCAAGCGTTACCGCCTCATTGACACCGCTTGCAAAGGTCAGATTATCAGGCTGTGATAAAGGCCTTCTTGGCGGTGTTGTCCCAAGACAACCCCGTCTGTAAAAAGGCGTAAATACACGATAGGGGGTGCCATCATTTTTCGTTACTTCCCACGGCTCCCATAACAGATTTGCTTTATGGCTTTGCGCCTTTATGCCCTTATCTTGCAGGGCTGTTTTAATCTGTTTATCTCTGTTTATCCGCCATGGCTCATATGCCCGGTTCCAATGAATGGCTGTGATATCATAGCGGTCTGTTAGCTGTTGTAAGATGGCGTCCGCAGAACCTGCAAATAGCTGTAATTTGCCTGCCAATCCCTCATTTAACTTACTCAAAGAGTGATGGAGCCATAGCCGGGAAGCGGCGCCCATTTTGTCAACTTCAGCATCATCATCTTCAAGAATGTAAATCGGCAATAACTGCCCGTCTTCACAGGCAGCGCACAAGGCTGGATTGTCAGACAGACGTAAATCTGCGCGAAACCACATGATGGCAATAGATGGCGACATATTTTTCAGGCCTCAGCATTGTTCCAGATCATAGTTTATTCGCAAGTACCGGCGCCTTAGACTTGTCTTTAATGCGTCTTTTTTACTTTAAGAAAAGTCGGTGTCAAAAAGGTGACTTTATCAGATTGCACGCTATAGTGAGGCAATGTTATCAATTTGCCATTTTTGAAGGTTTTTCGTGATGTATAAGGCGCCTTTATCAGATATGAAATTCGCTCTTGCGACTTTGGCTGCAGATATGCCTCATTTGGCGCAATCGCTGCCTGATGATGAGATGATCGATGTTATTTTGACAGAGGCCGGCAAATTGGCGAGTGATGTGATAGCCCCTCTTAATCATGCGGCTGATAAATCAGGGGGCGCTGTGCGCAAAGATGATGGTCAGGTGCAAACACCTGAGGGCTTTGCGGATGCCTTCTCTCAGCTAGCAGAAGGCGGTTGGACCTCAATGGAGGCAGAAGAGGCCTTTGGCGGCCAAAATATGCCACTAGCACTAAGTTCATGTGTTAATGAGATGTGGCAAGCTTCAAATATGGCGTTTTCATTATGTCATTTGCTTACCCAAGGTCTTATTTCAGCATTGCAACATTCAGCCAGTGAGGAACAAAAGGCACAATTTGTGCCGCCAATGGTTGAAGGGCGTTGGACTGGCACGATGAATTTGACAGAACCTCAGGCCGGCACGGATTTAGCAGCGATTAAAACCAAAGCTGTCAAACAAGGCGACCATTATCTGATTTCAGGCCAGAAAATTTATATCACTTATGGTGAACATGATATGGCTGAAAATATCATCCATCTGGTCTTGGCAAGAACGCCGGATGCGCCCGAAGGGCATAGAGGTATCTCAGTATTTCTTGTGCCGAAATTCCTCATTAATGATGATGGCTCGCTTGGCAAGCGCAATGATGTCCATTGTGTTTCAATTGAAAAAAAGCTTGGCATTAAAGGGTCACCTACCGCTGTGCTGCAATATGGTGAAAATGGCGGGGCAGTTGGTTATCTTGTCGGAGAAGAAAATCAGGGCCTAGCCATCATGTTTGGCATGATGAACCATGCACGCTTTAATGTTGGAGTACAGGGGCTAGCTCTGAGTGATCGCGCCCTACAACAAGCACTTTACTATGCAGAGACAAGAGTGCAGGGCACGCCCCTTGGCCGTGAAGCTAAAAGTCCTATCATACATCACCCTGATGTCACACGTCTGCTTGGTCAGATGAAGGCAGAAAGTGAAGCCATGCGCGCTCTTATGATTTATGGCGCAGCTTTACTGGATGAATCTGAGACACAAGGGGGGGACTCAAAATTACGCGCTGATTTTATGATCCCCGTTATCAAAGGATGGCTTACTGAGCAATCTCTCATCATGACGTCACATAATGTTCAAATTCATGGCGGCATGGGATTTATCGAAGAGACAGGCGCAGCGCAACATTACCGTGATGCGCGCATATTACCTATTTATGAAGGTACAACGGCTATTCAATCTAATGATTTGCTGTTCCGCAAAACTGTGCGTGATGATGGCGCACAGGCAAAATCATTATTACAGGATATCAAAAAAACGGCGCTTCAAGGCAAGGCTTTTGATAATCAGATGATTCAACAATTTGCGCAAGATCTTGACGATATGACCGTTTTGGCAGAACAGGCAGTTGATAATTTGCTATCTCGTCAAAATCAGTCTCGTGAGATTGCTGCCTCCGGTGTGCCTTATTTGATGATGCTTGGTACCCTGACCGCCGGTTGGATGCTTCTAAAGCAAGGTCTGTTTGCCGCAGATGAGCAAGCAAAAGAAGGCGCTGATCAGGCATTTTTGCAAAATAAGCTTGCCTCACTAATGCTTTTTGGCGCACTCAGCCTGCCGCAAATAGCAGCCTTAGCCAAAACAATCTCATTAGCAGGGGACGCGGTTGAGCATTTATCTGTAAAAGACTGGCTGTCTTAGCGCGTGCGCAATTCAAATTTCTGAATTTTGCCAGTTGCCGTTTTTGGCAATGTGCCGAAAATAACATGTTTCGGGCGCTTAAAGCCTGCTAAATGCTCGCGTGCAAAGGCGATAATTTCGTCTTCAGTCGCAGTTGCGCCATCTTTCAGCTCAATAAAGGCACAAGGCACTTCACCCCATTTGTCATCTTTTTTGGCAACCACAGCAGCAAGCGCGACCGCAGGGTGGCGGTGTAAGACAGATTCAATCTCAACAGACGATATATTCTCGCCACCTGAAATAATGATATCTTTCAGCCTGTCTTTAACTTCCATATAGCCGCCTTCATGCATCACACCCAAATCACCAGAGCGAAGCCAACCTTCAGATAAAGTAGCTTTGGTTGCCTCTTCATCTTTGAGATAGCCTTTCATGATGGTATTGCCTCTTATCCAGATCTCGCCCATCGTTTGACCATCAGCAGGCACATCTTTGCCTGTTTCAAGGCTGACAATGCGCAGACTGTCAGTATGGACCATGGCAGCGCCCTGACGGGCTTTTAAGTCTGCCTTGGTTGCAAAATCAAGATCATCCCAATCAGCGTTCCAACTACACATGATCGTATGGCCATAGGTTTCTGTCAGACCATATACCTGGGTGACATTAAACCCTAAAGCTTCGACAGCTTCTAATATAGCTGCAGGAGGCGGGGCGCCGGCTGTCATGACCTGCACTTGGTGGGGCAGGGGTTTGCGCACAGAATCATCAGCATTTACAATCATGCCAAGCACAATAGGCGCACCGCCAAAATGCGTGATATTATGTCGATGAACAAGGTCATAAATCGCCTCAGCGGTGATAGCCCGTACACAGATTATCGTGCCGGCAAGCGCTGTCATCGTCCAGGCATGGCCCCACCCGTTACAATGGAACATTGGCACTGTATAAAGATAAGAAGGATGGCGCGGCAAATCCCAGTCTGTGACTGTCCCCATAGACATCAGATAAGAGCCCCGGTGATGATAAACCACACCTTTCGGCTTGCCGCTTGTGCCAGATGTGTAATTTAATGTGATAGGGTCCCATTCATCCTGCGGCATTTGCCATGCAAAATCCGGGTCCCCGGTCTCTAAAAAGGCCTCATAATCACGCCTGCCAAGCATTTCACCATTCGTGTCTGCCTGTGTATCAATGATATCAATCACAGTAATATCATCACGGCCAATTTCTTTTAGCGCTTGTTTAATAGTCTCTGAAAAGCCGGTATCTGTTATCAGAAAACGCGCTTCTCCGTGATTGAGGATATAAGCGATGGTGCTGGCATCAAGACGGATATTGATTGTGTTAAGAACGCCGCCCGCCATAGGAACGCCAAAATGGCATTCGACCAATTCAGGTGTGTTCGCAGCCATCACCGCGACCGTGTCATGTTTTTGCAACCCTGCTAAGACCAGAGCACTGGCTAGTCGTTTGCATCTCTCATAAGTCTGAGACCATGAAAACTGACGATTTCCATATATCACAGATGGTTTGTCACCAAACATTAACGCTGTGCGGGGCAAAAATGACAAAGGCGTCAAAGGCACGTAATTTGACGATTGCTTTTCAAATTGGTCAAATTTATCAGGAGTATAAGAAAACGTCATAATAACCGCCTCTTTCACAAATCAAGGTTAGTTTCTTACCGGCGCACCTTTATCAAGCATTGTCACAATACGCTCTTTTGTAGATGTTGTTTTGGCAAGATTGATAAAAGCGCGTCTCTCTCGCGCATAAAGGTCATCTTCTCCTACCTCAATAACATCTTCATGCTCATCAGCTGTGACGATAGTGGCGATTTGCATTGCCACAACCTTATCATGGGCAAAGAACAGACCATCGGCAATTCCCTTATCCATGAAATCAGCCATTTCATGCCTTAGCTCATAAGGTGCAAGAGTGAATTTTGGTGCTGCAGGAGGCATGTAGCCATCTGATATCATTGCCTCAATGCCTGTCATGGCCTGCATGATTAGCTTATCTCTGTTCATGACCATATCATCATGTCCGTCACGATAATAATGATAGCGTGCAGATGTTTCTGGTGACGTTCCTGTCAGGCCATATCCAATCTGCATCCATGTCTGCCAGGCAGCTTTGCGCCAGTCATTTGTTGCCTGATACCAACGCCAATAGCTTTCCTTGACACCGCCGCCAGCCGGCACGACCCCAACGCCGGATTCAACAAGGCCAAGCACACTATTGGCATGGGCAATGATTTTATCACAATGGGCAAGCACCTCGAAACCGCCACCAATTGCAAGGCCGGATGGGGCGCCTATCACAGGCACATTCGTATATTTAAGCGCTTTTACTGCCTGCTGAAAGCGATCAAGAAAGGCATCTATGCCAGACCAATTTTCGGCGTCAATAAGGGCTCTGAACGCGTTCAAATCAACACCTGCGGAAAAATGCTGCGCATCATTATGAACAATTATGCCGCGGCCATGATCATCTGCTGCTTCTTTGACAATTTTCATAGACTGATCAGTCAGCGCATTTGCCTTTGAATGAAATTCAATCAGGCGTAAATCATCGCCAATCGCAAACAAGCTTGCTGATTCATTCTGGCATATGGGTGTCAAACATTGGCGCATCATATGAAAGCGCATGGTGCCATCTGGCAATTGCACAGGCGCATCATCAACACGGCTTGCCTCTTTGCTAAATTGCGCGACAAGCAAAACATCATTTTCTGCCCTGTAAAAGGCCTCATCTCCTGATAATGATGGTGGCACAGAAAGGCCAGCTTCTTCTATCAGCTCACGCACCGCCTCATGGCCAAGGGCGTCCATCATCTCAAAAGGACCTTTTATCCAATTGAACCCAAGCTTCATCGCATCATCAATTTGCTGCGGTGTTTGTGTGACATCAGGTATCAAAGACGCCGCATATTGCAAGATATGGGCAAGCGCGCTTCTGATGAAATTTGTCTGCGCATGCTCTTCTTCTGATGTATCGTCATCTCGTGATATCAGCATTGGTAACGGGTCTAGATTACGAGCCTGCATCTCAGCTGCAAGGGCTGCTTTGCGGCACAGATTTGTTTTGCGAAGTGATAATGTGCCATCTGCCAGTGAGACTGCCCATTCGGTTTCAGCCTCATCAAGGCGGTAAAAGCCGCCTAATCCTTTATCACCTGTATAACCATCTGCAATCATCTTTTTGATCAGTGGCTGCACCGGGTTATGCTGTTGTCCCACTGCATGGAACGCATCATTTTCTGGCAGGATGGTTGCAAGTGTATCAACAACATCAGCCATCAAATCAATGCCAATAAGGTCATAGAGACCAAAAACACCCGTTTTAGGAATGCCCATAGGACGTCCCATTAACGCATCTGCATCTTCGACAGACAGATTATGCCTGGCAGCTTCATTCAAGCCAACCTGCAAGGCATAAACACCCACGCGATTGCCAAGAAAGCCGGGGGTATCATTACAGGCAACAACGCCTTTGCCCAAAATGCGATCATTAAAATCTGCAAGCAAATCAATGACCTCATCACTTGTATGATCGCCTCTTACAAGTTCAAGCAGGCGCATATAGCGAACAGGATTGAAATAATGCGTGATGGCAAAACGCTGTTGAAAAGATGCAGGCATGTCTTCAACAAGCAATTTAATGGGTATGGTCGATGTATTGGATGTAATGATACAATCTGATTTTGTTGTCTCATTCAGGCGCTGGTAAAGATCTTTTTTGATATCAAGGCGCTCAACCACAGCCTCAATGATCCAATCATAATCCGCTAATGTTTCAAAATCATCTCTGATATTGCCAACCGAAATAAGGGCGCTGCGCTTTTTATGCATAAGGGCAGGGGGATCAGATTTTAGCAGACGGTCAATGGCTGACTGTGCGACCTGATTTACATTGTCACCATCTGAGGGCAGATCAAGCAATAACACATTCATTCCCGCATTCGCTATTTGGCCGGCGATAGCGCTGCCCATTGTGCCAGAACCAATAACGGCAATTTTTTGCAATTCTTTAGACATTATGTACTCTTCTCAATGCTCTTATGACAGAAAGCGGCGTAATTTCTGATTGACGTCAAATGGTCGTTCTGATGGCAAAAAATGGCCTGCTTTTGCGATAACATGCACATCACAATTGGTGATAGAATCTACCATTTTTAAGCCAGATTTGACAGGAGTCATCCTATCTTGTTCAGCCAGAATGGCTAGGGTTGGACATTGCACAGACCCGGCTGCCACAGCCCCGCCCTGATAATTGTTACAGGCGCTCAGATCAGCATATAATGCATTGTCATCATTGCCGCTCATGACTTTTGTGCCAAATTCAATATGGGCATGGCCGGGCCAGCTATGGTCATATAAATGGCTGTCAGCCCCATGCGCCCAATTCACCATCGCCTGATAGGCAGCTGTCTGGTTATTCTCTGCCATATCCAGCAAAGCATCATTTACAGGGATGGCCATCGCCCCTGCAATCAGGCAAAGTTTTGAGACCATTTCAGGATATTTTCTGGCAAGTTCCAACCCGACCAGACAACCTTGAGAATGGCCAATGACCTGCACTTTTTGAACATCCACGCTCTTTAGCAATGAATGATACCATTCTGCCATTTGTTCGATATTATTCAGTGGTTTGCCGCCAGAATGACCATGCGCAGGCATATCCGCATTCAAAACCTGCCAGCCACGATTGGCAAAAAAACGCCCTTGTTGCAAAAAGGTCAGATGTGACTGGCCACTGCCATGGATAAACAGCAACACAGGCCCGTTACTGTCAAAGTCCCGGCCACCGGTGGAAATGAAAATGTTATCCCCATTTACAGTAATGCGCATGATATCACCTCTATTCAGACGCTTTTTTGGCAGCGCGTAAGGCTTGTTTGAAATCTGCAATGATATCGCTGCTATCTTCAAGGCCCACTGAAATACGTATCATATCATCAGTCAGCCCTGCGGCGATCATCGCATCCGGGGTCAAATGAGAATGTGTTGTGCTGCCGGGATGAATAACCAATGTTTTTGCATCACCTACATTCGCAAGATGTGAGGCGAGCTGGACATTTTCAATAAAGGCTCTTCCTGCTTCACGTCCACCCTTAATGCCACATGAGATAATAGATCCCACACCTTTCGGCATAAGGCGTTTTGCGATTTCATGATCGCGGTGATCTGGCAAAGAGGGATGTTTTACCCATGCAATTTGCTCATGTTCTGTCAAAAACGCCAATAAAGATGATGTGTTCGCAATATGTCTGTCCATGCGCAAATTCAATGTCTCCAACCCTTGCAGGAGATGGAACGCATTTGTCGGGCTGAGTGACGGGCCAATATTATACATACCCTCAGATCTTACTCTGGCACTGAACGCAGACGGGCCGAATTCTTCCCATAAATTTACGCCTTGAAATGCATAATGCGGCTCTGTCAAAGTTGGGAATCTGTCATTTTGGCCCCAGTCAAAATTACCGCCATCTATCACCGCGCCGCCCATAGCGACACCATGACCCCCCATCCATTTTGTCAGGGATTGAATAACAATATTGGCGCCATGCTCTATCGGACGGAATAAATAAGGTGTGTTAAAGGTGCCATCAATGACCAATGGCACACCTGCTTTGCTTGTAATCTCTGCAACGGCAGGCACATCCATCACATCAAGGCCGGGGTTACCAATAACCTCGCCAAAAACCATTTTTGTATTTGGTTGAATGGCTGCCTCAATGGCTGCCAAATCATTTGGCGCAACAAAGGTGGTATTAATGCCATATCGTGGCAGCGTATGCTGAAAAAGGTTAATGCTTGCCCCATACATCTGCGAAGATGCAACAATATGGTCTCCCTGACTTGCCAGAGATAACACAGTCAAAAACAAAGCCGCCATACCTGAAGAGACAGCCACACAAGCAACTCCGCCTTCAAGAGCGGCAACACGCTGCTCTAAGGTGGCAATAGTCGGATTGGTTAGACGGGAATAAATATGACCACCGACTTCCATATTAAATAGCGAAGAGGCATGTTCTGTATCTTGGAACACATAAGACGTTGTCTGATAAATTGGCACAGCGCGTGCGCCTGTGGATTTATCGGCAATCTGTCCTGCATGAAGTGTGAGCGTATCGAATTTGTAAGAACCTGACATGAAGCTTTGAAACCTTTGCTTTACCTTTGTCTCTGGGACTGGTTGGCTGAGATAACAACCTGTTTGTTAGATGTACTCTTTGGCGCTTTGGGTGCCAAGTCTAAATCTGATTAAATTTTCTCTATTGTATAATTATTTTTATTGATTGACTTGCTTTTTCAAATAGAAAACGGCATGTCGCTATAACAGGCTTATTTGTGCATATCAGATAGTTTCGTCAGAGGAGTTTAGCCATGTCAGGAGCCCCCATTTTTCCGTCACGCCGTTTGCGCCCCACACCTTTTTCAGAGCGTGTCGCACAATCAGGCGTGTCCGGTTATACTGTTTATAACCACATGCTGTTACCATCTGTGTTTTCGTCACTTGAAGATGATTATCATCACCTGAAGAAATATGCACAAATCTGGGATGTTGCAGTTGAACGCCAGGTTCAGTTGAAAGGCCCGGATGCTCATAAATTAGCGGTTATGATAAGCGCACGTGATCTGTCAAACGCTGAGCCGGGACGTTGTTATTACACGCCTGTGGTTGACGGCAAGGGTGGTATGCTAAATGATCCTGTTGCTCTTTGTATTGCGCCAGACACATTTTGGTTTTCAATTGCAGATTCCGACTTATTACTATGGGCCGCAGGTCTGGCAGAAGGGTTGGGCCTGAATGTAGAGGTGACAGAACCAGATGTATCGCCTCTGGCCATCCAAGGCCCAATGGCAGAAGATTTGTTAGCAAAAGTCTTTGGTGAAGAGGTCAGAAGCATAAAGTTCTTCCGCTTTAAGTGGTTTGAGTTTAAGGGCTTGACAATGGCCATAGCACGCTCAGGCTGGTCAAAGCAGGGTGGATTTGAAATTTACTTGCCAGACAGCGCTCTTGGTAATGATTTGTGGGATGCGATTACAGCAAAAGGTGAGGCTTTTAACCTGCGCGCTGGCTGCCCGAATCTGATTGAGCGTATCGAAGGTGGTCTGTTCTCATATGGGAATGATATGACACGCGGTGAAACCCCTTTGGAAATGGGGCTGGAGAAATATTGCAGTCTTGATAACGACCACAGCTATATCGGCAAAGAGGCGTTACTGCGTCAACGTGATGCTGGCCTGAAAAGACGCATCAGGGGATTGAAAATGGACGGCGCAAAAGTCAAACCATTGACAATGCCGTGGCAAATCGAAGAGTCTGGTCACAATGTCGGGTTTGTAACCTCAGCTGCTTTTTCGCCTGATATGAATCAAAATATCGCCTTTGCCATGTTAAACACTGAGGTCGCACAGACAGGTCAGGAATTGACCATTACCTCAACTGTGGGCACTCATAAGGGCGTTGTTTGCGATATTCCTTTTGAGATTTAACACTGCCAGACACAACTCAAAAAAATTTTAGCGGGCATTTGGTGTGAAAAGCTGATTGCCTGCTTTTTGATAGCCAGCTATCAAGGCCTGCCCTCTGTCAGAGATAAGCCAGTCTGCAAACAAGATAGCCGCTGCCTCATTGGTTTTTGGACAAGCTTTTTTGCTAATGGGGATAACACCATATTGGTTAAATAGCCTCTTATCACCTTCGAATAAAATGCGATGTTCCTGTTTATTGGCAAAGGCAAGCCACGTGGCTCTGTCTGTCAGGCTATAAGCCTTTTTTTCGACTGCCAGATTGAGAGTTGCCCCCATGCCGGAACCTGTCTCTAAATACCAGTCACCACTATGAGGGACAGGGTCAAATCCGGCATCGTGCCACAAGCGCATTTCTGTTTTATGTGTCCCGCTATCATCTGAGCGTGAGGCAAATAATGCACGGTTTTGAGCGATAGCCCCAAATGCCTCTGCGGCGGTATCATAAGCTGATAATCCAATAGGATCATCAAAGGGACCGACCAGAACAAAATCATTATACATCACATCATGACGGTAAAGGCCAAAGCCAGAGGACACAAAAGTGATTTCGTCTTTCGTAGAATGAATCAGTAACGCATCTCCATTGCAATGACGAGCATTAGCGAGCGCCTTGCCAGTGCCAACCGCAACCACATGAACTTTGATTCCGGTATCTTTGGTGAAAGACGGCAGTAAATAATCATAAAGACCGGAATTCAGGGTAGATGTTGTCGATTGCAATAATAAGATATCTGCCTTAGTCCCCGAAATCGGCAGATATATG
Source organism: Puniceispirillaceae bacterium (SeqCode) (assembly GCA_049890215.1). Taxonomy (GTDB): domain Bacteria; phylum Pseudomonadota; class Alphaproteobacteria; order Puniceispirillales; family Puniceispirillaceae; genus UBA685. The sequence continues at coordinate 96,867 of JBMHBX010000049.1, read as the reverse complement.
GTAAGAAACAAAATTAATAAAAGTCTATAAATCATTGATAAAAATATCTATTTTAGTAATTTTATGAAGTTTTTATTGACGGCTGAATTTGCCTTTTTATCTTTGGTCACTATCTTCTTCTCTATCTTATTCCGATTGCCTAGGAAAGTGCTTTATGATCTGTTCAAAAAGTCTTATGATAACGGGCGTTTTAGGCAGATAGTCTGAAAAAAATGAGTTGCTATTCAAAGAAGATAACACACCACAATGTCTCAGCACATGAAAAACGATAACAACGCGTTGATAGATCCCTTTGGCCGCATCGTGGATTATATTCGCTTATCTGTGACGGACAGATGTGATTTTCGTTGTGTTTACTGTATGGCAGAAGAGATGACGTTTCTGCCAAAATCAGAACTACTCTCTCTAGAAGAGCTTGAGCAAATAACCGAAACATTCATCAGTCTTGGTACGCGAAAAATCAGGTTAACAGGCGGTGAGCCATTGGTCCGCCGCAATATCATGCAACTGATCCAGTCTCTGGGGGATAAGGTCAGAGCAGGGCGGCTTGATGAAGTCACCCTTACGACAAATGGCAGTCAGCTCGAAAAAATGGCTGATCACTTATATCAAGCAGGGGTTCGCAGGCTCAATATTTCTCTTGATAGCCGTGATCCCGACAGTTTCAAAAAAATCACAAGATGGGGCGATTTATCAAAGGTTATGTCAGGCCTTGAGGCTGCGAAAAAAGCAGGATTGCAGCTAAAAATCAATATGGTAGCACTCAAAGGTGTGAATGATAATGAATTTGCGGATATGCTGCGGTGGTGTGGTGCTGAAGGATTTGATTTAACCATTATTGAGGTCATGCCGATGGGCGATATCGGTTCTGAAAGTCGTCTTGACCAATATCTACCTTTATCAGATGTGAAGGCTTTGCTGGAAGAAGAGTTTACACTCAGCGAAAGCGCCCACAAAACAGCCGGACCTGCGCGCTATTATGAAGTGGCAGAAACAGGTGGCAGACTTGGGTTTATCACGCCTTTAACGCATAATTTTTGTGAAGGTTGCAACCGTGTACGCATGACTTGTACGGGCGAATTATATATGTGCCTTGGTCAGGATGATAAGGCTGATTTGGCCAAAGCTTTGCGTCAGGGCGGCCCCGATACATTGCGTCAAACCATTTTAGATGCGATTGCCCGCAAGCCCAAAGGCCATGATTTTGAGATTAGCAGGCAAAAATCAGGTCCGGCAGTGGCACGTCACATGAATGTGACAGGCGGCTGAGGAGGCTGGCCTTATGGCAAAATCATCACCATCACCCTTTGTTTTTGGGTTTGCCGGATGGTCTGGCTCAGGCAAAACCACCCTTGCTGAAAAGCTTATCAGGCTTGCAAATAATCAAGGGATATCCATTTCCACCATAAAGCATGCCCATCATCATTTTGATGCTGACATTGAAGGCAAAGATAGTTGGCGACACCGCAAGGCCGGCGCCTCTCAGGTATTAGTTGCAAGTGAAAGACGTTCTGCCTTATTCACAGAAAATGCCATTGCACAAAAGCCAGTCCTGTCAGACTTGTTAAGCCGCCTTGATCACACAGACTGGGTCTTAGTCGAAGGGTTCAAAGAAGGGGCAATCCCAAAAATAGAGATCTTTATGCCTCACCTTTCCAAGACGCCACTATACCAAACAGATAAACATATCATAGCGGTTATGAGTGAGGCGCCTGTCATTGACTGTCCTTTGCCGTGGTTTCACCGTGATGATGTCAGTGCTTTATTCACATTCTTGCAACAAATAGCGCAAAGGTAGCATTGTTATGATGGAGGCCGCTATTCGCTATGAGGTTGCCAGAGACAGGCTTAATGATGCCTTTCATCAGGTGGCTGGCACGCAGACCATTCCTGTTCGTGCAGCTTACGGCCGTATCAGTGCAACCACCATAAAAAGCCCTTTATCACTACCTGAAACAGATAACGCTGCTGTAGATGGCTATTGTGTATCGTCAGCCTTTTTGTCAGACAATCCGGATTATGATTTTCCAGTTATTGGTGAGGCAAAGGCAGGTCATCCATTTGATGGCACAGTTAGCCCGGGACAGGCGGTACGTATATTTACAGGCGCTATCATGCCAAAAGGGGCAGATTGCGTCATGATGCAGGAATTTTGTGTTGCAAAAGACAACCATGTTCGCTTTTCAAAACCAATGGCTGCAGGAAAAAATGCGCGCCCTGCAGGTGAAAATCTGGCACTTGGTGAGCAAATCATTCAACAAGGGGACATCATATCGCCTGTGCATATTGCGCAATTGGCTGCAATTGGCCAACAAGACATATCGGTTATGCGCCCTTTGCGTGTTGGTGTGTTGTCGACAGGAGATGAGCTTGTCAATCCGCAAGCAGAGGTCGAAAAGCCTTTTGGGCATATTTTTGATACCAACCGCCCCCTGATCACAGCGCTGATAGAACAGGCAGGACACCTTGCGATAGATGGCGGTATTATTCGTGATGATGCCACTCATCTGGCAGAAGCCTACACTGCCTTATCGAAAAGCTGCGATATGGTGATTTCGTCAGGCGGTGCCTCACAAGGGGTGGAAGATCACACTCAATCTGCCTTATCTTCGATTGGGGCGACTTCCTTATTCTGGCGTGTCGCAATGAAGCCGGGTCGTCCTGTTGCCGCGGCCAAATTTGGTCAGATCCCCATTTTTGCGCTTCCCGGCAATCCTGTGGCTGTATTTGTATGCTACAAGCTGTTTGTTGCCCCTTTATTGGATAAATTATCTCATGGGCATTTCCCGCACCTGAAAAAAATAATGTTGCCAGTTGGTTTTTCGGCAACCAAACCTGTAAATGAACGCGCTGAATTTGTGCGGGTAAAACTCGCTTTGACAAAATCCGGTGAGACTGTCATGGTGCCGCATGGTCGAAAAGGGGCAGGGGTGCTTTCCTCTTTGACAGGCGCAGATGGTCTGGCTGAGCTTCCCTTTGAAGCTGATCACATAAATGAGGGGCAAAAGGTGCCCTTTATCATGATTTAATCAAAAGGTGTATTTATGATCATTCGCTATTTTGCGTGGTTGCAGGATCATACAGGATGTTCACAAGAACAAATTACCTGCCCGCCTGAGGTGACAACCATTGAAACACTCACCTCTTATCTGAGATCTCAATCAGCAGGACATGAGGCAGCTTTATCACAAACCAAAATGATACGGGTTGCGCGCAATCATGAATTTGCCAGCTTTGATGAGCCTGTTCAGGATAATGATGAAATTGCTTTTTTTCCGCCTGTAACAGGAGGATAGATCATGACAGATTTGTTCATTGATGTGCGCGAAGCTGATATAGACCCTGCTGTTGAACTGGCACAGCTGAAATCATCAAAGACAGGTGCTATCAACGCTTTTTTCGGCATTGTGCGTGATGAAGAATCTGATCTTGTTGCCCTTCATTTGCAGCATTATGAAGGCATGACCCAAAAACAAATCACGAAAATTGCAGAACAGGCAATGAAGAGGTGGTCTTTAACGGGATTACGTGTTATTCACCGCATCGGGCGGCTAAAACCTTCAGACATGATTGTGATGGTGGCAGCCTCTTCTGCACATCGCTCTGAGGCGATACAGGCTTGTCATTTCGTTATGGATTATCTCAAAACTGATGCGCCTTTTTGGAAGGCAGAGGAAAAAAAAGACGGTGTGTCTTGGGTGGATGCACGCGAAAGCGATGATAATGCCAAAGATAAATGGCAAAGTTCATCATAAATTGCTGAGCCCTGATAAGGCTATGGCATCATAAGAAAGACGTATTTTGACTGATTTTACAGATTTAGCGCTTGCAAAGCCAGTGTACCGTGCCATCGAAACATTGGGATATCAGTCGCCATCTCCCATCCAAGCACAAATGATACCTCACTTGCTTGAAGGACATGATGCTATTGGCATTGCGCAAACAGGCACAGGTAAAACGGCAGCATTTTTATTGCCTCTGCTGACAATGTTGTCGCGTATCAAAGAGCGTCCCACAAAAGGTAAATGTGATGTGTTGGTACTCACACCAACCAGAGAACTTGCCTCACAAATTCTCGAAAATGCGCGTCTTTATGGGCAATATGTCAAATTTGCCTCAGCGTTAATCGTAGGTGGTGCACGTTATGAAGGGCAATTGCGGGCCTTGGCGCGCGGCGTGAATTTAATCGTAGCCACACCCGGCAGATTAATTGACCACATTGAATCAGGGGCTGTGTCTTTGGCTCAAGTGCGCTATGTGGTGCTTGATGAGGCTGACCAAATGCTTGATATGGGCTTTGTGCCGGCCATTCGTCAAATCATGGCCACCGTGCCAGATGAGCGCCAGACGATATTAACATCTGCCACTATGCCGCGGCCTATTGAAAAATTAGCAAGCGAATTGCTGAAAAATCCCAAGCGGATTGCGGTTAGCCGTGAATCAGAGCCTGCAAAGAACGTAAAACAAGAGATTATTTTTGTCGATAAGCCTCAAAAACCTGCAGAATTAAAGCGTATTCTTGATGAAACGGACTGGTCAAAAGTCATTATTTTCACCAGAACAAAACGTGGCGCTGATAAGGTGCAGGTGCAATTAATCAAATCCGGACATTTTGCCCAATCTTTACATGGCGATAAGTCTTTTGGGCAAAGACGCCACATAATGGAGGAGTTCAAATCTGGCGAAGTCACTATTCTTGTGGCAACAGATCTGGCAGGTCGTGGTCTTGATATCAGTGATATTTCTCTTGTGATAAATTATGATATTCCCAATATTGCTGAATCATATGTTCATCGCATTGGCAGAACCGGGCGGGCAGGGCGCAAAGGCCTTGCGATATCATTAGTTGACCGGTCAGAAAAATCTTATTTGAAAGATATTGAAGCCCTGATGGGCATATCATTGCGCGGCGATGCAAGCACGGTTGCGCCTCTTGCAAAAAAATCTGCCGGCAATGGGCAGGCGCGCAAACATAAAGATAAAAAACAAGATGATGATAAATCTTATTCTGGGCCAAAAAAGCGCCGTTCTGACAGCAAAGCGCGTCAGGACAGCAAACCAAAACGCCTTGCCCCGTCAGATGCGCCGCGCAGAGATAAAAAAGCTAAATCAGACAGGCCTCAGCGTAAGGAAAAGAAAAACCTGAATGTGATAGATGATATTTTGAAGAATTTCGAAGCGCAGATTGACAAAAATGACAAATCATCTGCCTCTGACAAATCATCAAAAAGAACCTCTCACAAAGAGTCAGCAAACAAAGCTTCTGAACATAAAAGACCAAAACAAAGAAAAGCACGTGATGACCGGCCAAACGCCAATCGTCAAAAAGCAGGCGAGGGGCGCCTGAAAAGAGGCCTTTCTGCAAAGCCCGGCAAAAAACCTGCCAGAAAATCAGGTGGCGCCTTAGCGAAGCATCGCAAAAAAGCCCGCTAGGTCAGATTTCAGGTCATCTATATCTTCAAGTCCTGCATAAATGCGCATAAGATATCCCTCTGGCAAATTTGTCGGATGGACACGCATGTTGGGCGTTAAAATGGCTTGTGTCAGCAGGCTTTCAAAGCCACCCCAACTAGCGCCAATGTGAAAAATTTCACGACTATTTGCCGCTTTATCAATGGTTGTTTGAGGGATATCAGGCGATAAAACAAAGCCAAAAAGACCACAGGATCCTGAAAAATCACGCTGAAATAGTGCATGGTCAGGCGAAGATGGCAGAGCAGGGTGCAATACAGCCAAAACGTCTGGCTGTGCTTCAACAAATTGCGCCAACGCAAGACCTGCAGCCTCAGATTGTTTCAGGCGGACAGACATTGTGCGCAAGCCGCGCACACCAAGATATAAATCCTCTGGCCCTGCACAAATCCCAAAGGCGGTTGCCGCAAAACGCAGCTTTTTTGCCAGATTGCCTTTTGCACACACTACACCAAGATTCACATCAGAATGGCCGGTGATATATTTAGTGGCTGCCTCAATGATGATATCAACGCCCTTATCAAAAGCGTTATGATGTAATGCGGTACCCCATGTATTATCAATCATCGTCAACAGATGATTCTGCTTGGCAATCTCTACCATGGCAGGGATATCCTGTAGTTCAAAGGTGAGCGAGCCGGGGCTTTCTAAATATAAGATGGTGGTATTTGGCTTGATATAGCTTTCAATATCTGAATTGACCCTGGCAGGGTAAAAGCTGACATCTATGCCGTAATTCACAAGCATTTTTGTCACAAAACGGCGTGATGAGCCATAAAGGGAATCTGGAAATAACAGATGGTCACCTGATTTGGCAAAGGCCAGTAAAGCAAGACTGATGGCAGATAAGCCAGATGGGGTTGAGACCACATCATCAGCGCCATAGATGGCGGCAACCGCTCTCTCAAATGCCTCTGAAGTAGGGGTGCCAACTCTTCCATAATCATAATCTTGCGGCTCTTCGCCGCGATATTGTGCCAATCTGTCACTTATGATGGTCGAAGCGCGGTAAATCGGCGGGTTTGGTATACCGTGATTTGCCTTCGGCGATAAGCTCGCGGTCGCAAGAGTTGTTGTGATGTGTTTTTTGGACTTATCTGCCATCTTTATCTCTGTTTTTTAGCAATTTTGTTGCCATTTTCAGTGTCATTTTAGAAATAACGCTTTCAATTGTCTTTTTTCTTGCCTATTACTAAGGGTTATGGGGGACGTCACGTTTTCGTGACATATACCAAACTATCCAATTCTTTGAGGGAATGAAACAATGAAAAAAATCTTGATCGCGATGGCTGGTCTTGCAGGTGTGGTTGCGGCTTCATCAGCAAATGCCGGCACATTGGAAGATGTTCGTGCACGCGGCCATTTGAATTGTGTTGTTAACACTGGTTTGACAGGCTTTGCTAGCCCGGATGATGCAGGTAACTGGACTGGCTTTGACGTTGAGTTCTGCCGCGCTGTTGCTGCTGCTGTTCTTGGTGATTCAACAAAAGTTGAGTTCGTAACTGCCACTGGTAAGACACGCTTTACAAAGCTAGCAGCTGGCGAAGGCGAAATCTTGTCACGTAACACAACATGGACATTCAGCCGTGACGTTGACTTGGCGCAGACATTCATCGGTGTAAACTACTATGATGGTCAGGCATTTATGGTGCCGGCAGCATTGGGTGTTAGCTCAGCAACAGAACTAGACGGTGCTTCTGTATGTATCCAAACTGGTACAACAACAGAATTGAACCTTGCTGAATATTTTGCAGGTAATGGCATGTCATATGAGCCAGTGCCAATCGAAACAAACGCTGAAGCACGCGAAAGCTACCTTGCAGGTCGTTGCGATGTGTACACAACAGATGGTTCAGGTCTTGCTGCCACACGTGCAACATTTGACGATCCAGCAGCACACGTTATCCTTCCTGAAGTTGTATCAAAAGAGCCTCTAGGCCCTGTGGTACGTGAAGGTGATGATAACTGGGCAGATATCGTTGCCTGGACATTGCGCGCAATGCAAGCAGGTGAAGAGCTAGGCATTACATCTGCAAACGCAAAGCAGTTGGCAAGCCAGTTGAACGACAACCCAGAGATCAACCGTCTACTTGGTGTTGACCCTCTACAGGGCGCTGAGCAGGCAGGTCTTTCAAGTGACTGGGCGCTAAACATCCTGTCACAGGTTGGTAACTACAAAGAATCATTCGACCGTAACTTGGCGCCTCTTGGCCTATCACGTGGCATGAACGCTCTTGCACGTGACGGTGGTTTGTTCTACGTCCCACCAATTAAGTAATCATCTGATGATTATGATGAGGCGGCCATTTTGTGCCGCCTCATTTTTTTATTTATCTCTTTAATGGTTGATAGGTCAGATTGTGGAATTTCTCGCACGCATTTGGAGGCATGAAGAATCACGCGCTGTCGTGATGCAAATCCTCGTTATTTTCGCGGTATTTGGCGCTTTTGGATGGTTGGTCAGCAACCTTGTGACAAATTTTGCTGCCTTGAATAAAAATTTTGGTTTTGATTTTCTGTCTCAACCAGCCGGCTATGACATTAATCAGACACTGATTGAATACACAAACCGTTCGTCTCATTTCAGGGCCGCGCTTGTTGGTCTCCTCAATACTTTTCTTGTGGCAATATTCGGAATTATTCTCGCCACAATTATGGGGGTTATTCTCGGTATTATCCGCCTTTCAAATAACTGGCTCGCGCGCAATGTGACCTATTGGTACATTGAATTTACACGCAATGTGCCTATTTTGCTGCATATCCTTTTATGGCACGGCATTATCATCAATACGCTGCCGCACCCCAAAAAAGCATTATCATTAGGGGATGTGTCATTTTTGACCAATCGTGGCTTTTATGTACCAGAGCCAATCGCTGAAGTGGGTATTTCTGCGTTATATCTTGCGATTGTGGCCGCGATTGTCTTTTGTGTTTTCTTCTCCCGGCATGCAAAGAAAAAACAGTCAGAGACAGGTCAGCAAATGCCTGTTTTCTGGATAAATCTGGGTGTTTTAATTGGTTTGCCTGTGATTGCATTCTTTGCCTCCGGCAGCCCTGTTTCATTTGAATATCCTGCGCTCAAAGGGTTTAATTTCAAGGGCGGCATGCATTTATTACCTGAATTTGTGGCATTGACCTTTGCCCTTGCCATCTACACAGCCGCGTTTATTGCCGAAAATGTGCGTGCAGGTATTTTGGCCATTCACAAAGGCCAAAGAGAAGCTGCTGAGGCGCTAGGTCTAAGACCAGGTCGTGTGATGAGCCTTGTGATTTTACCGCAAGCACGCCGTGTCATCATACCACCACTGACATCACAATATCTCAATCTGACAAAGAACTCATCTTTGGCGATTGCGATTGGCTATATGGATCTTGTCGCAACATTGGGCGGGATTACCCTGAACCAAACAGGTCGTGAAATTGAAACAATGCTTATGGTGATGGGTATGTATCTTGCGATTTCATTGTCGATTTCTGCAGGAATGAACTGGTATAACAACGCTGTAAAGCTTGTAGACAGATAGGGGATAGTCATGGCTGATAAACAACGATTCGCGCCAGGTTCTCATCCTGACTTGTCACCACCGCCTGGCACCATAGGTGTCTCAGGATGGCTTCGTGCAAACTTATTCTCAAGCATTGGTAATTCTGTTCTGACCATTATCACAGCCATTTTTCTTTATTGGTTGCTGACCAATATTGCCGGATGGTTTGTTCTTGACGCTGTTGTTGATGCGTCAAGCAGAGCTGAATGCCGCGAAATTGACAGCGGTGCTTGTTGGGCCGTTATCACAAAACGTATCGGGCAATTTGTGTATGGGTTTTATCCTGTAGATGAAAGATGGCGCCCAAATGTAGCATTTATACTGCTATTTGTGGCAGTGGCACCGTTATTATATCCAAACACACCATTCCGCCGTCAGCTATTGTGGTTTTCAGCTGCCTATCCGTTTGTGGCTTATTTCCTTATCTGTGGCGGCATTTTAGGTTTACCAGAAGTTGGCACCAATACTTTTGGCGGCTTTATGCTCACGATGATAGTCGGGGTGACTGGTATTGCGGCGTCATTGCCTCTTGGGATTGCCTTATCGCTTGGCAGGCAGTCACGCCTGTTATCAGTGCGGGTGATATCAATTGCCTTTATTGAATTTATGCGCGGTGTGCCGTTGATCACTTTGTTATTTGTGGCCTCAACGATGCTGAATTACTTCTTGCCACCTGGCACGACATTCAACCTGCTTTTGCGTGTGTTGATTATGGTGACTTTCTTTGCTTCTGCTTATATCGCTGAGGTGATAAGAGGAGGCATTCAGGCAATTCCAAAAGGGCAATATGAAGCTGCCGCAGCAATGGGTTTGAATTATTGGCAAACAACACGTTTTGTCACATTGCCTCAGGCATTGAAGATTTCAATTCCGGGGATCGTGAACACCTTTATCGGTCTTTACAAAGACACAACATTGGTTGTTGTTATTGGTTTGCTCGACCCTCTTGGTATTGGCCGCGCTGCATTGGCAGATGCGAAATGGAATGGTTTGTCTACTGAGACATATTTGTTTGTTGCGCTCTTCTTCTTCGTAAGTTGTTTTGCAATGTCACGTTATTCGCTATGGCTTGAAAATCGCCTTAGCACAGAACATAAATAGGGAATTGTCATCATGGCTAAATCAGCAAAGAAATCTGATATTGTCGTCAAGATTGAGGATATGCACAAATGGTACGGTCAATTCCATGTGCTAAAAGACATTAATCTTGAAGTGGCACAGGGCGAACGCATCGTGATTTGCGGGCCATCAGGCTCTGGCAAATCAACATTGATACGCTGTATCAACCGGTTGGAAGTGCATCAGGAAGGCAGCATCAACATCTATGGCACAGAGTTGACAAGTGATTTGAAAAATCTTGAGACCATTCGCTCAGATGTGGGCATGGTGTTCCAGTCATTCAATCTGTTTCCGCATTTGACAGTGTTGGAAAATTGTACTTTGGCCCCTATTTGGGTGCGTAAAATGCCAAAGCGTGAAGCTGAAGAAATGGCAATGGAGTATCTGGCGCGCGTTAAAATTCCTGAACAAGCCAATAAATATCCGGGCCAGCTATCTGGTGGTCAGCAACAACGTGTGGCAATTGCGCGCTCTTTGTGCATGCAGCCTAAAATTATGTTATTTGATGAGCCAACATCTGCTCTTGATCCTGAAATGATCAAAGAGGTTTTGGATGTGATGATCGAATTGGCTGATACAGGGATGACCATGCTTGTTGTCACGCATGAAATGGGCTTTGCCAATAAAGTGGCTGACCGTGTGATTTTCATGGATGGTGGTGAAATCATTGAACAAAATGATCCAAAGACATTCTTCACCAAGCCTGAAAATGATCGCACAAAGCTATTCTTAAGCCAAATTCTGGATCACTAAACACATAAAGTTATATTGTCTGCGCGTACCATTGGATGGGCGCGTCAGGCAATAGCTGGATCAGGCAATAGGGGCATCACTGGCGCCCCATTGGGCCCAAGAGCCATCATAAAGCGCTATGTCATATTTGCCTAACTCAGCAAGTGCAAGCGTCAATCCCGCCGCTGTGACGCCTGAGCCGCAACTGGTCACGGCAGGTTTATTAAAATCCAGTCCGGCTGCTAAAAAAATCTCTTTTAATAAAGTGCGTTCTTTCAATTTGCCGCTTTGGTGGTCCAACAGATCTGTAATTGGCACATTCATGGCCCCCGGCATATGTCCTGAGCGCAGTCCCTTGCGCGGTTCAGCCACGGTTCCATCAAATCGTCCGGCAGGCCGTGCGTCCAGAATTTGAACATCTTGTTTTGTCTCAATAGCAGCCAACAGAGCCTCAAAGCTCATAAGCTCTGCGAGAGGAGCAGAGGCAGTGAAATCACCTCTTGGTCTGTCTTGTGCTTTTCCATGCGCTATCTGCCCACCTGACGCAACATAAGATGGCAGGCCGCCATCCAATACAAATACATCATTCTTGCCAAAAAGGCGCAAAAGCCACCAGGCCCGCGCAGCAGACAAAAAAGGTGAATTATCATAGATGATCACTTTATGGTGCTGGTAGACACCTAAATCTTGCATCATATCGGTAAATTTTGACGCTGAAGGCACCATATGGGGAAGGTCTTGGTCAGTATCTGCAATGGCATCAATATCGAAAAATTGGGCGCCCTTTATGTGCAATTGTTCAAATTCGGCTGCGGCATCACGTTGCATTGTGGGCAAAACAAAGGTGGCATCAAACAAGATGACATCCGGATCTGAGATAGCGTTTTGCACGTCAAAAGCAGAGATCAAATGGCTCATGATACATCCTCAAGCCATGACGGCACTGGCAGATTTTTGCTGCGCAAAAACGCCGGATTCCATACTTTTGACTGATATCTTTGTCCTGAGTCACATAAAATAGTAACGATATTATGACCTGGCCCCATATCTTTTGCCATTGCCACAGCGCCAGCAATATTAATGGCAGATGAGCCACCAAGATAAAGCCCTTCATGTTGCATCAGGTCATAAATAATGGGCAATGCCTCTTCATCTGCTATTTGATAGGCTCTGTCTACGATGATATCTTCTAAATTAGCTGTGATACGGCCTTGTCCTATACCTTCAGAGATGGAGTTGCCATCTGCTTTCAGGCTGCCATGCACATAATGATGAAACAAAGCTGAGCCAAGAGGATCAGCTAGTCCAATCTGAATATCAGGGTTCTTCTGTTTGAAAAACATCGACAGACCGCCTAAAGTGCCGCCGGAGCCGACAGCACAGATAAATCCGTCAATTTTTCCGCCGGTTTGTTGCCAAATTTCTGGGCCGGTATCATCAATATGACTTTGACGATTGGCGGTATTATCAAATTGATTGGCCCAAATCACGCCGCCGCCCAACTCTTCTTGCATTTGAGTGGCAAGCGCTTGTGAATAGCGGACATAATTATTAGGGTCGCGATAGGGAGCGGCAGGCACAAGGCGTAAATCGGCGCCACAAAGGCGCAATGCGTCCTTTTTTTCCTGACTTTGGGTTTCGGGCATGACAATAACAGTACGATATCCTCTTGAATTGCCTGCTAGTGTTAATGAAATGCCTGTATTGCCTGCGGTGCCCTCAACAATAATACCATTTTTTTTGAGTTCACCAGAAGCCTCAGCTGCCTGAATAATGCCCTTTGCCGCACGGTCTTTAACTGAACCACCCGGATTGGCAAATTCTGCCTTGCCATAAATCTCACAACCTGTTGCATCTGATACTGCGTTTAATCTGATTAAAGGCGTATTACCAACAAGCTCAAGAAAATTTTGAGGGTTAGGGGGCATTGAGGCATGTGTCATGACATAAGGCTCTGTTATTTGTAGATTACACTTTTGTTATAGAAGCTCCTGATTTTATGTCAAATAGCTGTGGTGCTAAATTGACATAGGGGCCAAAAATGTGGCTATTGGTGCACAGAAAAAGCCAACTATAAAGATGATGTGCAAATGCTAACGCTATATCTTGTCCGACATGCCAAAGCAGAGCCGATTGCTGATAGCGATGAGGAGCGCACGCTAACCGCCTCAGGAAAAGATGATGCCACTCACCTGGGGGCGTTATTCAAAGACAAATTATCTCAGCCAGATAATATTCTGTGTTCAACTGCTTTGAGGACAAGACAAACCTTAACGATTATGAAAGATTCCGGGCTGTGCTGTGATGATATCACATTTGACAGTGCCTTATATCACGCCTCAGCGTCCTATCTATGGCAATCTGTCCAAATGCTTAATGTCTCAAAGGCTATGATTGTTGCTCATAATCCTGCTTTGGCTATCTTGATGAATCGTCTTGTGGATGGCGAGCATCTGGCGCCGGAATTGATGCATTTTCCAACTGGTGCAATTGCTGTTATTTCATTTGAAGCGGACAGCTTTAATATGATAACGGATAATACGATAACAAAGTTGCAAGAGCTGCGAAAAGGCGCGACATTATAAATGCCAATAGCGCTTAAGGGAGGTTAAGATGAGTTTGCAGGATAAGACATGGGATGATGCGAATCTTCCAAAATCTTTTTTTACCAGTGTAGCACTTCATGGACCAAAACCGTTTTTATTTGATAAAACAGATGGCCAATGGGTCGGAAAAAGCTGGGACGAGATAGCTGATAAAGTAAGACGCGTTGCAAACTTCCTTCTTGAAAAAGACATCACAGTTGGCGACCGCGTGGTAATTTGTTCAGAAAATCGGTCACAATGGGCGATATGTGATTTGGCTGTTATGTCAATTGGTGCCATTGTTGTGCCGGCCTACACAACCAATACAGAAGATGACCATCGCTATATTCTTGAACATTCAGGGGCTAAATTCATCTTTGCCTCTGGTGGACTTGTCGCGTCTCGCTTACTACTTGCTGCGTCTAAAAATTCAGCTATCAAAGAAATGGTGGTCTTTGATAATGACAAATCTCTTAGCGGCGATACATCAACCAAAGTCAGCTATTTTGATTCTATTTTGCAGGATTGCAAGCCTTGTAATGATTTGGCGGCGCGTATAGATGCGCAATCAGCAGATGATACCTGCTGTTTTATTTATACATCTGGTACAGGCGGCAGACCAAAGGCGGTGATGCTCACACATCGTTCTATCCAGTCAAATGTTGATGCCGCAGCTGAATTGCTTGATGAAGGTCAGGCCAAAGAGGGCGCCCGCTTTTTATCTTTGTTGCCATTGTCACATTCTTATGAACATACAGCAGGCATGCATTTGCCATTCCAAATGGGAAGTGAAGTTTGGTATTGTGAGAGCCCGGACCAGATTGCATTAAATCTTACAGAAGTTCAGCCAACTTTGATGACCGCTGTGCCGCGTTTATATGAAGTGCTTCATGACAGAATCACAAGGGGTGTGAAAGCCAAAGGCGGCTTTAGTGAAACATTATTTTTTAAGGCAGCAGAGTTAGGTGCAAAGCGCGCCAAAGGGCAAAAGCTAGGTCTTATTGAAACTGTTCAAGATGCCATCCTTGATAAGCTTGTGCGCCGGAAAGTGCGGGCACGCCTTGGCGGAAGGCTGAAATTCTTTGTATCAGGCGGCGCGGCGCTCAATCCGGATATTGGGTTTTTCTTCCTCGGTCTTGGCATTAATATTCTGCAAGGTTATGGCCAGACAGAGGCAAGCCCCCTTATCTCAGCAAATCGTCCCGGGAAAATCAGAATAGATACAGTTGGTCCCGCCGTTAGCGGTGTTGAGGTCAAAATAGCAGATGATGGTGAATTACTTGCCAAAGGCGCTTGTGTGATGAAGGGCTACTGGAATGATGAGGCCGCCACTGCCAATACGGTCAAAGATGGCTGGCTTTATACAGGTGACATTGCCGAAATTTCAGATGATGGCTATATCTCAATCACAGGCCGCAAAAAAGATATTATTGTCAATTCCGGCGGTGATAATATTGCGCCTAGCCGTGTGGAAGCTATGCTCACAATTGAACCTGAAATTGAACAGGCAATGGTTGATGGCGATAAAAGGCCGTGGCTTGTTGCTGTTCTTGTGCCGTCAGATGAATTAGCCAAACAATTTGCAAGCGACAAAAAAGGTCTTACACAAGCGGTTCAAAATGCCGTTGACAGAGCCAATAGCAGGCTATCTCAAATTGAAAAGGTACGCCGTTTTATTCTGGCTGATGAGCCATTTGGTACAGAAAATGGCCAGATGACTCCTACCTTAAAAGCGAAAAGGCATGTGATAAGAGAGGTTTATGAAGATAAGCTTCTCTCGCTTTATCCCAAAAAATAAAAGCCAAATCAAAAAGAGGGGACATGAACCCCTCTTTTTTTTTGACTGCCAATCTTGTGCTTTTTTCGTGCGTATAAAGATATAAGAAACGGTGTGGCTATCTGCTACCCTTATCTTGAGACAAATCTTAGTGGTATCGAGGATAACAAGCTTATGATGTTGCGCAATATAACAAAACAGCTGGCCTACCTGATGATTGGGATGGTCTTATTTAACGCGCCACAAGCAGGCGCACAGCAGGCAACAGGTGTTCCTGTTATCACAAGCTATGTTGAGCAGGAAATTGTATCTGATACCACAAAAACCCCGGGGGCCATTGTTGCACCGCCTGCGATCATTATCTCAGCGTTGCGAAGCGAGCAACTAATGGTAGCGCCATTGCAAATTGGCGGTTTTATTCGAAAAGGCGCACAAATAGCCACCCAAAATACGGATGATTTGGAAACGCAAAAAGAGCTGTTATTGATTCAAATCTCTGATGCCGAAGCAGATATGGTGCAAATCACATCAAACATTGCCTATGAGCAAGCTTTGTTAGATGTTGCAGAATCACAGCTGGTGATTGTATCCCAAAAAGCTGAACGGGCAAAACAGCTTGTTGCTAAAAAAGCAATCTCTCCGGAAGCAGGTGAAACAGCGCAATCAGCAACACTCACCGCAACACAACAAGTCATATTGCGCAAACAAGCGATCGACAGGCTTCAATCTCAGAAAACTGCATCGATGAGAACGATCCAAAGGCTGAACCTGCAAATTGATCAAATAAACACAGATATAGAACAGGCCACCTATGTAGCACCTGAAAATGGCCTTATCCTGTCTCTTGCGCCATATCGTTTAGGTTTTGCGCGCCAGGGAGATGTGATTGCTCAAATTCAGGGCTTTATGGGCTTTGAGGTGGAAGCAGAAATTCCTTCTACCTATTTATCATTTTTGCAAACAGCGCCGAATGTGAAGGCAACAGACGCAAATGGCAATGACATTGACCTGATATTCAGATCTGCCCTGCCACAAGAAGACAGACGCACCGCAACAAGGCCTGTACGCTTTACCATTGCCTCAGATTTGCCGCGCAGCCTGTCAGCAGATGGCGCGCGCCTTGATATTCAGGTGCCTATCAGAGAGGCAGAAGACTCGCTGCTTGTCCCGCAAGATGCTATTTTGCCTGTTGCAGGCGGTCATATTGTCTATGTATTTGATGATAGCAAGGCCGTAAGGCAAATTGTGCGCCTTGGTGGCACAGTTGGTGATAAGGTAATTATTCTGTCTGGATTGGCTGAAGGGGAAAGGGTCATTATTAAGGGTAATGAGGGCCTTTCTGATGGCGTTGCTGTCAAAGAAGGGCGTCCGCCAAAACGCAAAGTTGCTGCGGCAGGAGACGAGGCTGAAGAAGAGGTTGCCGAGGCGGTACTTGAGACAGAATTGGCAGATGATGCCGTTGCATGGCTGCTTGAATGGAAGACGCCGCGCGGTGACAGCTCTGCTGAACTAACTTTATCAAGCAAAGCAAATCTATATGATGGTGAGCCTATTTTTGTGACCAAGCAAGGTGATAAGCTTTCTTTTAGCGCTGAGCGTGTTTTGCCATTTGGTATTTTGACCTTTGCTTTTGAAGGAACAATATCTGGTCAAATCATGTCAGGTACAATTACGATGTCCGGCCTGCCAAATGGCAGAACACCGTCATTTCCTTTTGAAGGAAAGGTCAAATAAATGGTCACACTTATTCGTTCAGCCATTGAGAGGCCGGTCGCGGTTCTTGCATTTATTGCAGGCATAATCATGTTTGGCTATCTGGCTTTGACAACCATTCCTATTCAGATGTCACCAGATATTGAAAAACCGATATATCAGGTGCGTGTATCCTGGCCAGGGGCCGCGCCAGTGGATGTTGACAGAGAAATTGTCAGCCGTCTTGAACAAGAATTAAGTAATCTGTCTCAAATAGAAGAAGTATCATCATCCTCTTCAACAGGCTCTGCGCGTGTCACATTAACCTACACACTTGGCACAGACATGGATAAGGCCTTAACAGTACTTTTGTCTAAATTGGCTGGCATTACAGGCCTGCCAGATGAGTCACGTGCGCCTCAGGTACGAACCTCTAATTCTGATGATTCTCCTATTGCGCGCATGGCTCTTGTCTCTGCTCTTGGTAATGACCAGCCTGTTGATATTGAAAATCTTGGTGATTTTGTGCGCTCACAAGTTGTTGACCCGCTTAGCCGTATCAATGGCGTTGCAGAGGTAACATTCAATGGTGGTGGTGCAAAACAAATGCGCATCATTGTGGATGAGGATAAGCTGGCTGCTTATCAGCTTACAGCGCAAGATGTGTTCAGCTCTCTTAGAAATGCCACAACCTTGCGCACCGTTGGCAGAATTAATGAAGGTAAGCGCACCTATGTGGTCCGTGCAGAAGCGATATCATACACCCCTGAAACGGCTATGAAAATTGTAGTGCGCTCTGCTACGGCTGATAACGGCCTGTTTGTTCCTGTTTTGTTATCTGATGTTGCGACAGTCGAATTTGATGTGGAAAGACGTGAGAGTTTTCGGCGTCTGAACGGGCAGGATGCGGTGATAATTAATGCTTTGAGAGAGCAGGGGTCAAATGTCGTTGCCACCATGGATATCATGCGCAGTAAAGTCTCAGACTTAAATGAAGGCGTGTTGGCCTCAAACGGACTACGTTTGAATATTGTTTATGATGAAACAGGCTATATTTCGTCAGCCATAGATCTTGTCCAACAAAATATCTGGATAGGCGGGCTTTTGGCGCTCACAATTTTGCTTTTATTCCTGAGGTCTTTTCTGCCGACTGTGGCAATTTTTATTGCCATCCCCGTTTCTGTCATAGGCACCTTTGTGGCCATTGCAGGCCTTGGCCTTTCCATCAATGTCATCTCTCTTGCCGGACTTGCTTTTGCGGTAGGTATGGTGGTTGATGCCTCAATTGTGTCTATGGAAAATATTTTCCGCTTGCGTCAATCTGGGCTTGCTGCGCCTGAGGCGGCTTACCATGGGGCACGCCAGGTATGGGCACCTATTTTAGGCTCAGCGCTTACAACCGTTATTGTGTTTATTCCTGTCATATTGCTTGATTTACCGGTTGGGCAGTTATTCCGCGATATTGGCATTGCGATTTCTGTATCTGTTTTAATCTCAGTGTTTGTGTCTGTGACCGTCATACCTGCTTTGTCATCTTATTTGCTTCGTGGTGATAGTGACAGATTCTCAAAACCTTTACGCTTGCCGGTGATTGATCCAATCGCAGCCTTATTCGCAAGAGCCATTGTTCGTTATGCAAGCCTTGCTGTTCGCGCAAAAACAATCGGTCTTGTGATGGTTGCAGTCTTGATGTTGTTGTCAATCGGAACAGCGGTACGCTTTATGCCAAAGCTTGATTATCTTCCGGATGGGAATGCTAATTTCCTTTTGGCACGTATTTTGGTACCGCCTGGTTATTCTATCGAAGAAGCAGCCCGTATATCCCAAAAAATGGAAGCAGCTGCCAAACCATTATGGGAAAAAGAAGAGCTTGGTGGCAAACAGCCAAAAATTGATAAATTTTTCTTTGTTGCTTTTAATGGCGGCGGCTTTGCAGGCGCAACCGCAGCAGATCCGAACAGGGTAACAGAATTGCGCCCTGTGTTAATGCGTCCTGTCTTCTCTGAACCAGGCGCGCGTGCCTTTGTGTTTCAGGCCTCTTTATTTGGCAGATCAGTCGGGGGATCAAGATCGATTGCGCTTGATTTAACAGGACCGTCAATTGAAAATTTACAGCCTGTTGCGCAACGCCTGACAGATTTGCTTGATACACAATTTCCTCAGGATAATGGCAATCAGTTACGCATTATCCCGTCTCTTGATTCAGGAACACCGCAAATTCAGATTGCACCGCAGGCTGATATGTTGGCACGTATTGGCATGACGGCCTCTGAATTTGCCACGGCGATCGATATATTTAATGATGGCATTGCGGTTACAGAAGTGCCGATAAATGGTGAGCTTGTTGATCTGGTGCTTGAAGGGCGCAATGCAGGCGAGTTATCATTATCAGATTTGAATGCCTTGCCAATTGTGACCAGATCAGGCGATGTCATGCGCGCTGATCAGATAGCGGATATTCAAATTGTCAGCGCCGAACAATCAATAAGACGGCTTGGTGGCAAACAGGCCCTGACAGTGCGGCTTCGCCCTGAAGAATCAATTGCCCTTGAAGATGCAATTGCCAAAATTGAAACAGCGATATTGCCTGAACTGACCGATTTTGCAAAAGATAAGCAAGTATCTGTCTCAGTAAGCGGCGCTGCCAGCGCTCTGGCTGAAACATGGGCAGCCATGCAGGCAAATGTTGTCACCGCGATTGGTGTTATTTTCCTGTTATTGGTTGTATTGCTACGGTCATTTATTTTGCCATTGATTATCATTGCAGCTGTTCCGGTGGCCGCCGCAGGTGGCATCATTGGGCTTTACATCATCAATTTGTTCCTACGCCAGTCCCTTGACATGCTAACAATGCTCGGCTTTGTGATTTTGACAGGTATTGTGGTCAATAACGCTATTTTAATGGTGGAACAAACAGTCCTTCAAATCAAAGAAGACGGTATGAGCGTAGATGACGCCATTATTGAGGCAACGCGCAATCGCATCAGACCAATTTTTATGTCCACTCTGACGTCCTTATTTGGCCTTGTGCCACTTGTTGTATTTCCGGGGGCAGGGTCTGAATTATATCGCGGTATTGGCACGGTGGTATTTGGCGGTCTTGCCTTATCCACCATTGCGACTTTATTCATTGTACCGCCATTATTGTCCGTATTCAGAGCCTCAGTTGTCAAGGCAGCGCATCACAAAAAAGTGGATGTCACCCTGTCTGCCTAGCAGGGCTTATGCTGATGTCATGACAAGGTGTCTAGCGCGGCTTAGCTCCATCTGATCAGGCCAATGATGGCAGAGGCAATATAGAATAATTGCAGGGAAAAAAACGCCCATCTTTTATCTATAACGCCCCATATGGCGAATAATAAGGCTGATAAAAGCAATAATGAAAAGCCAAGCACCTCATTTCCTGTATTAGAGGCGATTAACAAGGCATAAGCGATAGCAAGCGCTGACCCTGATATCTCAAATATGGAAATCAACTTTCTTTTATTCATGACGCTCACCAATGCAGGGCAGTGTTAATTGAGGGGATCTGGATAAGGGGGGAAGAACAGATAAATTTCAACTCTACCAGCAGACCATGACATAATAAATGCCGCCATATACAGCGGCGATAAAGCAAATTGGTAGTACTTTTATCATCTTATATTACTCATCTAATCATAAGCAATCTTGCCAGCGGATTGCGGTTTAGTCACCCGCTATATGGCCATGCAAATTGCGTCACTGTCAATAAGGGAAGGTGATTTGCTTATCGCCCGTGAGATATAAAAGTATCAATCTTTTATGACTTTACTTTCTTGCCGTCACCTAACTTTGCCATGTGCATGTTCAGAGCCTTTGTTGATAAATAGGTTTCAATACAAAAACAGGTCATACTTACCATAAGCGCTGCTATGGTGATGGTTAGGCAAAATTGCGCTTTTGATACATTATCAATACTCACCAAATAGAGAGCTGCCAGATTAGTGATAAAAGATACACCACAAAAAAGAGACGATATCTTAATGAATTTCATACGGCGTTGCAGAACGATAATCTCGCCATTAATCACATCTTTGTTCCATATACTAGATGAGCCTTTTTCAATTTGTGATGATAAATCACGCATTAAACCTGCAATGCTAATATAACGAAAATTCAAAGCCGCCATTGCCAGAGGGATAGCAGGAAATAGCGCAAATATCGATTGTGAAACCATTAGATAAGTAGCCCATTAAAAACAAAAAAATAATAAGGAATTTAGAATGTTCTAAAATCTCTCACCATTATAATCGATAAGATAATTTTCTGAGAAAAAAATTAATCATTCAAGCCCATCCGACAAAGCGGGCCTTATCTATCTCTGTCATGTTTGGTTTTTTCGTATGAGCGCCTTTTCTGTCGGGCGTGACTCAAAGGCTGTCCAAACAGTTGCCGATAGGCAGGGGGCAACCCTCCGCACTTAAAAATATCTGGAAAATGGCTCCCCGGGACGGATTCGAACCGCCGGCCAAGCGATTAACAGTCGCTTGCTCTACCGCTGAGCTACCGGGGAATAACCTTTTGGTTTCAGGGGGTTTAACATCAAAACCTCTGTGAGACCACTCAGTGCGCTAGTGTATAGCAATCCGAATTTGCAAGGTCAAGCGATGAAGCACGCCTTATAATCATTTTTGCTTCATGAATTTCAAAATTTCATCAGCGCAACTCTCAAAATCACGTAAAAGGGGCCCTGACAACATCACGGTATCGACAAGTGGCCTGTCATGTTTTGCTGTGGCTCTTTGATAAGCGGGGTCATAATGGTCCTGCAAAATTTGAGTGATAAAGGTATCATAGTCTTGTGTTTGCAGTATCTGGCGCCAATTTTGCGTCATTTCATGACCATGGCGTGTCACCATACCTGTAATAAGGCTGTCCAGAACTCGATTATCTGGTGTCATCAGATGCGCGTAATCTTGCTTTAATAAAATAAGGCGCGTTGGCAGGGAGGCCTGAAGTTCAATTTTTGGTGCTTTTGCCATTTTGTGCCACAAGCTCATTGGCAGGCTAACATTGCCGACACGGCTGCTTTCCGCCTCGATAAAGGTCACTTTATTTTTATCTAGCGCCTCCATTTCCTTGAACAGACGCGATTCAAAAAACCGTTGTGATGGTTGTTCTTGTCCTGGCACCGCGCCTAACAATGAGCCTTTATGCTGTGCCAGCCCCTCTAAATCGAGTGTTTGTGCCCCTTTGCGCGCAAGAGCATGTAACAGGTGGGTTTTGCCTGTGCCTGTAGCGCCAGAGATGATACAGATCTGATGATCTGAAAAAGCTTGTTTCAGGCTGTCAAGAACGGCGCCTCTATAGGTTTTATAGCCGCCCTCTAATAAAAAGCTGGCCCATCCTATTTCCCCGCATATATGCGCAAATGCGCGTGATCGCTGACCGCCGCGCCAACAATGTATCAAAGGCCGCCAATTTTCAGGTCTGTCACAAAGCGTTGTTTCAATATGATGTGCAATATTGGCTGACACAAGGGCTGCGCCTTCTCGTCTTGCTACAAAGGGACTTGTTTGTTTGTATAAGGTGCCAATATGCGCTCTTTGCTCATTGGTAAATACAGGTAAATTAATAGCGCCTGGGATATGATCATCTGCAAATTCAGCAGGTGAGCGCACATCTATTATCTCACTAATGCGCTCATCGCGCCAATTTGTGATAACGTCAATAGGAGCTGGCATATCAGTTTAGCTTTCTATGATGATGGCTTTGTTGTCTTTCACAACATGTCCTATCACACAAGGGCAAGATTGTGGTTCTCTTGCCGTGATTTCAGACATACATGTGTCGGCCTTATCTGCAGGAATAAGGGCCAACACGCCGCCAGAGGTTTGCGGGTCAAATAACATAGCTTGCCGCCAGTCTGAACATGCCTCATTCGTCATAATAATCGAACTGGCCCGTTTATTATTCTCATGCGCAGATGAACGCAAATCAGACCGGCAAATATCTTCTATGGCAGGTAAAAGTGGCAATGAAGATAAATTGATTGTGATGCCAAATTGATTATCAAAGCGTGTGATTACATTTTGACAATGGCGGGCAAGGCCAAATCCTGTGATATCTGTCATGGCAATGGCACCTGCCGCAAACATAGCCTCAGCTGCTTTTTGATTGGATAGTAACATTGTCTCAACCAGCACCTGATAGGCATAAGAGGGATAAGACTGTCTCATATGAGCTGCAAGCGCCATCCCGGTGCCAAGCCTCTTGGTCATAACAAGTACGTAATCTTTGTCGGTTTGATAATCACTGAATTGGCGGCGTTGAATCCCTGTCACAGCAAAACCAAGGCTTGGCGTAGGTGCCTGAGAGGTATGTCCGCCAATCAGACGCGCTTTTGCGCCTGCCAGAGCCACAAGGCTGCCACTCAACAGATGAGTGGCAACAGATTTCTGGTGTGTTTCTGCTGCCTCTTCAAGCGTCATATGCGCTTGTGCATAAACAGGATCTGCACCTGCCACATACAGATCGCTCAAAGCATGATTAACAGCGATTTGCCCAAAGAGAAAAGGGTCAGCTATCATTTGATTAAGGCTATCAATGGAATGACACAAGATATTATCACCATGTTGTGTCTGGCTGGCATCCTCAGCTATATTGCTGGCCTGCGCAAGATAGCTATCTTCTATACCGAGGTTTTTGGCCGCTTCAATTGCATCTGTCATCGCGCCTTGCAACAAGCTTGCACTTGCTTTTGCGGCGCAACCTGCACAACGCATATCTGCAAAGATGGCATCATGTCTGTTCTGCCCGTCCGCTAGATAGCGTGGCAAGGGGGCAGGGGCAGGCATTTTCATGCCCGGCAGCTCTGAAAATTTATCCATAAAGGCTTTATCTATGCGTTTTTTCAATTGCCAACACCATTTATGGTGAAATGAGGCGCCATTGCGTATCGCTAAGGCTTTACCGTCTCCTGTCCCGATAATAGCAAGATATTCTTTTTGAGGTCGCCAGTCTCTCAGAGGTTGTGCAAATATATAGCGCCGCAAATTGTCAGCCAATATTTGTCCTGCCCGGACAGCAAAAACCCCTGCTTTTTCTCGTGGCGCGCTCGCAATGCTAGCAATATCGCCTGCTGCAAAGATATTGTCATAGGCAACTGATTGTAATGTGGGTTTCACAATAACAAATCCGGATTGATCACGCCCCTTATCAAGACTTGCGATAAAAGCAGAGGGGCGCACACCTGTTACGACAAAATTCACCCCTGATTGATAGGTTTGACCATCTTCTGCAGACAGAAACCTATCTGTAATCTGCGTAATTGCCACATCCTGATGGAGTGTCATGCCAGCCGCATTGGCCAGTTTCGTTATCTTGCGAGAGGCTGACTTGCCAGATTTTGGCAATAATGTCTTTGATCTGGAAAATATATGTATATCAGGGTTTTGAGGCTTATACTTAACTTTGAATGCAAAGGACAATTCTAAACCCGCCACGCCGGCACCTATGATATTTATGCGCTGACCTGCCGGAATGGTATCTGGTAATTTTTCAATAAAATGCGCAATTGGTTTCACTGCGATTGAGGCTGTCTCTGCGCCTTTAATTGAGCTCAGATCCGGGACTGCACCGCAATTAAGGGACAGAATATCATAGCCAACAGGCGGTCTGTTTGTCACAAATAAGAGATTATCGTCTGCATTGATACCTGTTACAGCCTCATGAATAAGCGTTGCGCCTGCAAAGGAGGCAAGACGGGTCAAATCAATATGAATATCAGATTTATCCCAAACACCTTCAACAAAGCCTGGCAACATGCCGGAATAAGGCGCATCAAGCACATCTGTGATAAGCGTAATTGCAAGCCCGTCAATCGGCTTCATTGCAAGTGATTTTAATACCTGAACATGGGCATGACCGCCGCCAACCAACACCAAATGCAATTGTTTTGGATGAAACGCATTATGCTTCAAATGTCGTTTACCTTACCCGCAAAATAGCTCATCGGGGCTGATATATGTTCATTTTGATGAATATGAACCACTTCACCAACGTGAATAATATGGTCGCCGCCATCATATTGCGCCCATGGCCTGCATTCTAACACGCTTAGCGCCTCTTCAATAACAGGTGCGCCTGTTGTGCCCTTATGCCAGGCGATACCGGCAAAGCGATCCTCATGCTCAGACGCAAATCTCTGACAAATATCAGCTTGGTCTTTGCTTAAAATCGCAATTGAAAAACTGTCGGCCTTGGCAAAATCATCTGCAGAGCTGTTATTTTTGATCAAAGACCACAAAACCAGTCTTGGATTCAAAGACACCGAAGCAAAGGAATTGACGGTAAGCCCATAAGGGTTTCCATCTTCTTTGATACAGCTGACCACAGTCACACCCGTTAAAAACCGGCCCATAGCTGTTTTGAAATCACGATCTGTCATTGGTGCGTTCATCTTTGATCCTTTTCACGACAGCCTGTTCTATCTTACTCTTATCAAAAAACTGGACTTGTCTGTTTGCAACTTCAAGTAAAAACGAAAAACAAAACTCTCTGTACGCTTGTTTTCAAGTTTCGATCTGTTTTTTTGAAAACCATGAGGCAGGCACAACATCGGCAAGCAAGACGGCAATAAAGATAAATAAACATCCTAAAACCGCAAATAAAGACAAGGTTTGAGACAGGAAAAACCATCCGGCGATAACTGCAAAAACAGCCTCTAAAGACAGGATAAAAGCGGCAGCGGTCGTATTGGCATGGCGTTGTGCGACAAGCTGAAGTGTATAGGCAATCCCAACAGATATAGCCCCTGCATAGAATAACTCCTGCCAGACTGGCAGGAAATCAGCTAATTGCGTTGCCTCAAACATCATAGCAGAGCTGCTTGCCAGAGTGGCGCAAACAAGATTTTGGACAAAGGCAAGCTGAAGAGGCGCCTCAATCATTCGCGTCACAAAACCGATTGCAATAATATGCGCTGCCCAGAATAACGCACCAATTGCCACCAAAATATCGGCAAATTGTGCATCAAAGCTCGCATTGCCTGATAAGAGATAAGATCCTGCCAGAGATAAAAGCACAGCGACCCAAATAGGAAGACCTATAGGCTGGCGCGTTAATAGCCAGCTCATCAAAGGCACCGCAGGCACATAAAGAGCAGTCAAAAAGGCAGCATTTGCCACTTTTGTATGCAAGAGCGCGGTTTGCTGAAGCGCGATGCCAAAAAACATCAAAATGCCTAATAAGACGGCGCCTTGCCATAATTTTTTATTTGTTTTTGCTTCTTGAAACAGGCTTATCCTCCGCGATTCCCAGATGGCAAGCGGCGCCATTACCACCATGCCGATTAAATAGCGTGCCCCTGTAAAAGACAATGGCCCAAGCGTATTCATACCCGTTGTTTGCGCAATAAAGGTTGTGCCCCAAATCAGGGCAACCAGCACCATCAAGAAATTCGCAGTCGACTTACTCACAATGTCTCTTTTCTACATCTTTATCGCTTTGAAGAAGAGCCGCGCAGTGTTTTTATCGTATTTGCGATAAACAAGCTTGTCCTTGGGATATAGCGATAGGGTTTTGTGAAATGGATAACAGGGCGTTTGATAACACGATAAAAAGCAAACACAAAGAGGGCGCTATGCAAAAACGCAAAATAGATGAACAGGCTCTCTGGCCCGAATTTGTCAATTAACAGGCCGGCAAAGATAGGAGAGGCGATTGCGCCAATTGCAAAAAAGAAGATGAGGGAAGCACTTAAATCTGTCATATCTTGTTGTGAACACAAATCATTCGCATGTGTTGCTGCAAGCGAATATATCGGCATGGTTGCCATACCAAAAATGAACACAAGCAAAAAGATTCTGTTTATCCCAAGTGTATCAACCACAATTTCTATTTGCATAAGAAAACTCAACAACACAGTAGCGACAGACAAGCTCATCATGATTTTTCGTTTGGAGAATCTGTCTGCCAAAAAGCCAACGGGAAATTGTGCGATGGCACCGCCAATGATGAATAGGGCCAGAAATAAGCCGATTTGACCGGATGATAAGGCGTTATCATAAGCAAATAGCGGCCCTATCATGCGAAGCGCAGCACCGGTGGCACCAACCACAAGCACACCTGCCACAGCGATTGGTGAGATGTCTATGGCCAGAAAAGGGCGCCATTTTCTGTGCTCAGGCAAGGTTGGCTGCACTGATTTTGTCAACGCCAGAGGGAAAAATGACAGACATAAACAAATGGCAATCACTGAATAAGACCAATATTGGGCGACAGGTAATGTTGCGATTAAGCCTTGCGCTACAAGGGCGCCCCCCATATCAAAAATACGGTAGAATGAAAAATAACGTGATCTGTTCTCATTGTTTAATTTGGCGTTTAACCAGCTTTCAATCACGGTTGCCGCGCCTGCAACAGCTATGCCGGACATAATCCGTAATATCATCCAGAAATACAGATTATGCCATAAAGGGTGCAGTAAGACGCCAATGACAGACAAGCCTGTGACAAATGTAAAGGTGCGCGCATGTCCCACACGTCTTGTCAGTATGGGCGACAGAAAGCAGCCAAGAATAAAGCCAATAAAATGTGAAGAGCCTATCAGCCCTATTTGTGTGCGAGTGAATCCAATCTCAAGACCAGATAGTGCATCAAGCGGCCCCAAAGTGCCTGTGCTCACCTGCACAAGAAAGACAGATAGCAACAAGGCTGATATAGAGATAAGTATGCGCATTTATCTGATTTTTTCTTATGTATTAGCTCTGATAGACCAGTATCCGACCAATCAAAGCGATCCTGCCTGACAATCTCTTTCTTAAATTGACTGTTCCCATCATCAGTGTAGGGTGCTAATTCTTATGCGTCTATGTGTTTTCGGCGCAGATAACAGCTAAGAGGGGCGTCTTGGGAAAACCGTTTTTGAAATGGGTCGGCGGAAAACGACAGTTAATTCCGCAAATTACGCCTTTCATCCCCCCTCACTTTAACCGGTATTTTGAGCCCTTTATGGGCGGTGCTGCGTTGTTTTTTCATCTGCAACCAGAAAAAGCTTTCTTGAGTGATGTGAATGAAGAGCTGGTCAATTGCTATTGTCAGGTAAGAGACGCGCCCTTAGAGGTCATCAAACATCTTCAGGGGCATATCTACGAAAAAGATTATTATTATCACCTGCGCAATCTTGACCGTGATAAACTGGCCTATAGTCGCCTTAGCGCCTCTATGCGTGCCGCACGATTATTATATCTGAACAGGACAGGCTTTAATGGCATGTACAGGGTCAATAGCAAAGGTGAGTTTAATGTCCCTTTCGGGCGCTATAAAAACCCTGATTTTGTGAATGAGGCAGGCATTTTAGAAGCAAGTGCCATTTTGCAAGAGGTCACCATTACAAATCACAGTTTCTCATATATAGCTGAACAAGCGCAAAAAGGAGATTTTGTCTATTTTGACCCGCCTTATGTGCCGTTATCGCAAACAGCGCATTTTACCCAATATGCAAAAGATGACTTTACCTTGTCTCAGCAGCAAGAATTGGCACAGACTTGTCGTAGACTTCATGAAAAACAGGTGCATTTTGTGGCGTCAAATTCCTATCACCATATCGTCAAAGAGCTTTATCACGGCTTTGAATGTGAAGCTGTCTCTGCTAGGCGATCAATTAACAGCAACGCCTCAGGCAGGGCGCCGGTAAAAGAGTTGTTAATCTGGAACAAACTGTAACACCTTACAGTGCTTAGTCGGTTTTTGTGGGTGGGGAAGGTGGAGGCCCGAACCGGAATTGAACCGATGTCCACGGTTTTGCAAACCGCTGCATAACCACTCTGCCATCGGGCCACCATTGGCATTGAATTACTTCATGGCGCTCCGGCAGTCAATTACGAAAACACAAAAAAAGTAACGATATTGGGTGATTTTCCCATTCTTTTTCAGTTATGCAGCATTGAAACAAGCCCTAAGGCAGAGTATAAACGCTCTCATTACCCATGAGGGAGGCGCAATGCCTTTTTGTTTTGGGAAGTGGTTGGGAATTTTTTTTCAAGAGGCACATAAGAGGCACCTATGGCACATACAAGTTTTGAAATCGCCCGCAAAGCGATGATTGATAGCCAAATCAGACCAAATAAAGTGATTGATGAACGTGTCGTGGCGGCATTCGCGCAAACCCCGCGAGAGGAATTTGTGCCAAAATCTCTGAGAGATGTTGCTTATGTAGATGAAGATTTAGCGCTTTCTGGCGGCCGCTATATGGTCGAAGCGATGGTTATGGGCAGGCTGCTACAGGCTTTGGAAATTGAGACCCATCATAATGTGCTTCTTATTGGGGCAGGGACCGGATACACAGCCGCATTACTCTCTCACTTATCATCATCTGTGATTGCGATTGATAACCGGACACCGGCAGTGCAAAAGGCGCAGGAATTGCTTGGTCAGATGGAAATTGGCAATGTCGCTGTTTTGAAAGGCAAGATTACCGAAGGTTACCCGTCAGAAGGTCCCTATGATGCGATATTGGTCGAAGGCGGCGTTGAGGTAATGCCTGATGATCTGCTGGCGCAGCTAGCGCCAAATGGCAAGCTGGCCGCTATCTGGCGCGAGAGTGACAAAGCGCAAGGTGAGGCAAGTTTATGGACCAAAGCAGGAGAGGCGTTTGTGCGCCGGTCTCTGTTTAATGCGCAGGTGCCAACATTGGTTGAATTCAGGGCAAAGCCAGAATTCCAGCTTTAATCACAGGGCTGAAAATATTTTTTAATGTGGGCACGACTATCTGGGGACCAGTAACGTATAGATATAAAAACCCTGTTTGCAGTGGATAAACGTAACGTATGAGTCCACGACAAACAGAGACATATTGTGGGATCTGACGAATGATAAGACATCTTGGAATGGCGCTAGCATTACTGCTAACTGCACAAGCCGCTGCAAAGGCTGAAACACTTGGTGATGCTCTCATAGCCGGCATTGAAAAATCTGACGCGTTAATGGCTGCAAGGCAAAGTTATGTTGCATCGCGCGAAGCGATTGCGATTGCACGTTCAGGCAATGATTTAACCGGCACAGTGACAGTTACCGGCGCCCAGACAGAAAGTGACAAGAAGAGCGCCTCAGGCGGCTTTCAGTCAAGTCAGTCATTCTCAGCGCGCATAGGTGTCTCCAAACAGCTTTATGATTCAGGTGAGGCAGACGCGCGTGTTATGGCCGCTGAATATGGCATAGCCTCTTCGAAAGCCTCCTATCGCGCTATTGAGCAGGCGACTATTTTATCTATCATTGATGCTTATCTGACCCTGATCACTTCGTCAGAATCACGCGCATTACAGCAAGAAAATGTGGCAAGATTAACGGCCCAAACAGAGGCAACAAAAGTACGTCTTGACGCAGGCACCACTACAGCCACAAGACTGGCAGAGGCACAAGCGCGTTTGGCACGTGCGCAGTCCAATTTAATATCAGCCCAGGCAAATGAACAAACAGCGCTTGAGACATATCAGTCATTGACAGGCCTTGGTGGCACCAATCTGTCCTTGCCATCTCTGGGCGGGGCGCTTCCTGCCAATTTGCAAGAAGCAGAGGATACAGCAACGACTAATCATCCTGATATGCAGGTTGCGATTGCAAATGAACGCTCAATGCGTGCGCAATTTGATGTATTGGCGCGTCAGGTGATGCCAAAGGTGAAATTCACGCTTTCTGCCACTGATTCGCAAGCCAAAGGCACAATGCAGGATAAATTAGATATCAAAGGTGAATTATCTCTCACCTCACCCTTTTTGGTAACACAAGGCTCACGCGCGAAAGGCAAAGAGACTTTTGCAAAGTTAGAAAGAGCAAAATACCAGTTAGCAGATACAAGACGCAAAGTCGGACTGAATGCCAGATCAGCTTTACGCTCATTAAAGGCAGCAAAATCTCAAAAAGAAGCTGTTGAAGCAGAATTATCAGCGGCAATTTTGGTCGCCGAGGGTATTAGCGCTGAGGTTGAGTTTGGGCAAAAAATCTTTTTGGATCAACTAGATGCAGAACAGTCTGTCAGTGATGCCAGAGTGCGCAAGCTGCAGGCAGAACAGTCTATCATGATAAATCATTACCGCCTGTTAAGCGCTATTGGCATGTTGGACTATCAGGCAGTTGGCCTGTCTGAGACAATACAGCCTCTTGAATCAACCCCAGATCCACGCGATGTGTTCACCGGATTCTTACCATTGGCAGATTTGCCTCAATAGCGTATGTTGATAGTCTAAAGGCCCCTCTGGCAGGGGCAGTAGGCTAAACACTTTTATGCGCAAAAGGCAGTCCCGCCATGAGCAAGGATGATAACAAGCAGGTTCAAGAGGCCTTACAAGCTATCAAAAAGCTTGTTGAGGTATCTGAAAACCAGCTTGATTCGGCGCAAGATGTTCTCACATTAGATCAGGTTGTCTGGCGCAATCCTGTGACTGACGAAGCAGAAGATGCCGGTTTAACAGAACAATCATCAGCGCCTTCCAAAGCTGCCTTATCGGTGAGTGAAAGAGATTTAAGAGGCGCTGCTATGCGCCTCGATAAGGCAGATGCGCCTGTGACGATGAAAACAATCATTAAAGCAGGGCCTGCCAATACAGAGCTTCCACAGTCTCAGTCAGACGATTTAAGCCAATCACCGAACTCTGGTAAAGAACAGGCAACTCCCCCGCAACAGGTCTCTGCGGCAAGTCCCCCAGAGACACCTAAAGCGCCGGTAACATCTCCGTTGCAGGCGAGTAAGGGTGACTATATAAAAGCCTCCGTCAGTGAGCAGACTGTCCAGGAATCACGGCAAAAAGCGTCTCAAACTCTTGCGAATGTCTCAAGCGATATTCAGGAATTAACAGCGCCTCTGGGACGCCGTGGCGGGGGATTTTATAGCCGCCCTGTAACTGATACGCCTGCCATGCCTGTTATTCAGACCACCGTTACCCCGCAAGA
Source organism: Puniceispirillaceae bacterium (SeqCode) (assembly GCA_049890215.1). Classification (GTDB taxonomy): domain Bacteria; phylum Pseudomonadota; class Alphaproteobacteria; order Puniceispirillales; family Puniceispirillaceae; genus UBA685. Next base: position 65,035 of record JBMHBX010000049.1, on the reverse strand, counting down.
GCCAAAAGCGCAACAAGCGACTGCCAGTAATCTGGCAGAACGGCAAAAGGCTGATAACGCGCCTGCGCCATCTTCGCCCCGTGCGCCTGTCCATGCGCCTGTCCTTGATGATTTTGCAGGTTCTGATTTTAATTTTTCAGCGGCAGAAGGCTTAATGACCGCCGCGTCATTTGACCATCTGCAAGGCAACAGGCCGCCAATACAGCCAGACATAGATGTCCCAATTGCAAGTCCGCCTGTTGATGACCCGGTTCAGGAGATACAGCAATTTTATGCTGATCAGGACGCAGACGACAATGATGTAACACCAGTAGGCCAGCCAAATCTTCATATTGTATCTGATCAGACATTGGCAGATGATGAAACGGAAGAAGAAGGGTTTTCAGGCGCTGTTCGTTTGGCGTTGCGTGCCATCATCAAAGAACAGGTCTCGAGCTGGTTGCAAGGCAATATGACAGGTTTGATTGAAGAAGCGCTAACCACACCGCAAAAACGTCCTGGCGCAAAAAATAACCCATCCTCTAAGAAGCGCTGACAAGGCTATTTTTGATATCACAGCAGTGATTGATAACGTGACAAACGCGCTTGTCTGTCTTATAAACGTGGCCTAGATTATCGCAACCCAAAGATGATGCTTATCCATGTTAAATAAGACCTATACCCCACAAGACATTGAAACATATTGGTACGAGGCTAGTGAAAAATCAGGCGCTTTTGCCTGTGATCCAAGCTCAGATAAGCAGCCTTATACAATTATGATGCCACCGCCAAATGTCACAGGCTCATTGCATATGGGGCATGCGCTTACATTCACCTTGCAAGATATTCTTATTCGCTATCATCGCATGATTGGGCGTGATGCGCTATGGCAGCCTGGCATGGATCATGCTGGTATTGCCACGCAAATGGTTGTGGAACGCAAATTAGCAGCCGAAAATATAAGCCGGCGTGATTTAGGCCGTGATGCTTTTGTGGATAAAATCTGGGAATGGAAAGCTGAATCAGGCGGCATGATTGAACATCAGCAACGCCATCTTGGGGTCACAGCAGATTGGCAACGAAGCCGCTTTACAATGGATGATGGTTTGTCAGCCGCTGTTCGTAAAATCTTTGTGAAACTGCACAAAGACGGTTTGATTTACCGTGACAAGCGCCTTGTCAATTGGGATCCAAAGCTATTGACGGCTATTTCTGACCTTGAGGTCGAACAAAAAGAGATGGTCGGCAAAATGTGGCAGCTGCATTATCCGGTGACTGGTGAAGAAGGGCGGTTTATCACCGTGGCAACCACACGTCCGGAAACAATGCTGGGTGATATGGCAGTCGCAGTGCACCCTGATGATGAACGTTATGCAGATTTAGTGGGAAAAACCGTTACATTGCCGCTTGTCGGGCGTGAAATACCGATCATCGCTGACAGCTATTCTGATCCTGAAAAAGGGACTGGCGCTGTGAAAATCACGCCCGCTCATGATTTTAACGATTTTGAGGTCGGCAAACGTCATAACCTTGAATTGCTGAATATTTTTGATCAGCACGCTGCTATCAATGAAAACGGCCCTGAGGCCTATCAGGGGCTGGACAGATTTGAAGCGCGTAAAGCTATCATCGCTGATATGGAAGCGCTTGGTCTTGTTGGTGAGATTGAAGATAACCAGATGTCTATGCCTCACGGTGACCGGTCTGGTGTGGCTGTTGAGCCATGGTTAATGGACCAGTGGTATGTAGACGCCGCACAATTAGCAATTCCTGCGATAAAAGCCGTTGAAGAGGGGCGTACAAAATTTGTGCCTGAAAGATGGTCAAAGACCTATTTTGAATGGATGCGCAATATTCAGCCATGGTGTGTCTCGCGCCAGCTATGGTGGGGGCACAGGATACCTGCCTGGTACGGACCTGACGGAACTGCCTTTGTTGAAATGACGCAACAAGAAGCGCAAGCCGCCGCAAATACGCATTATGGCAAGGATGTGGTTATCACACAGGATGATGATGTTCTTGATACATGGTTTTCAAGCGCCTTATGGCCTTTTTCGACCATTGGCTGGCCAGATGATACCCCTGAATTAAAGCGCTATTACCCCGGCGATGTTCTGGTTACTGGTTTTGATATCATCTTTTTCTGGGTTGCCAGAATGATGATGATGAGCATGTATATCATGGATGATGAAGTGCCGTTCAAAGAGGTCTATATTCATGCGCTTGTGCGTGATGAAAAAGGTCAGAAAATGTCAAAATCAAAAGGCAATGTGCTAGACCCTCTTGATTTGACAAAAGATTACGGTGCAGATGCGCTTCGATTTACCATGTGCGCCATGGCAGCGCAGGGGCGTGACCTTAAATTATCTGTCACACGTGTCGAAAGTTATCGTAACTTTGCAACAAAGATTTGGAATGCCTCCCGCTTTTTGGAATTTAACGAATTATCTGGCAGAACACAGGCTGAATTTGACCTTGGTTCTGTTTCTTTGCCAGTTAATAAATGGATCGTAGGCCAGCTTGCAGAGGTGAGCGATGCTGTCTCAAAAGCCTTAGAAGCCTATCGCTTCAATGAAGCCGCAGACCATATCTATCATTTTATCTGGCATAGCTATTGTGACTGGTATCTTGAATTCATTAAGCCGGTTATCAAAGAATCAGATGAGACCAGAGCAACGGCCGTTGCGATATTGCATAAGGCGCTTCATATTTTACATCCCATGATGCCCTTTATCACAGAAGAGCTGAACAAAAAGATATTTGGCTCAGACGAGATGATGATTTCAGCTAGCTGGCCTTCCATTCCGGCTATCACTCAAAAGACGAATATTGATTTTGTTATTGATGTGATTTCAGAAATTCGCACCATGCGCGCTGAAATGAATATTCCGTTATCTGCAAAACCAGATTTGCTTCTCCGCCATATGTCAGAGGCGCAGAGCCTTGTTATCTCTGAGATGGAGGCCTCTATCCTGCGCCTTGCCAGAGTCAGTGCTATCAGCGCTCATGAGGCAGAAATGCCAAAACAATCGGCACGTTCAACAATTGCAGGTGTTGATTTGGCCATGCCACTTGCCGATATTTTGGATTTTGGCGCTGAAAGAGAGCGTTTGCAAAAAGAAATTGCGCAAACTGATGCTGAAATCGAAAAGATCTCTAAAAAGCTGAATAATGAGAGTTTTGTTGCCAAAGCACCTGCCGCAGTGGTGGAAGAGAATAAGCAGAGGCTGGAAGATGAGGAAACGCGCAAATCAGGCTTAATGTCTGCGCTTTTGCGTCTTGATGAATAGGCGGCGTTAAAAATCAGTTGTTCTGGCGCAAAGCCATTGTAATATCAATTAAGCTAGCCTTTATAAAGGGCGATAAGGGAAGAAATGTAATGACTAAATTTGACAAATCAAATCTGCCAAGCCGTCATGTATCGGTTGGCGCCAAAAGTGCACCTCACAGAGCATTTTATTATGCAATGGGCATGACAGAAGAAGAAATCGCACAGCCGCTCGTTGGCGTTGTGTCTACCTGGAATGAAGCTGCACCATGTAATATCGCACTTGCAAGGCAGGCTCAGGCAGCCAAAAGAGGTGTGCGTGAACATGACGGAACGCCCCGCGAATTTACGACAATCACAGTCACAGACGGCATTGCAATGGGCCATGAGGGGATGAAGTCATCTCTTGTCAGCCGTGAAGTCATTGCAGATTCAATCGAATTGACTGTCCGCGGACATTGCTATGATGCTGTTGTTGGCTTGGCAGGTTGTGATAAATCTCTGCCAGGTGTGATGATGGCCATGGCACGTTTGAATGTGCCATCTGTCTTCATGTATGGTGGTTCTATTTTGCCGGGCAGATTCAAAGATAAAGATGTGACTGTTCAGGATGTTTTCGAAGCAGTCGGCGCTCATCAGGCAGGTAATATGTCAGATGAAGACCTTCATGAACTTGAATGTGTGGCATGTCCGTCTGCAGGCTCTTGCGGGGGGCAATTCACAGCCAATACAATGGCTTGTGTCTCAGAAGCGATTGGTCTGGCACTTCCTGGCTCAGCCGGTGCACCGGCACCTTATGAGACGCGTGATGAATATGCTTATCATTCTGGCCGCGTGGTGATGGAGTTGGTTGCAAAAAATCTGCGTCCGCGTGATATTCTGACACGCAAAGCGTTTGAGAACGCCGCCACTGTTGTCGCAGCAACAGGCGGGTCTACCAATGCTGCATTGCATTTGCCTGCTTTGGCCTCTGAATGTGGTATTTCGTTTGACCTTCATGACGTTGCTGAGATCTTCAAACGCACACCTTATATTGCTGACCTGAAGCCAGGCGGTAAATTTGTCGCGCGTGATATGTATGAGATTGGCGGAGTGCCTGTCTTGATGAAGGCCTTGCTGGATGGTGGCTATTTGCATGGTGATTGCATCACTGTCACAGGCAAAACAATGGCTGAAAATTTAGCAGATGTTCAATTCCCGACTGATCAGAAAGTGGTTTATCCGACAACAACGCCATTATCACCGACTGGTGGTGTCGTAGGGCTGCGCGGCAATTTGGCGCCTGAAGGTGCCATTGTGAAAGTTGCCGGCATGAAAGTCCTTGAATTCACAGGCCCTGCCAGATGTTTTGACAGCGAAGAAGAGGCGTTTCAGGCAGTGCAGGACCGCACCTATAAAGAAGGTGAGGTTTTGGTTATCCGCTATGAAGGGCCAAAAGGCGGCCCGGGTATGCGTGAAATGCTTGCCACCACCGCAGCTTTATATGGTCAAGGTGTAGGCGATAAAGTCGCGCTTATCACAGATGGTCGTTTTTCTGGCGCAACCAGAGGGTTTTGTATTGGCCATGTTGGGCCAGAAGCCGCAGTGGGCGGGCCAATCGGCTTGTTGCAAGATGGCGATATGATCACAATCAATGCCAATACAGGTGATATTTCAGTTGATCTGAGCGATGATGAACTGGCAGCGCGCAAAGCAAAATGGCAACCGCGCGAGACCAACTATAATTCAGGCACTATCTGGAAATACGCACAAACCGTTGGTTCAGCTGAAACAGGGGCAACAACGCACCCCGGGGCAAAATCTGAAACACATGTTTTTGCTGACCTCTAGTCGTCTCTAAAGTCAGATAAAGACAAGTTAACGAAAAAAAGGAAGGCAAATGCCTTCCTTTTTTATGACTGTCATATGTTTATTGTGATGACATAGTCAACTCACACCAAACAGGCGTATGATCAGAGGCGCGCTCAAGACCTCTTGGCCCTTTATCAATACCGGCGCCTGATAATCTGTTCGCAGCCTCAGGTGATAACAGCAGATGATCAATTCGAATCCCGTTATTTTTCTGCCATGCACCTGCCTGATAATCCCAGAAGCTAAAATGAGGGCCATTTGGATGAATAGACCGAAAAGCATCTGTATAGCCAAGGTGCAGTAATTTGAAAAAGCGAGACCGGCTCTCCTCATGATATAGCGCATCACCTTGCCATGCATTTTCATCATAACAATCAATAGCTTGCGGTATGATATTATAGTCACCACCTAATATCACCGGCCGTTCTGAGGCAAGCAAATCAGAGGCCACCTCATGCAGCCTGTCCATCCACTTTAATTTATAATCAAATTTTGGCCCCGGGCACGGATTGCCATTTGGTAAATAAAGAGAGGCCACATGCAATCCCATGATTTTGGCCTGTATAAAGCGTGCTTGTTCATCTTCATCATCACCGGCAAGGCGTCTTTCCACCTGTTCAATCGGATGAGGAGATAAAATCGCCACGCCATTATAGGTTTTCTGGCCGTGAACAGCCACTTGCCAGCCGATATCGGCAAAGGCCTCATAGGGGAAATTCTCGTCTGTCATTTTCAATTCTTGCAAAAGAAGAATATCTGTATGACCTGCTTTGCAGTATTCAATCACATGCGCTAAACGCGCTTTGACAGAATTGACGTTCCAGGTTGCAATGCGCATGAAGTATCGCCTGTTTGTCTTAGATTGAAAAAGAAGTACCACAACCGCATGAGGCGGTGGCATTGGGGTTTTCCACTTTGAAATATGATCCGATTAATTCTTCGACATAATCAAGTTCTGCGCCTTGCAGAAAGCCGATAGACATATCATCAACCAATACCGTCACACCATGCGCCTCAAAGCTGAGATCCTCACCATGGCATTGCGTATCAAAATCAAATTTATACTGAAAGCCTGAACAGCCGCCACCATCAACACTCACGCGAAAAAACGGGGCGTCTTCAAGTTTTTGAAGCATAGCAATACGCTCTGCAGCGGCTTTGGTGATGGTGAAATTGGATATGTCCACGCTTACCCCTCACATGGTCGGATTCATATCCATAATATGGCTGTTTTTATTCTGGAAATCAAGATTGCTGCGCTTGTTTGCTTGCCCCTTTTTAACTACTGGTTTACCCTGTAGCTCGCTATGGTAATCAGCCGAACAGGATAGTTCACATGTTCCAGGATGAAGCCTTATTTCTTGCCCCTATGGCAAGCCTGTCTAGCCAGTCAAAAGGGCGCCAGATAGCAGAGCCTGCCGGACTGTCAACGCGCTCTGATTTTCAACGTGACAGAGACCGTATCATCCACAGCGCCGCATTCAGGCGCCTGAAACATAAAACCCAGGTATTCATCTATCACGAAGGTGATTATTTTCGCACCCGCTTAACACATTCTCTTGAGGTCGCCCAGATAGCGCGTTCTTGTGCGCGTGCCTTGCGTGTCAATGAAGATTTAGCAGAAGCGATAGCTCTTGCGCATGATTTAGGTCACACGCCTTTTGGTCACGCAGGCGAAGATGCGTTAAATGAGGTGATGTCTGCCTATGGCGGATTTGATCATAATGAGCAGTCAATCCGTGTTTTAACGCTTCTGGAAGAGCGTTATGCCTCTTTTAACGGGTTAAATTTAACATGGGAGACCTTGGAAGGCATTGCCAAACATAATGGGCCAATAAAGGGCCGTGTTCGCCCTACGATCAAAGCGCTTGATGAGGCAGTTCAATTGCAATTATCCTCTTATGCCTCTATCGAAGCGCAGATTGCCAATTTATCAGATGATATTGCTTATTTGTCTCACGATTTTGATGACGGGTTGCGCTCAACATTACTGACCTTACAAGAATTGGATGATTTGCCGGTTGTTGGGCCCATTTTGCATGATATTGCCTCTCACTGGCCTGACTTGGCGTTAAGCCGCCTTAGTCATGAGTTAACACGCCAGCTGATTTCTCATTTTGTTGAAGATTTATTGGCGCAATCATCCATCATGATAGATTCCTCTGGCATAAAAACCTCAGAAGACGCCCGTCATTGCGGCGTGCCTTTGGTGCAATTTAGCGCTCAGGCTGAAAAAGATTTGAAGCATTTGAAATCATATCTGTTTCAGCATATGTGGCGGCATTACAAGGTCAATCGTATGACTTCCAAAGCAAGGCGCGTGATAAAGCAGCTTTTTGACATTTTCATGAGTGAGCCAAATTTGTTGCCACATGACTGGCAGGCCAAATTATCAGATGATGAAAGTCATAATGCACGCATAATTGGTGACTATGTGGCTAGTATGACAGACCGCTATGCGCTATTAGAATATGAACGAATTTTTGAAATGGGCCCGATACTGTCATAGCTATGAATATTTTTGCACAAACTTTTGCCGCCATCACAGACATACAGGACATCTTGCTAGAAGAGGGCGTGTTTTCTGCGCCTTGTGATATGTCCAAAGTGGTAGTGGAATTACCCCGTGATCTGTCTCATGGCGACTTATCATCTAATGTTGCTATGGTGACGGCAAAACAAGTGGGGATGAAACCGCGAGATCTTGCCCAGATATATGCAGACAGGCTTATGACTTATCCGTTCATAGATAAGATTGATATCGCCGGCCCTGGTTTCATTAACATGAATTTGACATCTGGTATCTGGCAAAAACAGCTTGTTGATATTCATGAACAAGGTGATGATTACGGCCGTTCATCTCTTGGCGCAGGCAAAAAGGTGAATGTTGAATTTGTCTCTGCCAATCCTACCGGTCCCCTTCATGCCGCTCATGCCAGAGGGGCGATTTTTGGTGACAGCCTGTCTCACTTGCTTGAATTTACAGGGTTTGAGGTCACCCGCGAATATTACATTAATGATGCCGGTGCCCAGGTTGATGTTCTGGCCAGATCATCTTATCTGCGCTATTTAGAAGCCTATGGTCAGGAGATTGAAATTCCCTCAGGCTACTATCCCGGAGATTATCTAAAAGAGGTCGGACAGGCGCTGAAAGATACGTTTGGTGATAAGTTCTTATCATTGCCCGAAGAAGCATATTTGCCTGAGATTCGTGATTTTGCGATTGCGCAAATTATGGAAGGTATCAAATCTGATTTGGTCCGCCTTGGCGTGAAGATGGATCTTTACAGCTCAGAAAGAGCGCTAACCACCACTGGCAAGGTTGATGATGCTCTTACTCAATTATCAAACCAATCCTTGGTTTATCGCGGGATATTAGAGCCGCCAAAAGGCCAGTTGCCGGATGATTGGGAGGAACGCGAACAGCTTTTATTCAAAGCGACAGATTTTGGTGATGATACGGACAGGCCATTACAGAAATCTGATGGCAGCTGGACGTATTTTGCCTCAGACATTGCCTATCATTATGATAAGTGGCAACGCACAAATGGCACGATGATTGACGTATGGGGCGCCGACCATGGTGGGTATGTTAAACGTATGAAAGCGGCTGTCAAAGCAATCTCTGGTCAGGATAACCAGCTTGATGTCAAATTATGCCAGCTAGTCACATTGCTTGATAATGGTGTGCCTGTGAAAATGTCAAAAAGAGCAGGCACTTTTGTCACCTTGTCTGATGTAATGGATGCGGTCGGTGCAGATGTGATGCGTTTTATCATGCTGACAAGGCGTAATGATCAGTCACTTGAATTTGATTATGCAAAATTGCGTGAAAAGAGCCGTGAAAATCCTGTATTTTATGTGCAATATGCCCATGCCAGAGCACGTTCAGTCTTTCGCCAAGATGGCGCATTTGATGAATTTGCGGATGCTGATTTATCCTGCTTAAATGATGATCTTGAAATACGCCTGATCAAACAGCTGATAAGTTGGCCTAATTTGGTTGAAGCAGCGGCAAAAATGCATGAACCTCATCGAATAGCCTTTTATTTAATGGATTTGGCGGCCTCATTTCATGGTCTGTGGAATGGCGGGCGTGATAATCCTGACCTGAAATTCATTCAAAATAACAACCCTGATGTCACAAAAGCGCGTCTGTATCTTGTCAATTGTGTCTCAGTCGTGATTAGATCAGGTCTGAAATTGCTCTCGATTAATGCCGCAGAGGAGATGTAGGTAAGATGCGTGAAGGTGATGAGACACAAAGACGCTTTTCCCCCATTGCGATTATCGCAGCGATCATCATTGTTGCTGGTGTCGTTATCGGGGGTGCTGCGGTCATGCAGATGATGTCAAATAACGCGCCTGTAAATGTCGTGGTCCTGAAATCAGATGGTGGCAGTTTCAAAGAAAAACCTGCCGAAGAGCCTGATGATACAGATGCGGGCGCAAAATCTACTGTCATGACAATGCTTGATGAATTACAGCAAAATAAAGATGACGTTGAAGTCATATCACTCGCGCCGCAATCACCTGAAATGCCAGAGGTTAAAATAGACCCGTCACCTGAACAAGATGAGGCACCAAAGACGCAAGAGCAGGCTCAAGACCAAGATCAGGCCCAAGACCAAGAGCAGGCAGATAAGGCTGATTCACAAGAGGCGCAAACAGAAGAAGACGCTACCAAGCCAACAAAACGGCCGTTGAAACCTCTGATCATCGAAAATCCGGTCGCAAAGGGGCCATCCATGATGGTGCAATTAGCCGCGTTCAGAGATCAGGAAAAAGCACAAGAAGTCGCTGCGCTTCTTACAGAAAAACACAAAGACAGGTTGCAAGGCTTAAGCCTTGGTATCATGCAGGCTGATACAGGCAGCTCAGGGATCTTTTGGCGTGTGACAACTGAACCTTTGCCAACCGAAGATGCAAGAGGGCTTTGTGATGCGCTCAAGCGTGCTGGACAGGACTGTATTTTCCGAAAGGTAGCGGTGCAATAACCGAATGTCTGATTTTACCGACACAAATCCAAATGGTGCGTCTCAGGAGGCAGATAACAGACAATTAGGGTTATTTGTCAATCTTGAGGGGTTTGAAGGCCCCATAGATCTGTTGTTATCTTTGGCACGCGAACAAAAAGTGGATTTGGCAAAAATTTCTATTTTGCCACTGGCAGAGCAGTATCTGCAATATATATCCACCGCGCGCGATTTGAATTTGGAAGTGGCCGCTGATTATCTTGTGATGGCAGCCTGGCTTGCCTATTTGAAATCACGATTGCTATTGCCTGAAATAGAGGCGCAAGATGATGAAGAAGTCATAGATATGACTGATGCCTTGCGCTATCAGCTTGTTCGTCTTGAGGCAATGCAATCAGCTGCCAAACGCTTATCATCATTGCCGCGACTTGGCAGAGCCAGATTTAGCCGGGGCATGCCGGAATATTTTTCAAAAACAGAGCGCCCTTTATGGACAGCGACCTTATATGACCTTTTGGCAGTTTATGGAGATATGCGCTCTGTGGAAGAGGCACAAACGCTTACCATTGCTGCAACACGCCTTTATTCAGTTCAGGAAGCCTCCGGACGTCTTCGCCACTTGATCAAAACATCACCAGGTTGGACTGTGCTTGAGCAATTTTTGCCACCAAACCTGAAACAGCCTCTTGATAGGCGGTCAGCCATTGCGTCACATTTTGTGGCGTCACTTGAACTTGCTAAAGAGGGGGTTGTAAATTTGCGACAGCAATCTCATTATGGCCCGCTTTATCTGCGTATGAAGGAATTATCATAGATGACTGATGAGCAACCATCTGTATCTGAGGCGCTTTTGCTTAAATCAAAAGTAATCGAAGCTGTGATATTCGCAAGCGCAGCTCCTGTGAAAGCACGTGATTTGCTAATCCACCTCTCAGATGAAGAGGAATTGGCGCCTGTGATCTCCATTATCTCTGAGCGTTATGGCGCCTTTTCAGGGGTTGAGCTTGTAAAACGTGATGATGCTTTTGCCTTTCGCACAAGGCCAGAGATAGCAGAAGCGCTAAGCGCTGAAAAACAAGTAGAACGCCCCTTATCGCGGGCAGCTCTGGAAGTGCTTGCCATCATTGCCTATCATCAGCCTGTGACCAGAGCGGAAATTGAAGAAATCAGGGGCATAAGCCTGTCAAAAGGGACTATGGATATTTTGCTTGAGATTGGCTGGATCAAACCAAAAGGAAGACGGCGCACGCCGGGACGTCCTTTAACATGGGGAACTGCGCCTGCATTTCTTGATCATTTTGGTCTGGAAGCGCTAGACGCCCTGCCAGGTATGGATGAACTCAAATCAGCAGGCTTGCTGCGCAAAGGTATTGTGCTTGGTGGCCTTGGTGAGGGAGATGAACTTACAGAAGATGAACCAATCGGGTCTGATGAAGATTTGCTTGAATCTGCCTTTGATGAAACTGAATTTGCTGAAGAGTCATAATGCGTCATATTTCCTTTGAAAATATCAGTCATTTTTACAGCGATATGCCATCAGTAAAAGATGTCTCTTTTAACATTGGCAAAGGAGAGGTGGTCTGTCTGCTTGGCCCAAGCGGTTGTGGTAAATCAACCTTATTGCGATTGGCAGCAGGACTAGAAAAACCACAAAATGGGTATATTAAACAAGATGATAAAGTGATTTCTTCATCTAAAAATGCACTTGACCCATCTGAACGTGGTGTTGGTTTGGTGTTTCAGAATTATGCCTTATTTCCGCATTTAACCGTTCTTGATAATGTCTGCTATGGATTAAGTGGCAAAAAACGTGACAATCTGGCAGCAGCGCAACAGATGATGACTGATTTTGATATTGCGCAATTTGCCAATCATTATCCTTATGAATTATCAGGCGGACAGCAACAACGTGTTGCTTTGGCGCGTGCGATTTGTCCCGAACCACCGCTTGTGCTTCTTGATGAGCCTTTTTCTGGTTTGGACACAAGATTGCGTGAACGCATTCGTGATAAGCTTTTGCATGTTTTGCGTGAAAAAAACATCGCTGCCATCATGGTCACACATGATGCCGAAGAAGCGATGTTTATGTCTGATAAAATTGTTGTCTTATCTCATGGCAAAGTGGCGCAAATTGGTACACCTCTTGAGGTTTACAGATCACCTCAATCTTCATTTGTTGCGACTTTTTTTGGTGAGGCAAATCAATTTTCAGCCATCGTGAAAAACGGTAGAATTGAGACTGTTCTGGGCGCGATTGATGCGCCTTCTTTTGATGATGGCACCGAAGTTGAGGTGGTTATACGGAACGAAAATCTGCGTGTTTATGACCAAAAGCAGAAAGATGCCTCGCCAGTGGCGTTCAAAATCATGGAAACACATTTGCTTGGCAGTAATACATTGGTGCATTTGTCTGATACTGATGATGATACTGGCCATCATTTCCATGCCAAGATTCCCGGGCTCAATTTTTTTGAAATTGGCAGAGAGGTCTTTCTGGCAGCGTCCCCCAATGATATTTTTGTGTTTAACGCGGCAAAATAGGGGGGAGTTTGTCAAAGCAAGAGTCACAAGATCACATAATGATTTTTTTCAGTTATTGCCCCTTGTCAGCTTGGCGTCTATAGTGGCGGTAGTTTGAAAAATAGTAAAGATAACCAAAGAGGTACATGATGGGACTCACAAGTATTTGGCAGTGGCTAGTAATCTTGGCTGTTGTGCTGATTTTATTCGCACGCCCCGGTAAAATTTCTGGTTTGATGGGTGATTTTGGTAAAGGGCTGAAGAGCTTCAAAGATAACGTCAAAAAAGACGAGTCTGAAGAGGAAGCCGCTATAGAAGAAATAGCTGCGCCGGCACCAAAGAAAAAAGCTGCCAAAAAAGCAGCGAAAAAAACAGCGGCCAAGAAAAAAGCAGCGAAAAAAACATCTGCTAAGAAAGCCGCAGCCAAGAAAAAAGCAGCGAAAAAGTCTTAAATAACATCATAATGGTGCAAAGCTTCATCTGTGAGGGAGTATCACTGATTGTGATGCTTCCCATATTTTGTTTAGATGAGGTCGCTTTTTGAGGGTGCAAGATGTTTGATCTAGGTTGGCAAGAATTCTTAATGGTCGCCATTGTGCTAATGCTTGTGGTTGGGCCAAAAGACATGCCTCGCATTTTACGCAGTTTTTCGCAATTCATGCGAAAAGCGCGTTCTATGGCAAGTGAGTTTACAACCAGTCTTGAAGATGTTGCTCGTGACGAAGAACTTCAGGATATGAAATCAATGATGCAGGATGTGAAGTCCGGCAATTTCGATGAGATGGCAAATCTGATTGACAGTGATCTGAAGCAAATGGCTGAAGATGTGAAATCCTCAGCTGATTTTGATGATGTGACTGATGATTTGAAGACAATAGCGCCAACATCGCCAAAGACGAAAAAAGCAGTCCAAAAAGCACCTGTGAAAAAGGCCACGTCAAAAAAGGGTGCCTCAAAAAAGCCAGCCGCTAAAAAGCCAGCTGCCAAAAAATCAGCGAAAAAAGGGTAGAAGGTGATGGCAGACTCAACAAAACGTGAAGCCAATGAAGCCTCACTAGGTGAAATGAGCCTAATTGAGCACCTGACTGAGTTGCGAAACCGTATTGGCATTGTGTTTGGCGGTTTCATTGTGATGTTTATCATCTGCATGGTAAGGCCTTTTGGCGAAGGCTCTCAATCGATCGCAGATATTGTTTATGTGTTCCTGCAAGCGCCTCTTGCTGACGTTCTTCTTGAGCGCGGCGGTCGCATGATTTTTACCGGCCTTCATGAGGGTTTTTTCACACAGATAAAAGTCGCGTTTTTCACCTCCCTATGCATAACCTTTCCGCTTTTACTGGTGCAGCTTTGGAAGTTTGTGGCCCCGGCTTTATACAAAAACGAAAAAGGGGCGTTTTTGCCCTTTTTACTGGCCACGCCTTTATTATTCGTTCTTGGCGCTGCCATGGTCTATTATCTGGTGATACCGCTAGCCTGGCAGTTTTTTATCTCTTTTGAGACAATTGGCGGGCAGGGCGCTTTGCCTATCGAAGTAGAGCCGCGCATAAGCGAATATCTGTCACTTGTTATGCGCCTGATGTTTGCCTTTGGCTTGTCTTTTGAATTGCCGGTGATTTTGCTTCTTTTGGTGAAAGTTGGCATTGCCTCAGCTGATGGTCTTGCAGCAGGGCGGAAATATGCCATTCTGCTTGCTTTTATCGCCGCAGCAATCCTCACCCCGCCTGATGTTATCTCACAAGTCTTGCTGGCAGTGCCTGTGATTTTGCTATATGAATTATCCATCATAGCGGCGCGTTTTATTTCAAAAGATGACATGCCAGATAATTAATTATTCTATCTGTTTTACAAGAGGATGCCCTGATGCATGATATTCGGTTTATCCGTGAATTCCCTGAAGTGTTTGATGCTGCTTTGGCCAAAAGGGGTTTGCCTGCCAGTGCCGCGTCTATCATCGAAATTGATACCAAAAGACGCGCCTTGCAAACAGAATTACAAAGCCTGCAGTCGCGGCGCAATGATGTATCAAAGCAAATTGGAATGGCAAAATCCAAAGGAGACGATGCGTCTGACTTAATGGCAGAGGTAGCGGCAATCAAAGCGCAAACACCGCAAAAAGAAGCAGAAGAAGCCGCTCTGGCGCAAGAATTGACAGATCATTTGATGTCATTGCCTAACATATTGGATGACAGTGTCCCTCAGGGTGATGATGAAGATGATAATGCGCTTATACGCGTTGTGGGCGATAAGCCATCATTTGATTTTACACCGCAAGATCACGTCTCTTTAGGCGAAGGATTAGGGCAGATGGATTTTGCCATGGCGGCAAAATTATCAGGCGCTCGTTTTGTGGTGCTCAAAGGGCAAATGGCGCGCCTTGAACGTGCTTTGGCCGCTATGATGCTTGACACACATACAAGTGAATTTGGCTATTCAGAAACCTTGCCACCTGCCATTGTCAGCACATCGACCATGACAGGAACAGGTCAATTGCCGAAATTTGCCGAAGATCTGTATCGTGTGGAAGATGATAAATGGCTGATTCCCACAGCAGAAGTACCACTCACAAATCTGGTATCTAACAGCATTGTTGAATCAGACAGCCTGCCAATGCGCTTGACCGCTTATACACCATGTTTTCGTGCTGAGGCAGGGTCAGCCGGACGTGATACAAGAGGCATGATACGTCAACATCAATTCTCAAAAGTAGAGATGGTATCAATTGTAAGCCCTGAGGAGTCTGCGCAAGAGCTTGAGCGCATGACATCTTGCGCAGAGGCTATTTTGCAGAAACTGGGTCTCCATTACCGTGTCATGAAGCTATGTTCAGGTGATACTGGTTTCTCAGCCCAGCAAACTTATGATATCGAAGTATGGCTGCCAGGTCAGGATGAAGGACGCGGTATGTATCGCGAAATTTCCTCTTGTTCAAATTGTGGACCGTTTCAGGCACGCCGCATGAAAGCAAGGATGAGGCGTCAGGCAGGTGGTGAGACTGAGTTTTTGCATACATTAAATGGGTCAGGTCTGGCAATCGGGCGCACCATGATAGCTGTATTGGAAAATGGACAACAATCTGATGGCACCATCATTTTGCCAGACATACTTCATCGCTATATGGGAACCGACAGGTTAGTGCCACAAGACTAAGGATAAAAAAGGGCCGTAGCGGTCATAAAAAGATAATGCGCATTCTGATTACAAATGATGACGGCATAGATGCTTACGGCCTGTCTCTACTGGCAGATTTAGCGCGTGCTTATGCAAATGACATTACCATTATCGCGCCTGCCGATAATCGTTCAGGGGCAGGGCGCTCACTCACTTTGAAGCAAGATATTCATCTGGCAGAAATCTCAGAAGGGCGCTTTATTTGTTCAGGCACACCTGCTGATTGCGTACTGCTTGGGCTTGGCGTGGTCATGAAAGATAATTTACCAGACCTTGTCTTGTCAGGCATTAACCATGGCGCCAATGTTGGCGATGATATTGGCTATTCAGGCACGATCGGGGCCGCATTTGAGGCAGCTATTAACGATATTCCGGCCATTGCCTTTAGCCAGGATGGCGGTGATACCAAAGAGGATTTTGGACCTGCCTTAGAAGCAGGTGATATGGCGCTTCGCTATGCCATTGCCAATTTGCCGCGCAAAAAAACTGTTTTGAATGTGAATTTTCCCAGATTATCAAGTGGACGTATCAAAGGCCTGTATCCTTGCGCGACAGACCATCACAAATTGGGAGATATTATTTATCAGGCAAAAACACCTCATCATTATCGTATTGGCCCTATGCAAATATCTGATACACCGACTGCCAATAGTGACAGAGACGCCTTGCAGCAAGGCTATGTCAGCATAACGCCTCTTATGATGGATCAAACAGATCATCGCCAACAAAAACAATATCACCTTGTTGATAGCGATCATATGCAAAGATAAGTTAGATAATGGTTGATGATGATCTAATGGCTGCCAAAGCGCAGCTTATTATGAAATTACGTGCACAAGCGATTCTTGATTCACAAATTTTAGCCGCCATAGAACGTGTTCCGCGCGAAGCGTTTCTGCCAAAAGCGTTGCGCGCTCACGCTTATGAAAATGCCTCATTACCGATCGCATTTGGACAGACCATCAGCCAGCCATTTGTGATTGCCTCCTCACTGGTGGCGCTTGATATTCAGCCCGGTCACCGTGTTCTTGAAATAGGTACTGGCACGGGTTATCAGGCATGTGTGTTATCTTATCTGGCGCGCCGTGTTTATTCGGTTGAACGTCTGCGGCCATTATTTGTAGATGCTGATTTGCGCATTAAATCACTTCGTATCACAAATGTGACATTGCGTCATAGTGATGGTCACATCGGATGGCCTGAGGCAGCGCCTTTCGACCGTATCATAACAGCCTGTCAAAGTGACGAAGTGCCGACAATTTTGCTAGATCAGCTCAAAGAAGGCGGCATCTTTGTTGGTCCGGTGGGAAAAGCAGGCGCAGAACAGCTTGTTTGTATAAAAAAACTTGCAACCGGATATCAGCAAGATACCATAATGGACGTCCGTTTTGTCCCAATGGTTAAAGGAACAACCTTGTCATGATAAAACAATTTGCTCTGTCTGTGACGGCCTTATTGCTATTATCAGCATGTGAGGGGCGTAGCCTCAGCCTGCCGGAGATAGATCTGCCAGATTTGTCTTTGACAAGAAAAACCCCTGCGCCAGTTGAAATTGGCGGCAAACGTGTTGAAAGAGCGCCTATTCCTGTCAGCCGAACCATCATTGCTGAACAAGGTGACACAATATACAGCCTAGCCACACGCTATCAGGTCACACCGCAATCTTTAATCGCTGATAATGACCTTGTGGCGCCTTTTGCGATATCAGCCGGGCAATCTCTGGCCATTACACCGCCACGCGAACATGTAGTAAGCGCTTCTGATAACCTTTATCTTATTTCGCAACGCTATGCCGTAAGCCAGTTTCATTTGGCTGAGCTTAATGAGTTGCAAGAACCTTATCAGCTCGTGCAGGGCCAAAAGCTTCTTATTCCTGATACGCATGATTTTTCAGTGCTTGATGGCTCCAAAGGTGTTGATACAGCGCTTGCAAGACCCGCAGCAAAGCCTGTGACGACCATTGCGCAGGCAAATAGCAGACAGGTTGATATTCCAAAAGCAAATCAGCCAAGAAAGAATTTTGTGGCACCATCTTTTGCCTCAGGTGAGTCATTTACATGGCCGCTTGAAGGTGAAATCATTCAGGATTTTGGACCTGCCGGCAAAGGCATTCATAATGACGGGGTCAATATTGGCGCAAATGCAGGCGCAGCGGTCCAGGCTTCTGCCCCTGGCACAGTGGCCTATATTGGCCGCAATTTGAAATCATTTGGCTCTATGATTTTGATAAAACATGATGGCGGTTATATCACAGCCTATGCCCATCTGGATGAAATTCGCGTTGCCGAAGGTGACGTCTTGGGGGCCGGTCAGATTGTTGGCACGGTTGGTCAGACGGGCAGGGTGACAAGGCCACAGCTTCATTTCGAAGTCAGGCAGTCACGCCGTCCCATAAACCCTCATGATATCATAAAATCGTAATAAGGCCGAAAAAATAATATAAAACAGGTCCTTACAATTCAATCTTAATATCTAGCTTTGCGGCAAGATGTATGATGAATTGAAAGGCGGTTCTGCCTGATCTGTTGCCACGTTCCATGGCCCATTGCAGCGCCTCCTGCCGGCAATCTTCAATTGATGTTGGCAATTGGTAATACGCCAGATAAGTTGCGACAATATCAAGATAGCCATCTTGATCAATACTGTGAAACCCAATCCATAGCCCGAAGCGGTCTGATAAAGAGATTTTTTCTTCTATGGCCTCTGAGGGATTAATGGCTGAAGAGCGTTCATTATCTATCATCTGGCGTGCCATCAGATGGCGGCGGTTTGAAGAGGCATAAAAGACGATATTTTCAGGGCGACCAGACAAGCCACCTTCAAGCGCGGCCTTTAACGCCTTATAGCTTGATTCAGCACCTTCAAAGGCAAGATCATCACAAAAGACAATATAACGGCCTTTTTGTTTGCCAAGATATGTCATTAACCTTGGCAAATCTGCAATATCATCTCTGGCAATTTCTACAATCGCCAATTGATATCCCTGCTTTTGAAGTGCGCCATGAATGGCTTTTATCAGTGATGATTTGCCTGTGCCTCTGGCGCCCCACAATAAAGCGTTATTGGCAAGCCGGCCTTCTGCAAATGCTTTGGTATTTTCAAGCAACCTGTCGATTTGTGTATCAATGCCGCGCAAAGTCGAAAGTGGCATGCGGCTGATGGCATTAACAGGCTCACAACGTGCTAAAGCGCTATGCCATATATAACCATCTGCGTCTGCCAAAGGGCCCTCAGGCTCTGCAGGAGGGGCAAGCCTGTCAAGGGCATCGGCAATGCGTGTAAGTAACTGGTTATTATCTTGGTCAGTCATCATAACCTCTGGCATTAAAGTGGTCTTATTTTTTAATCGCAGGTCGCATTTTGCCCATGATACAAACGCTTGCGCAAGTCTAAAGCGTGTCTGCCAACCAAGATATGCCACCTATCTGAGAAAACCCCTAGTTTGACATTGAAACAATATGCAAGGCAAGTTATGGTGAGGCGCAAATTATAACATTCTATTGCAGGAAAGACGGGCCTGTTATCAACAGCTCAAAAAAGCCCTGTTTCGGAGACCTATATGTTTATCAGTCCAGCATTCGCACAAGCAGCCGGCGGCGCCTCTATGACCGCCCAACTTTTGCCATTTGTTCTTATTTTCGGTATTTTTTATTTCTTCTTGATCCGCCCACAACAAAAGCGCGCCAAAGCGCATCGTGAGCTTGTCATGAATGTTGTGAAAGGTGATAAAATCACCACATCTGGCGGCCTTCGTGGCAAAATTGTGAAATCTGTAGAAGGCGCTGATTCTGTTCAGGTTGAAATCGCCAAAGATGTTCAGGTTGAAATTGTGCGCACAATGATCGCCGCAGTTGAGAAAAAAGACGCATAGCACTTGCTTTCACGGCCTTGAATGGATGTCTGAGACGGCCCCACTATGGTGGCCTGTTCAGATATCCGGGCCGTTTTTACAGGTTTGATTGTCTGAGACAAATTCAGGGTTTGGGTTATCATGTTGCAATTTGAAGGTTGGAAAAAACTGATTGTCGCCATTATTTGTCTGGCTGGCTTTATTTACGCTGCGCCAAATGTAATAGGCGGCAGGGATACAGGCGGTTTTATGCCAGGTCAGAGCATCAATCTTGGCCTTGATTTGCAAGGTGGCTCTCATCTGTTACTTCAGGTAGACAGCCAGGCTGTTCAAACCGAAAGATTGGAAAGCATTAGTGAATCACTTCGCCTTGAGTTTCGCGAAGCGCGCATTCGCTTTAAGCAATTGGATGTGGCCGACGGTGTGTTAAGCTTCTCATTGCGCGATGACAAAGGCGCGACCATTCGTGATGATGCTTTGCGCGCCCTTGGCAGTGATTTTCTCATTGAAACAGACGACTTGCAGACAAATGTGCGCTTTAGTGAACAGGGCATAGTCAATCTGCAAACCAACACAGTTGAGCAATCTATTGAAATCATCCGCCGCCGTCTTGACCCCGATGGCACCAAAGAGCCTGTTATTCAGCGTCAGGGCGCTAGCCGCGTTCTTGTTCAATTACCGGGTGTTGATAATCCAGAAGAAATCAAAAGGCTTTTGGGGCGCACTGCTAAATTGACGTTCCAGCTTGTTGATTTGCGCACAACCGCCACAGAGGCACGGGCCTCAGGGCGTGTGCCCCCGGGCGCTGTTTTAATGGAATCATCCTCAGGTGACGGTAGCTATTATGTGGTTGAAAAGCGTGTTCTTGTCAGTGGAGAAACCTTGGATACCGCAACCGCCGGTTTTGACCAGAATAGCCAACCTGCTGTGAATTTTTCTCTGAACGCAGAAGGCGCGCGTAAATTCGGCAAAGCGACAGGTGAGAATATCGGCAGGCCTTTTGCGATTGTACTTGATGGTCAGGTGGTATCAGCCCCCACCATCCAAGCGCAAATTTTCGGCTCTGGCCAAATCACAGGTAATTTCTCAGTTGCAGAAACCAATGAGCTCGCTCTGATCTTGCGGGCAGGGGCTTTGCCAGCCCCATTAGTGGTTCTTGAAGAGCGCTCTATCGGCCCGGGTCTTGGCGCTGATTCGATCGCGGCAGGCCAAATCGCTTCTGTTGTCGGCCTTGTTCTCGTTATGGGATATATGATCATGTCCTATGGCTTATTTGGCTTATTTGCAGTTGCCGCGTTGCTTATGAATATTGTGCTTATACTTGGCGCTTTATCAGCCATACAAGCCACATTAACACTGCCGGGTATTGCCGGTATTGTCCTGACCATGGGGATGGCGGTTGATGCCAATGTTCTGGTGTTTGAGCGTATAAGAGAAGAACTCAAACGAGGCAGATCTGTAACAGCAGCGATTGAAGCAGGCTATGGCCGTGCAATATCTACGATTATAGATTCAAACCTTACCACCTTATTTGCTGCCTTGTTCCTCTATATTTTCGGCTCAGGGCCGATTAAGGGCTTTTCTGTGACCTTATCTATTGGGATTGTAACGTCCATGTTCACTGCCATTATGGTCACACGCCTCATCATTATTTTGTGGCTGTCACGCAGCCGCAGCAAATCAATTGTCCTGTAGGAACGGAGAGTATCATGACGTTTCGTTTGAAGATTGTTCCTGAAAACACAGCGATTGATTTTCAGGGTAAAAATAAAATCGCAGCTCTGTTCTCGTCTTTGTTATTGCTTGGCGCGATTGGCGTGTTTTTGCTTCAGGGCCTCAATTTAGGCATTGATTTCAAAGGTGGTATCCTGCTTGAGGCACGCACATCACAAACTCAGGCTGATGTTGCATCATTGCGCCGTGACTTAGGTGGTCTGGGTCTTGGTGAGGTATCAATCCAGAGCTTTGGGTCAGAAACAGATGTTCTTATTCGTGTGCAACGCCAGGAAGGTGATGAAAAAGCACAAATCGAAGCACTTGATAAAATCACAAATACGCTTGGCGCTGATTATGAGGTCAGGCGCACTGAATTTGTCGGGCCGACTGTTGGTGCAGAATTAAAAGAAAAGGGTATTCTGGCAGTACTATGCGCCCTTGGTGCGATTATGGTCTATATTTGGTTCCGTTTTGAATGGCAATTTTCTATCGCGGCGATTCTGGCACTGGGACATGATATTTTATCAACAATTGGCTTATTTGCGCTGACCTCTTTTGAATTTAATCTTGCCACTGTGGCAGCCATTTTGACCATCGCAGGTTATTCTATCAATGACACAGTCGTTGTTTTTGACCGGGTACGCGAAAATTTAAGGCGCTATAAATCTCAGGACCAGAAGGAAATTTTGAATATTTCTTTGAATGAGACACTGTCACGTACTGTCATGACATCTGTCACAACAGCGCTTGCGCTGATTGCCATTATTATTTTTGGTGGCGCTGTTCTTCGTGATTTTGCGATTGCGCTTTTATGGGGCGTGACGATTGGGACCTATTCTTCTATTTTTGTTGCCGTTGGTTTCTTATCACGTTTTGACTTAAAAGCAGCTGCTGAAGAGCAAGATGAAACTGGTACAAGCGCTGATGTCTGAGTCCCAACTGCCAAAAGGCACATCCTCTATTGTTGATATTAAAGAGCTTGAAGGGGACGGCAAGTTAACCATTGTTCATAGCTATGGTAATCAGGGGTTTCGCATTGCAAAACAAGGCTATAGCGGGTCTCAGATTTTATTGCCGCGACAGAGATTTGACTGGCATCCGCCTCATTGGCAGGACATCAGCCTTGAAGATTTGTCACCTATTTTTGTTGAACCGCTACCTCCTTTATTAATTATGGGGCTTGGCGCTGCACCTCAGGGCCTGTTGCCAGAATTGCAAGTAGCACTTCATGAAAAAGGCATATCACTTGAAATCATGTCAACGCCTGCCGCCTGCCGTACATGGAACGTATTGTTAAGCGAAGGACGTCATGCAGCAGTCGCACTGCTCGCGATAGATTAGCGGTTATGGCATCAGACGCTTATTCGCAATTACGCGCTCATGCCCGTTCTTTGGCGCTCACCACAATTTTTGATAAACCTCATGAAAGAGACATCATTTGTGACCTTCTTCAATTGGGGCTTGAGCTTGAGAAAATAAAAGAAATTGCCTCAGAACCAATGCTTGCCATGATACGCATGCAATGGTGGTATGATTTGTTTGAGGCAGGCACACTGCCTCACGAGGCGCCTGATTTTGCCAAACGCTTATATGATAACAATGCCATCACAAAGGCTGACCTCTTGCACATCGTGCAAACATCCAGAGATAGCCTGCAAACACCCATTCCAGAGGTGTCTTGGGAAACGCTGTTTATCGTCATTGCAAAATCAAATGACTGGCAAATTTCTGTGACATGCCTACGCCAGATGGGGCGCAATTTTGCGGCCCTTTATCAAGATGATGAGCGACAGCAATATCATGCCTTGTCAGACAGGGATATCAAACAGGCCTCAGGCGGCAATTATGGGTTTATGCGCTTAATGAATTTGTTGATATCAAGACAAATAACACAACGCTCAGACAGTGATCCTCTGCTGATATTCAGGTTTTTATTTCGCTTATTATTCTAGCCGGACAGCCAGTTTTCTGTATCTTGCAAGGCACGCGCCGCAAAAGCATGCTTGCGGTCACGACCTTTTAATTTTTTCTTTGTTTCCATTGGTGGGAATAACCCGAAATTCACATTCATAGGCTGAAATGTATCTGCCATGGCGCCACCTGTTATATGGTGCAATAAAGCGCCATGAGCGGTCGTTTGCGGCGGCGCGATCCAGTCTTTGCCATTTAATTCGGCGGCAAGCATTCGTCCAGCCATACCGCCTGTGGCCGCTGATTCAACATAGCCTTCAACACCTGTGATCTGTCCTGCAAAACGGATATGTGGCTGTGATTTCAAACGCAATTGCGCGTCTAGCAGGCGCGGTGAATTGATAAAAGTGTTACGATGAAGACCACCAAGACGCGCAAATTCGGCATTTTCAAGCCCTGGTATCATACGGAAAACACGTATTTGTTCACCATATTTCAGCTTTGTCTGAAATCCCACCATATTAAATAACGTGGCCAATTGATTATCCTGACGCAATTGCACGACCGCATAAGGGCGCGACCCGTCATGCCCATTGGTGAGCCCAACAGGCTTCATAGGACCAAAGCGCAAAGTTTGTGGCCCTCTTTCAGCCATGATTTCGACAGGCATACAACCATCAAAATAAGGTGTGTTTTCTTCAAATTCTTTGAAAGACATCTTATCACCGTCACATAACGCAGTGATAAATCTGTCATATTGTTCCTCATTCATAGGACAATTTATGTAATCCTTGCCTGTTCCCTTATCATAACGAGACTGGAACCAGGCAACATCCATATTAATACTGTCAAAATGCACAATGGGGGCAATGGCATCAAAAAAGGCCAAATCATCTTCTTTGGTCTCTGCCAGAATACTGGCTGCCAAAGGATCAGACGTTAACGGACCTGAAGCAATGATGACAGGGCCATCTTCTTCATCTGGCAGTGAGGTAATTTCTGATCGTTCAATCGTGATTAAAGGATGATCTGCAAGAGATGATTCCACCCCTTCAGAAAAATGGTCTCTGTCAACCGCCAGAGCGCCGCCTGCCGGCACCGCATGCTTATCAGCTTCACGCATGATGATAGACTCCATCATCCGCATTTCTTCATGCAATACACCAACCGCATTGGCTGTTTTATCATCTGAGCGAAATGAATTAGAACAAACAAGCTCTGCAAGCCCTTGTGTCTGATGCACATCTGTTTTTTTCACAGGGCGCATTTCATGTAATGTTACTGAAATGCCTGCCTGTGCCAGTTGCCACGCAGCTTCACTGCCCGCAAGTCCGCCGCCAATTACGTGTGCTTTTTTGTCATTCATTTATGTATCTCTTGGGTTATGAAGGTTATGCCAAAATTGATTTCAGATAACGACCAGTATGAGAAGCCGCAATCTTCGCCACTTCCTCTGGTGTGCCTTTGGCGACCATCTGGCCACCTCCGTCACCACCTTCTGGCCCCATATCAATAACATGGTCAGCTGTTTTGATCACATCAAGGTTATGTTCAATGACAATCACCGTATTGCCATTATCTACCAATTCGTGGAGTACTTCTAACAATTTGGCAATATCGGCAAAATGCAAACCGGTTGTTGGCTCATCCAGAATATAGATGGTTTTGCCTGTTGCTCTTTTAGACAGCTCTTTTGATAATTTCACACGCTGTGCCTCACCACCTGATAAGGTAGTGGCTTGTTGACCAATGCGCACATAGCCAAGCCCGACCCGCAACATGGTCTGTAATTTATCTCTGATAGAGGGCACAGCTTGAAAATAATCAACCCCTTCTTCTACCGTCATATCAAGCACATCTGCGATTGATTTGCCGCGCCATTTAATCTCAAGTGTCTCACGATTATATCTTTTGCCTTTACAGCTATCACAAGTGACATAAACATCTGGCAGAAAATGCATTTCAATCTTGATAACCCCGTCACCCTGACAAGCCTCACAACGACCGCCTTTGACGTTAAATGAAAAGCGTCCCGGCGCATAACCTCTTGCTTTGGCTTCAGGTAATCCTGCAAACCATTCACGAATAGGGGTAAAAGCGCCTGTATAAGTGGCTGGGTTAGATCGCGGTGTTCTGCCAATAGGTGATTGATCAATATCAACAACCTTATCTAGCAATTCAATACCCTCAATAGATTTATGCGGGGCAGGGATTTCTCTTGCTCTGTGCAGGCTTCTGGCAAGTGATTTCCACAATGTTTCAAGCACAAGAGTTGATTTACCGCCTCCTGATACGCCTGTCACGCATGTCATGATACCAAGAGGAAAGCTGATAGTGACATTTTGCAGATTATTACCGGTCGCCCCCTTTACCGTGATTTGACGTCCTTTTTTGGCTTTGCGCCTTATGGTAGGGATACCAATTGATTGCGCACCTGACAGATATTGTCCTGTCAAAGACTGGTCATTTTTCATGATTTCCGCAGCAGTGCCTTGTGCGACCACCATACCGCCATGAACACCGGCGCCAGGGCCCATATCAATTACATGATCTGCTGTTCGGATAGCATCTTCATCATGTTCAACAACAAGAACCGTATTGCCAAGATCCCGTAATCTGGTCAAAGTCGCAAGCAGTCTGTCATTGTCACGCTGATGCAGTCCAATTGAAGGCTCATCAAGAACGTAAAGCACACCTGTCAGACCAGAACCAATTTGTGAGGCCAGTCTGATACGTTGTGATTCTCCTCCTGACAAAGTGCCTGAATTGCGTGATAAATTAAGGTAATTTAATCCCACATTCGCAAGAAACCCAAGACGCTCATTAATTTCCTTCAAAATGCGAGAGGCAATCTCAGCGCGTTGTGTATCAAGCAACTCTTCAAGCGAGGTAAACCATGCAAGCGCCTCTGCAATAGACAGGGCAGATATGTCAGAAATATCTTGTTTTGCGATTTTGACGGCCAATGATTCAGGCTTTAATCTTTTGCCGTTGCAGCTATCGCAAGGGTGATTTGCCCGGAATTTATCAAGCTCCTCTCTGACCCAGCTTGAATCTGTTTCACGATAGCGGCGTGTTAAATTCGGAATGATACCTTCAAATGGTTTTTGTGTGCGGTAAGATCTCAAACCATCATCATATTGCATGACAACCGCCTCAGAGCCAGACCCCATTAAAATGACGGATTTGACCTTGTCATCTAATTTGGCAAAAGGTGCATCAAGCGAGAACTGATAATGTCTGGCTAGAGATTCAAGCGTTTGCATATAATATTTGGACGAGCTATTTGCCCAGGGGGCAAGAGCGCCATCGCGTAATGTTGCATTCTGGTTAGGGACCACTAGCTGAGCGTCAAAATGACTGGCAGTGCCAAGCCCGTCACATGAGGGGCAAGCACCAAAAGGGTTGTTAAAAGAAAACAGGCGCGGCTCAACCTCATCAATGGTAAATCCGGAAACAGGACAGGCAAAGCGTGCCGAGAAAACAGTGCGTTCTCCTGTTTTGGCATCATCAGTATAAACAAGTCCGTCCGATAATGAGAGGGCAGTCTCACATGAATCTGCCAATCTTGTTGCCAAATCGTCCGAATCATGACGCACCACTATGCGATCAACAACAATCTCAATATCATGCTTTTTCTTTTTATCAAGGGCAGGCGTATCATCAAGATCGTAATAATCGCCATCAATCCTCACGCGGCTAAAGCCTTTTTGCATATAGTCTGCCAGCTCTTTGCGATATTCTCCTTTGCGTCCGCGCACAACCGGCGCAAGCAGATATAAGCGCATCCCATCTTCATTTTGCAATATGGCATCGACCATCTGGCTGACAGTTTGTGATTCAATCGGCAAGCCAGTGGCCGGTGAATAAGGGATACCAACACGCGCCCATAACAAGCGCATATAATCATAAATCTCAGTCACTGTTCCCACAGTAGAACGCGGGTTTTTTGAAGTGGTCTTCTGTTCAATAGATATGGCAGGTGACAAGCCTTCTATCAGCTCCACATCAGGCTTTTGCATCATCTCAAGGAATTGACGTGCATAGGCTGATAGGGACTCAACATAGCGGCGTTGTCCTTCTGCATAAATCGTATCAAAAGCCAGACTTGATTTACCAGAGCCTGACAAACCGGTAATGACGACAAGCTTATCTCGTGGCAGATCAACATTTACATTTTGAAGATTATGTTCTTTTGCGCCGCGGACACTGATTTGGCGGCTAGATATATCTTGGGTCACAAGCAGGCATCCTAGTGGGGTTTTTATTACTCATGGGGGTTAATATAGCGTGAGCATGAAAATATGAAACACGAAGGCGAAAAAAACTCAAAATTTGCTATGTTATTTTCATATAAACTCGTTAGGATAAAGCCATCCGAATGAGGTCATTTTCTTCCTTAGGGGAGCATATGGCCTTTGTTCGGCAGGTTTAACAGCATAAAACCCATGAGGGGGCTAATATGGCAGGCAGTATTAACAAAGTGATTTTGGTCGGCAATTTGGGGCGCGATCCGGAGGTACGCACCACACAAGATGGCGGCAAGATTGTTAATCTTTCACTTGCTACCTCTGAGAGATGGAAAGATCGCAATAGCGGAGAGGCGCGTGAGCGGACAGAATGGCACCGCGTTGTGATTTTTAACGAAAATCTGGCGCGTATCGCTGAACAATATTTACGCAAAGGCTCAACTGTTTATTTAGAAGGCGCCTTGCAAACCCGCAAATGGACAGATCAGCAAGGTGTCGAGAAATACACAACTGAAGTGGTGTTGGCGCGTTATCGTGGTGAATTAACCATGCTTGGCGCCCGTGATTCTGGTGCTATGGCACCAAGTGATCAAGGTGGATATGGCGGAGCTGCGCCATCTGCGCCATCAAATAATATGCCTGAGCCACCAATGGTGTCTTCTGGCTTGCCGGATGATGATATTCCCTTCTAATAAAAAGAGAATTATGCCATTAAAACAATATGTTAAGAGCCGCCTTTTGAGCGGCTTTTTTTCCCCTCAAAAATCCAAAAAAAACGGTAATTTATTAGGGGAAAAAGCCTGCATATGCTATGCTGAAACTGTCAGGTATTTTGCCTTTTTATAACCTCCACGGAGTGTGACAGTGACTGAGTCAGATCGCCAAGATAGTAGTATTATTTCCATCGCAGATGAGATGAAAAACTCTTATCTGGACTATGCGATGAGCGTGATTGTGTCGCGTGCCCTACCAGATGTCAGAGACGGGTTAAAGCCGGTTCATCGCCGTATTTTATATGCGATGATAGAGGGCGGTTATGATTGGTCAAAGCCGCCCCGCAAATCAGCGCGTATCGTTGGTGATGTGATGGGTAATTATCACCCGCATGGTGATAGTTCTATTTATGAATCAATGGTTCGCATGGCGCAGTCTTTTTCTATGCGCGTTCCATTGGTGGATGGTCAGGGTAATTTTGGCTCAGTGGATGGTGACCCTGCGGCCGCCATGCGTTACACAGAATCACGCCTTGCCAAATCAGCAGAATTTTTGCTGCGGGATATTGATAATAAGACCGTTGATTTCATCCCCAATTATGATGAAACGCAAGATGAGCCCTCAGTGCTTCCTGCTGAATATCCCAATTTGCTTGTCAATGGGGCAGGGGGAATCGCTGTGGGGATGGCAACCAATGTGCCGCCTCATAATCCGTTTGAAGTGATTTCAGCTTGTCAGGAGGTCATGCGCAACCCTGATATCACCACAGAAGAGCTAATCGAAATTGTCCCTGGCCCAGATTTCCCGACCGGTGCCTTAATTATGGGCCGTGCCGGTATCAGAGATGCCTATACCACAGGGCGCGGCTCTGTGATGATGCGCGCCAAAGCAGAGGTGGTCACAGATTCACGTGAACGTGAAAGCATTATCGTAACCGAAATTCCCTATCAGGTGAATAAAGCCCAGTTGCTCGAACGTATTGGTGAGCTTGTCAATGAAAAGACCATTGAAGGGGTAAGCGATATCAGAGATGAATCAGACAGAACAGGCATGCGGATTGTTATTGAGGTCAAGCGTGATGGTTCTGGCGATGTTATTTTGAATCAGCTTTATCGTCATACCCGCCTTCAGACAAGCTTTGCTGTTAATATGCTTGCGATGAATGGCGGGCGCCCGCAACAAATGGGGCTTAAAGATGTGCTTGTTGCCTTTTGCGATTTCCGCAAAGAAGTCGTGGTTAGGCGCACAGAATTTTTGCTTGGTAAAGCCCGTGACAGAGCTCATATTTTGGCAGGCCTGCTTGTGGCCCTATCTTCGATTGATGAGGTGATAGAGCTTATTAAAGCAGCACCAGATACGGAAACAGCCAGAAATAACCTGATGAACACAGCGTGGAAAGCAACAGAAGTCGCTGATTTCATTGCGCTAATTGATGATCCAGGTCATGAGGTTGTCGATGGTGTTTATTATTTATCTGAAATGCAGGCACGCGCTATCCTAGAGTTGCGTCTGCAAAGATTAACAGGGATGGAACGCGGAAAACTCGCTGATGAGACACGCGAATTAGCTGATAAGATTACAGATTATCTGGATATTTTGTCTAATAAAGAGCGTCTTGTAAATGTCATCTTAAGAGAGTTTGATGAAGCCAAGTTACGCCTTGGCGATGAGCGGCGCACCTTTATTTCCGATGCCGCCGCAGATCAGGATGATGAAGATCTGATTCAACAAGAAGATATGGTTGTGACGGTTAGTCATCGTGGCTATATCAAACGTGTGCCTTTGTCTGTTTACCGTGCGCAGCGCCGCGGTGGCAAAGGCCGTGCAGGCATGAAAACACGTGACGAAGATTTTGTGACACGGCTGTTTGTAACCAACACCCATGTGCCGATTTTGTTCTTTACCTCAACTGGCATGGTTTATCAGCTGAAATGCTATAAATTACCGGTTGGCACCCCGCAATCTCAGGGCAAGGCAATGGTCAATATGCTGCCAATTGCGCCAGATGAGACCATTCAGACAGTGATGGCAATGCCGGCTGATGAAGATAGCTGGGCACATCTGAATATCGTTTTTGCCACTGCCTCAGGTAATATTCGCCGCAATAAACTCTCAGATTTTACCAATATTAAGAGAAATGGTAAAATCGCGATGAAACTTGATGAAGGTGATAAGCTTGTCGGGGTGGCACCTTGTGCTGAAGATAGCGACATCTTGCTTGCCTCACGCGCCGGCAAGGCAATAAGATTTGCCACAACAGCTGTGCGTGTCTTTGCTGGCAGAGGCTCAACAGGGGTGAGAGGTATCAAACTGCTTGGTGATGATAAAGTGGTCTCTATGTCAGTCATTTCTGATGAAACACGTGAATATATTTTATCAGTCACTGAAAACGGCTTTGGTAAACGCACCCTTGTGAATGATTATCGCCGCTCCGGGCGTGGTGGTCAGGGGGTCGCGAATATTGAGACGACAGACAGAAATGGTCAGGTTGTATCCTCTTTTGTTGTTCTGAATGAAGATCAGCTTATGTTGGTGACAGATGCTGGCAAGATTATCCGTATCCGCGTTGATGGTGGAGAGGGGGATTCTATCAGAGTCGCCGGGCGTAAAACGCAAGGTGTGCGCCTGTTTGAAATCGACCAAAATGAAACTGTCATGTCTGTTGGTATCATCAAAGACGCTGATGATGATGATAATGACAGTGAAGAGGATAATTCTGATCAAACCAATTCATCTGATGATGCAAATGGTGAAGCGACACTTTCCACAGACCAGTCTGACGGTGAAGCCTGATGAAAAGAATCGCTATCTATCCCGGCACATTTGATCCTTTGACCCTTGGTCATTTGGATATTTTGCGCCGCGCCTCGAAAGTCTGTGATGAGCTGATCATTGGGGTTGCAAAAAATACCGGAAAAAACCCGTTATTTGATGTTGACGAACGTATTCAGATACTAACAGAAGTCATTGAATTTGAAATAAAAAACAAAACCATAAAGGATAGCGTTCGTGTGAAGGGTTTTGACAGGCTTCTTGTGGAATTTGCGCTTGAAGAAGGTGCGTCAATGATTATCAGAGGCCTTCGTGCCGTATCTGATTTTGAATATGAATTCCAGATGGCCTCAGCCAATAAACGGCTTCATGATGATGTTGAAACCTTGTTTTTAATGGCAGCTGAACAGCAACATTTTGTTGCCTCACGTCTTGTAAAAGAAGTGTCATTATATGGCGGTGATGTGTCTAGTTTTGTGCCGCCGCAAGTCGCTTTGGCCATAGAGAAAAAATTGAAATAACAGCTTTTTTCAAAAAAACTTAAATTCATCTTCGAAAAAGGCTTGATTATCTGATCATATTTTCCTACTTTCCGGCCATCATGTTGGTGATGGTGCCGCATGACCATTAAGGGCGGTTAGCTCAGTTGGTAGAGCAAGTGACTTTTAATCACTGGGTCACAGGTTCGAATCCTGTACCGCTCACCATTATTAAAAGCTGAAAATTGGACTTCGTCTGGTTTTCAGCTTTTTTTATGACCTTATCAAAACGCTATCATCCTTTGCGATATCACAATCATAAACCAGTTCTTATTTGCCCTGTTCACAAGCTTCATTCATCACTTTGACAGCCATATTCGTACACAAAGTGACACAGCAACATAAGGGAATAAAAACAGATGGCGGCATTTAACGCTTTGGTGAAATCAAAAACAGGACCCGTGATAGCGATCATGGCCTCGCTTTTCCTTTTGGCCTCTTTTTCAGCCTGTTCCACTCAAAAAATCGAAGATGTAGCAACAAGAAAGCCCCAATTATCTCTTGAGCAATTCTTCGAAGGTCAGGTGATAGCTTATGGTATTTTTGAAGATTATAATCAGTCTTTAAGCCGTCAGTTTCGCGTGAATATTCTTGGTACGATTGAGGGTGACACACTCACATTAGAAGAAGATTTTCTGTATGATGACGGGGAAACACAGCGCCGGGTCTGGGTCATTACAAACCGTGGCACTGATGAGGCAGGGATCACCCATTATGAGGGGCGCGCTGATGATGTGGTTGGAACTGCCGAGGGAAAGGTTGCCGGAAACGCCCTTAATTGGCGCTATACGCTAGCTTTGCCAGTTGATGATGATATTTATCATATTCAATTTGATGACTGGATTTATCAGCAGGATGAGCATGTTGCCATCAATAGAGCAAGATTGCTCAAATTTGGCATTGAGGTTGGCTCAGTAACCTTAACATTCCTTAGAGGGCCTGCCGCAAAGGCCATTGGGCCACTTAATCTGCAAAATTGGTAAGCAGCAGCCCTCTTTTATCATGTTCGACAAAGAGGGCTGCCTTCCGTAATGGTGTCACGCTTGGGGAGGAGGAGGAGGGAGTATCACACCATTACGAATTGGGAATGTTTATCAAGAGCTATCACAGTGCCATCTGGCGCTGTAAAACAGGCAAAGCCTTCATCACGCGCCATAAGCCTGGCTGCATGTGCGATAATATGAGGAATATCACGGCCTATAATGTCCAAATCACGCGATTTGCTTTTGATATTGAGAGACTTAAAATAAGTGATTTGAACGGCTTTCATGATATCCTCATATATCTTGCTTCTACATTGTGCTTCAGAGCCATTGCTCTTCTGACAACTTCACTATAGGTTATTAAATATTAATTTTTTCTTAAGTAAAAATCACATTTGCGTGATGAGCGTAATTAGGACTACAATTTAGTAGGGCATTGGCAAGGGGGCGTGAATGTCTGATCAGTTTCAGAATCCATTTTTGAACCCAAATCCAAAAGAGACACCATCACAAAATCAGCCGCAAGCGCCCCAACAGGTGCAGGGTCAACAGGTGCAGGGTCAACAGCTGCAAGCTCAGCAGATGCAAGCTCAGCCTGCGGGGCAACAGCCACAAGCGCCCATAGCGCCACAAATGCAAAATCCCTTTCAGCAGCCGCAACAACCGCAGATGCAACAGCCGCAAATGCAGCAGCCGCAGCCGCAACAACCGCAGATGCAACAACCGCAACAACCGCAGATGCAGCAGCCGCAGATGCAACAACCACAAAACCCGTTTCAGCAAACCTCTCCGCAATTTCAAAGACCACAAAATGTGGTTCGTGAGAGTGCATCGAATTATCAGTCCAATGTGAAAAAGCCGAGTCCCTTTGATTTTGCCAATCAATCAGGGGCAGGGGGGGCAACAAGCGCCCCTCAGCAAACAGATGGCGGACGTCTGCGTTATCATGGCCTTGTTTTCTCTGGCGGTGTTGGTGAATATTATGGTGTGGTCATCCTGAATTATTTGCTGACTCTCATTACCCTTGGCATTTATGCCCCTTGGGCAAAGGTGCGCAAAGAGCGGTATTTTCACAGCCACACAGAATTTCTGGATGAGGGATTTCAGTATCTGGCAACCGGCAAACAGCTTCTTGCAGGTCGTGCCGTGGCCTTTGTGTTGCTGATCGCGCTCTCAATGGCAGAATTAATCCCTTATGTGGGTGTTGCGATCTCGATTTTGTTTGTGCTTGTTGCTTTGCCTTTCATATTAAATCGCTCTGTCAGGTTTAAGGCACGCAATGTCGCGTGGCGTGATGTTCGTTTTGGTTGGCATGGCGGCCTTGGCATGGCTATTTTAGTATGGATGATTTATCCGGTCTTAAGCTTTGTGACCCTTGGTCTTGCACAGCCTCTGGCAGCGCGTGCTTTGCGCCGGCATTATGCTGATAATCACGCTTTTGGCGGGGCTAGTTTTTCTGCTGATTTAGGGCTCGGGGCATTTTATGCCGCCCTTGGCAAAGCGGTGTTTTTTGCGCTTTTTCTGCTTGCGTTATTTGGCGGTATTGGCGGCTTTATTGCCTATAGCTTGCTAGGCGATATGCTCGTCTCTGTATCCTCTTATGAAGAGCTTGTTTTGATATTGGCGATCTTACCTGATGAACAAAAAGCATATCTGGCCTTGCCATTCATCGGGATAGCTTTTGCCTTATTTATGTCAGGGCAATATTACTTTGCCCTTGTGCGTCATGTGATGGTTAATCATTTGCGCTTGCAAGGCGGGATTCGCTTTCGCTCACAATTATCAGGCTTCAAATTTGCTATGTTGATGCTCTCAAATCTTTTGATAAATATCATAAGCCTTGGCTTTGCACATCCTTATACAATTATCAGGCGATACCGTTATCTTGTGCAGGCGATTGAAATCAGGCCAATCGCTGATATGGCAGGTTTTGTTGACACACAAACAAAGGCAGGTTTCTCTGTCTTTGAAGAAGCCTCTGATATCGAAGGACTATCAATAGATATATAGATATGGCCAATATCGCACCCTCTGAGGGGCTGCCACAAGCATATCAGCTATCAGCCCATCTTATTTACCGCAATACCACAGACCGTGTGCCTGTGACACTTATCTTTCCTGCAGGATGGCTGCCACAAGCGCCTGTCACCTGCCATATAGGCAAAGCAGCCTCATCTGTTACCATCACAGCCATCAGCCCGCCTGAGGGGCGTGCAAGGCGCATTTTAACATTAGATTCAGGCCATAAGATCTTTGTGGATGCCTCTCACATGCCGGCATTTCTCAATCAGGCCAAATGGTCAGTTGCCATTGACCGTGCAGAAAGAGCGCCACTGTCACTTCTTATTATCATAAGCCTGGCGGTCACCTTATGCGGCGGCGCATTGACATATCTGTTTCTTCCCAAAATAGGAGATATGTTAGCAGATCACATACCAGAGCCAATTATTGAACAATTATCACAAGCAACCTTATTTCAGCTTGATAATTTCGCATTATCAGCAAGTGAATTGCCACAAGACAAACAAGATAGCCTGATTGCACATCACAAAAAACTTCTGGTACAAGCAGATTTGCCTGATGATATCGCATTGCTGTTTCGCTCATCAGAGCTGATGGGCCCCAATGCCCTTGCTTTGCCTGGCGGTCCTGTAATCATCCTTGATGAGCTTGTTGAAATTGCGCCGTCTGATGATGCGATCGTTGGTGTGATTGCGCATGAAATTGCGCATATCGCCTTACAGCATAACCGCAAACATCTCGCCAGAGACAGTCTTTTTGCCATCATGCAGATGATGGTCAGCGGCACGCAAGATCTGGTGCAAACAACCAATGTGATGAAAAATCTGGTTTTTTCTGGCTATTCTCGTCAGTTCGAAGAAGAAGCAGATTATCTTGCCCGTCAGTGGCTGCAAAAAGCAGGTTATGACGTCACACAATTTGATGCCATGCTCATTGCTCTACATACGCATGATTGCAAGGACCCTTGTCCTGAAAATGACAATAACACAGCCTCAGGTTGGTTTGATACTCACCCCTCATTATCAGAGAGGTTGTCTGTGCAGCCGCAATGATTTGGCGCCAAGATAGGTAATGTCAGTTTCATCATGTGTCACAATCATTGTGACAAGCTGATGATCTGTTGTGATTTGCTTAACAAGTGACAGGGCGCTAAGGCGGTTTTCATCATCCAGAGCAGAAAAAGGCTCATCCAAGAGCAAAATAGGCTTGCGGCTCATCAATGATCGTGCAAGGCCAACACGCTGTTGTTGGCCTCCTGACAGAGCAGATGTCACTTTATCCAAAATATCAAAAATACCTAATTTTTGTGTTAAATTGGCTATTTCATCTTCAATTTCATGTTTTTTTGCCAATTTTGGCGCTGCCAATGAGATGTTTTTCCTCACGGATAAATGCGGAAAAACATTATCTGATTGAAACAAACAACTTACAGGACGATCCCAAACCAGCTGACTGGCAAAGGAGGCGCCATTCCACGACATATCACCAGACGTCACCTCATGAAACCCTGCAAGCGCTAATAATAACGTGCTTTTGCCAACTCCTGACGGGCCTGTGATGCCACAAATCTCTCCTGGTGATAATTGCAAATCACAATGAATCGCCTGACTGCCCGCCGGTGCATCTTCGAAATGTATTTTGATCTGAGATAAATGAAGCACGAATTTCTACCTTGTAAGAAAATTGCCAAGGCTGACAACCAACTTGGAAAACCCGCCATAAAGGCAGATAGCGATTGTCAGCAAAATTAATGCTAATAAATCTGCCTCATCAGCGCCATAGCGATTGAGGAATTGAAATAGCAAATAAGGCAGTGTTTCAAAAGATTGTGAGCCAAATAATGTGATAATACCTAGATCCCCAAAGCTTAAGGCTGCAGATAACCCCAGAGCAAATCCCATCTCATGTCGTAAAGACGGCAGGGTGATAAACCAAAAACGCTTCATAGATGACAAATGGAGCAGGGCACACAGCCTGTCTGTTTCAGTTAAATGACGCTGCAGGGACGGGGTGATAATACGATAACAAAAAGGCAGAGCCAACAGCCCGTTGCCAAGAAGCAATATCCAAAAACCATAAGAGGTGACATCTACAAAAGCGCGAAGCGATATAAACAAGGCAGTGCCCAGAACCAATGCCGGAATAATCAAGAATAATGAATGACTTACCTCAATTAGTTGCGCTAATACATTGCTGCCTCTTAAAGTGATCTCATGGCGAAAATACCCCAAGATAAAGGCAAGGGTAAGCGCCAGGATAGCGCTGCCGATGGCAAGTCCCAGAGAATGATATAAGGCAAGCCAGAAACGCATCTTGCCAAATAGTGCCAGACCACTAAACACATCTGAATAGGCCAATAATAATATGATGGGCAGAATATTCAGAATAAACAGGCCAAAGATGATAAAGCCATCACAAAATTTCATCATAAAAAGGGAGGTATCAAATCTGGTAACAGGCTGATGATAAGGGCGCTGCAGGCTTGTATGTGTCGCGCGGTGATTGGTAAAAAACCCCAAGATCAATAAACAGGCACATAATTGAATAAAGCTAAGTAACGCTGCTTTTGGCAGGTTAAATTCAAACCGCAGAGCCGTATAGATACTGACCTCTAATGTTGTCACTGATGGCCCGCCGCCAAGCATTAAGACCAGTGAAAAAGAGGTAAAGCACAACAAAAATACCAAACCCATCACACTAGGCAGGACAGTGATAATGGCAGGCCAGTCGATAATCTGAAAATAGCGCAAGGGTGAAAGGCGTAAAAGAGCTGCCTGGCGCTTTTGTGATTGCGGTATTGCCTCTAAAGAAGACAGGCACACCCGCATGACTAAAGGCGCATTAAAAAAGCTGTGCGCCACGATGACCATCCATAATCCGAGCCTGTCAGGCAGCCATGCAGCAAGCGGCGTTTGCGCCAACAGCCCGGATTGTCCCCATAATTTTAACAAGGCCAGAGCTGCAACGGTTGTGGGCATAATCATGGCAGAAAAACAGCCTGTTAAGAACCATTTGCGGCCCCAAAATGCGTCTCGGCGGAAAAAGGCCAGAGCACCGCAAACACCAATAAAACTGGCGCATAGCACAGATAATGAGGATTGTATCAGCGTAATGGTGATAACATGCCTGAAATACCGACTAGATAGCAGGTTTTCAAAACTGCGCGCATCAAAACCAACAGAGGCAAGGGTGACAAGGCATGCAACACCAAGCCCTATCAGGCCAAACACCCCAATAAGCCCCATCACAAATCGATGTGATGATACATAATAAAGGCGGCGAGGGGTGTTTGGTTTCATTTATGACTTATTTCGCAAAGTTATGACTTATTTCACACTGGCAGACAGCCATTCATCAACCCAAATTTGCTTTGAATCTGCCACTTCTTTTGCAGAAAACAGATAGGATTTTTTAGGCTGAATAAGTCCTGCAAACCCCTCAGGTACAGATGATTTTTGAGTTGGATACATCCAGTTTGTTGTTGGAATAATCCCTTGAAATACAGGGCCTTGCATAAAGTCCATAAAAGACTTTGCAAGGTCAGCTTGCGGGGCATTTTTCAAGATAGCTGCGACCTCAATTTGCATATAATGGCCTTCCTCAAAGGCAGCAGCGGCGTAATTATCAACACCTTCAGCGATTTGATGATAGGCAGGAGAGGTAGAATAAGACATCACCATATCAGCCTCGCCTTCAAGGAACAAGGAATAGGCATCCCACCAACCTTTGGTCACAGTCACAATTTTAGGATTAAGCGCTTCCCATTTACTGGCTGCTTCATCACCATAAACTGATTTCATCCACAATAAAAAGCCAAGGCCGGGTGTTGCTGTGCGCGGATCTTGTATTACGATACGCAAATCATCATCAGCCGCGATAAGCGCCTCTAGTGATTGTGGCGGCTGCGCCATGCGATTTTT
The DNA here is from genome assembly GCA_049890215.1 of Puniceispirillaceae bacterium (SeqCode). GTDB lineage: Bacteria > Pseudomonadota > Alphaproteobacteria > Puniceispirillales > Puniceispirillaceae > UBA685. The sequence goes on along the minus strand of JBMHBX010000049.1, from coordinate 26,596 downwards.
ATCATATACAAAGGCAAAATAACCCCAATCAAAAGGCATGAAGATATCTGACTCATAATCAATAGGCAGATTATCAGCGCGCATTTGTGAGCCGTGAGGCTGGAACAGACCTGTTTGCTCTGCAATATCAGTCAAATTTGTATCAAGGCCAAGCACAATATCTGCCGGCGAAGAGGCACCTTCAAGCTGCACGCGCCCCAAAATCCCAATGGATGAATCAAGAGAGACGAAATTCACATCACAGTCACATTGTGCCTCAAAGGCAGTCTCAATGGCAGGGCCGGGGCCCCATTCTGTGGTAAAACTCTCATAAGTATAAATCGTAAGAACAGGCTTATCATCAGCGACAACAGGTGAGGCGACAAAAAGCGCTGCGGCAAGGCTTATCAGGTATTTTTTCATTTAATAAGGCTCCATCAAAATGGTCAGATGGGCCACACATGCTTTGGAACAAGAAGCAGTTAGCATCATAACTGATACTGATACTCTTTCCTCCGCCAGTATGACCTGGTTCAGGTTCCATGGGTAAAGTCTCAGCTTTATATCTGTGACAGGCAAAGATACAAAGCACCCCAAGAGTATCAGCGACTATATAAAAAAACTGGCCCGCCGTGAAGGGGGCCAGTTCGTTTTTTTAGATAACTTGTGTGATTTGATTAATTCAAACCAAAAGTCGAGCCGCCATCGGTAATGGTGAAAGTAACAGCCCAGCATTGAACAGATGTGGCCACATCTATACTTGCTGTTGTGCCGTCTACTGTGACTGCACCTGATTGCGCTGCACCATCGATATTGATGACCGCTGATGAAGAGACAGCTGACTGTGTTGTCAATTTCACTGTCTGTCCTGTATCTGTCTTCTCACAGCTCCAGGCTGTAATCGCATTAGCTAGCGCGCCTGAAGAGGCGGCAACTGTCAAGAAAGAAGAGGCAATGATCGTCTTCATAACTGTTTTCATAGGTTTTACTCCTTATTTATCAAAATGTCGCATAATGTATATTATGAGCAGATTGAATGTGATTAATCGCATACCACTTCAGCTGTTAAATCGCCTGAAGAAGCGGAAATCGTAATGCCACTTGTCATAGACAAACCAGCGGCTGTGATTTCTGCACTTGCAGTTGAACCGAATTTGAACTCGTCATAAACGATCACTTCAGAGCTGTTATCAGGGTCTGAATTGTAAATCACTGTCGTTGTGAAATCTGTAATATCGACTGAATTACCTTGATTATCAGAAATCGTAATCGTTGTAACAACCGGCGGTATGCCGCCAGAAAAGCCACTCGGATTACACACAACAGCTTGAGCAGGTGCCGCAGATGCCATCAGCATGGCGGCAATCAAGATCACGTTTCTTTTCATGTTAGTACCTTTCTATAAAACTGTCGTAAATGGTTTATGGCCAGACTGTATGTGGACCATTGCCATCTTTCTTACAAAGTGCTCTTACCCAACACCAACCAACGCAACCATTTGCAAGGCGCGGTGTGCCCCAGTAAGTCCCAACATCGGCGCATTTGCCTTCAGGTGGATACATTGAGAAGCCAGATGGCCAATCAGTCTTGTCAGTGTAGAAACCACCGCCTGATGCTTTTTTACGTGTTGCGGCACAAACTTGACCGCCCTTATCACCGTAAATCATAAGACGCATACGCCAGTTTGACCCGTTCGGGTTGCTACAGGCGCTAAAGCCAGCGTTACATTCTAGGAACTGAGCAGAACATTGCTCCATGCGGTGGCCAGATGGCATAGTCCCTGCCCCTGTACCGTGTTTGATGGCAATATTGCGCAATGTTTCCAATTCACCTGAATTGGTGGTGCTGACAAATGAATAGCCTGACGGGCACGCATCACCAGCAGAGTTAATGGCGCTTTGCAATGACCATGTGCTTGAGCTTGCGGTGCGTTGGAACACCTTATAAAGCGCATCATTTGTTTCGATCTTGCCTTGTGCATCCACCGTGACGTCACGATCAGGCGCTGAGGCAACAACAAACCCATCTGCGCTTCTTGACAGCACAGACAACGTTACATTCGCACCAGTCATCACTGTTTGGTTATCAAGTGTATAATTCAACACCGCATGCCCTTTATCAGAGCTGATAGATGGCGTTGTAAAATACACATTGCTATCTTGCGACTTCACATCATAAATGATGGTTCTGTTGGCAGCTTTCTGTGCATTTGTGCTTGTTTTTGAGATCGCAGTACGATTGCCCCAGAAACCACAATTACGCCAGTCAGTCGCATTAGTCACAGCATTGTTAGCGGCAATGATATAGCTTGTCGGCGCATCTTTATGCCATGTCAGAGCTGAATGGCCCCCGATCGCATAACAAAGCTGTTTTGCAAGATTAGCCTGAGACTTTTGGAATGAAGCATTTTTCAGGAAATGCTTGAAACGACCAAAATTCGCTGTCACATCTGCGACAGACGGCTTTGTGCTACAAGTTGTGCCATGGCTGGTAAAGCCTGTATAAGCTGATGATTGTGTGATTTGTGCCACAGTCAAAGCATCTGCCAAAGCTGCATTACCAACAGCGTTCAGGACAGCCAAATTATTGTAAACACTGTCATATTGAACTTTCGTTAGCTGAGCACACGCATTTGCTGTGCCTGCTGCCAGACCACCTTGTGTGATACAAGCAGCATTATTGCCTGTATCTGCCAAAGCAAGAGTACGCAAATTATTATCAGCTGCTGAGTTTGTATAACCAAGTGGCAAGGCAGCCTTACAAATGGCATAGCTTGAATAGGCTGTACAACCATTCAATGAGGCCTGAACAGCCGCATATTCAATATTTGTGATTTGGCTACATGTTTTACCCGGATGGTCATGACCACAAGCAACATTATCTGTGCCAAGCACTGCTTTGGTCCAGGTGGACACATCAGAGCTTGTATAACGATAACCTTGCGCCATCGCAGCTTTACAAGTCGCAAAATCAACATAAGCTTCACAATCGCTGATCAAATTCTGAACAGTGGTATATTCAGATTTGTAAAGCAGATTACAATTTCTTGTCGGATATTCACCCTGACATACAGCGTTATCAGTGCCAAGAACAGCCTTGTCCCACTGTGTTACATCATCTGATGTGTAGCCATAATTAAGGGCAACCGCTGCAAGACATGAGGCATATGTGGAATAAACACCACAATTATCAACATTTGTCTTCAAAGTTGAAAATTCTGATTTTGTTAAGGCAGTACAAGCTTTGCTGTAATCATCTGTACAGGCTTGCCCATATTGACCTGTGTTATTCGCGGCATCCCACAGCTGAATATCAGCAGGGGTTGAACCATATGATAAATCTAACGCAGCAGAACATGACCCATATGTTGGTGGTGCATAAGTTGTGCTTGCTGTCATATAGGATGACGAACATGTGATTGATTTTTGTTTCGTTGTCACAAATTCTGTTTTTGTGGCAGCGGCACAAATGGAGCTTAGGTCATTCTGACAGGCCGGCGTGTAGGCATTTGGCCCGTCTGTGTCTTGTGCCTCATTATAAAGCGCTGCATCAAGCGGACCATAACCTTTATTCACAGCATCAGCAATTTGATTTGGCTGATACCCCTCTACATCACCTGCAGAAGCTGTCCCGCCGACTGTTGATACAGAAAAGCCGGAATTTTCTTGAGCGAGTGCCAATCCCGGCACAAGCATCAACGCAAAAAGCGCTGCTTTGATATTGAACTTCATCATTGTAAACATGTCCCCGTTAATCAAACACAGTCATATTGAACATCACTTTTTGATGTTAGTTTATCACAGATTATTAAATTAGTATAAAATAAAGCGTTAATCCATGCACCCTTCGTACATCTCCGAAAGGTTATCCCCATCATGAGGGTCTGGCGTCCAACAAATATTGTTGGATTCAGCCACGACAATCACACTTGCATTATCAGGCGCTGCCGGCGCCGTTGCTCCAGGCGCGATACCACAGCTATAGCGTCCAGAGCCCAGAGGCGTGCAGCCATTATGGCGGACCCCTACCCTGACGCCGAGACCCACTTCAATCGATAACTGACCTGTCAGCAATATCTGATTCATGATCGTTGGATCAACACCGCTATCAAGCTCAATCATTGCGTTTGCATCACCAGGCGATAATGCGCCATCTAACGAGGCGCGCGGCCGTGGTTGTGTCAGGCAAACATCCTGTCCTGTGCATGAACATGTATAGAACCCAAAGCTTTCTGCGGTAACAGGAGAGGTTGGATTCTGGCAAGCCATCATAATATTGCCACGTGGTATTGATAACTGCCCTGAGGCAGGGATAGACAAATTATCTGCCATACCATTGCCGTCACAGGCAAATGCCTTTCCGGTAAATTGATTGATTTTCTCATTATCGACATTCAGGCCGCGTATAACGCGGTCACGATACCTGAAACACCAGTCATTACTCGGGAAGCCTTGTGCGAAATCTGAACGTGATGACACATTATTACGAAGAGCAATCACATCAATATCAATCGCGCGTTGAATAAAATCCTGACTGTTTCTCGTAACAGCATCACGCGTATTTGAGATATAAAGCTGGTAGCCAGTTAATCCAACAGCGGCAAGAATACCAATAATGGCAACCACAACGAGCAATTCAATAAGGGAAAAGCCTGATTTTTGAGTGTGATATCGCAACGCCGTAACAACCCCAGATGAAATATATAAATCTGTGATTAAGGTATATTCGTTTTTTTGAATTTATCAAGTGCTTTAACCATTTAGGTCATGATCGTCAGACCGTCATAGGCAGGTGAGACATGAGATGGTGTGTTTGCTTCGACCACATCATAATCAGCCTCAAGACCAAGATGAGTTAAATAAGCTTGCCCGGGCTTTACCCTTTTTATCCACTCAAGTGTTTGGTCGAGATGACTATGCGCCTGATGGGTTTGAGTCCGCAAAGCCTCAACGATCCAATAAGGAATACCACTTAATTGATCGAAATTATGGTCTGGCATGCCGACAACATCTGTTGAATAGGCGCACTTATCATCAAAGATGAACCCCAATGAGGTTGTATTGCCATGATCTTGGTGCAGCGTTTTCACAGTGATATCACCAATCTCTATCACCTCATCAGCCTTCATGAGGCGGTGATCAAGTGGCGGGACAAAATAACTAGGAGAATTCGCTGCTTTTTCAAATAAATAAGGATAACGATTAGTGATATCTTTTCCATGCATTTCAGTGGCATAGACAGGTATCTTTATCCTGTCTGGCCAATAAAAGGTACGAATATCATCAAGTCCGGCAATATGATCTGCATGGGTATGCGTAATCAAAATCGCATCAATCTTTGTCAGCTCGTGCGGTAAAAGCTGATTGCGTATATCAGGCCCTGCATCGACTAATATCGTGGTTGTCTGACTTTGCACCAATAACGCACATCTTTGTCGTCTGTTTTTGGGGTTTTTTGGATCACAATCACCCCACCCTGCTCTGCCCAAAGCCGGCACACCAACTGACGTGCCACACCCAAGAATGGTAATCTTCAAACCCGCATTATCCATTTGGCATACCCATCTTGGAAAATAATGTTTGTGCATTAGCGGTTGTCACCATGGCTAACCTGTCAAGAGTAATCCCGCGAAGATCAGCGACAAATTGCGCTGTATATCGTGTAAATGCAGGCTCATTTTTCTGCCCTCTTTTTGGCACAGGCGCCAAATAAGGGGCATCCGTCTCTACCAAAATTCTATCCTCAGGTGCCATTTTCGCGATTTGTTGAATGTTTGTGGCTGATTTGAAAGTCACTATCCCTGAAAAACTAATATAAAATCCGATCGCAAGAGCGCGTTCTGCCAATGAGGCGCCTGAGCTAAAGCAATGAAGCACACCTTTATAGGCGCCTTTTTGATATTCATCTTCTAAGATAGCGGCCATATCATCATCTGCGTCTCTTGCATGAATAATGATGGGTAAGTTCAATTGACGAGCGACTTGAATTTGCGCGCGCAGACTATCTGCTTGCAATTGGCGCGGCGCATGATCATAAAAATAATCAAGCCCCGCCTCACCAATCGCGACCACCTTCGGGTGATCAGCTGCTTTCATAATGGCCTCTATGTTACAGGCCTCTGGTTCATTTTCCGCCTCATGAGGATGGATCCCGACAGAACACCAGATATTCTCATATCTCTCAGCGATTTCTTTTGGGCGGTGTGATGTGCTTAATTTGACGCCAATTGAAATGATATGTTTTACCCCTGCCTCAGACGCTCTTATAATCACATCATCGAGCTGATCATAAAGATGGTCATAATCCAAATGCGCATGGGTATCAATCAGGGTTATACTCATAAGCCTAACCTGCCTCTTGGTCTTGATAACGAGGAAAAACAGCCTCTGGTTTTTCGATGTGAACAGGAAGATCCTGGCGTCTTGCCCCGCCAATCATATCAAAACCACGGTCTTGTGACGGCACTTTTAGTTGATCAAGCAAGTGACCAGCAGATTGCGGCATAACAGGTTGTATCAGGATAGCACATTGCCTGATGACTTCCATCAAAACTGCCAATACGTCCGCCATGCGCTCAGGATCTGTTTTTTTCAATGCCCATGGCGCTTGTGTATCAACATATTTATTCGATTGAGAAATGACATCCCAGATGGCCCGCAACCCTTCATGGAATTGTTGTTGTGTGAAATTGTGTCTTACCTTTGCAAGCAATCCGTCACAGGCTGATAGCAAAGCGTCATCCTCAGCCGTCAGAACAGACGGTAATGAGGGGTGAGTCCCATCAAGGTTTTTGACCACCAAAGACTGCACACGATTTGATAAATTGCCTAAATCATTAGCAAGATCACTATTAATACGCTGTATCATGGCGCTTCGCGAAAAATCACCATCATTACCAAAAGGCACTTCACGCAACAAAAAATACCGTGTTTGATCAAGGCCAAATTCATCTACCAACGCATTTGGGTCGATAACATTTCCAAGGGATTTTGAAATTTTCTGCCCCTCATTTGTCCACCAACCATGCGCATAAATGCGCTTTGGCAAAGGCAGCTCTGCGGCCATTAAAAAGGCAGGCCAATAGACCGCGTGAAACCGTACAATATCCTTGCCAACCATATGCACATCTGCTGGCCAAAGCGCCTCAAAGCTCTTTTCATCATCAAGCCAGCCTGCAGCTGTTAAATAATTTGTCAGCGCATCAAGCCAGACATACATCACATGCTTATCATCACCAGGGACAGGCACACCCCATTGAAAGCTTGTACGGCTAACAGATAAATCTTTTAAGCCGCCTGATACAAATGATTTTATCTCATTAAATCGGCTGTTTGGCGCCACAAAATCAGGATGAGCCTCATAATAGGCCAATAATTTGTCCTGCCATTTGGACAAATCAAAAAAATAAGATGGCTCTTCTACCCATGAGACAGGTGCACCTGTAGGCGCCTTGCCGTCAACCAACTCAGTCTCTGTGTAATAGGCCTCATCTCTGACAGAATACCAGCCAGCATATTTGCCAAGATAAATATGCCCTTTTTCAACAAGAATATTCCATAGCTTTTGACTGGTTTTTTTATGGCGCTCTGATGTTGTCCTGATAAACTCATCATGGCTATAATTCATGCGCTGTGCCAAATCTTGAAAGTTTTGTGACACTTTATCGGTAAAACTTTGCGGATCAATGCCTGCTTTTGTGGCAGCCTCTTCGACTTTTTGGCCATGCTCATCTGTTCCGGTCAAAAAAGACACTGCCTTGCCATCAAGACGTTGAAATCTGGCAAGCACATCACAAGCTAATGTTGTGTAAGCATGCCCAATATGTGGCTTATCATTCACATAATAAATTGGCGTGGTAATATAAAAATGTTGTGTCATAACCAAGATGCCTAAATTCACTTATCTAAGATAGCCTTTACCAGTTATGCGTCAATCGCAACACAAACCGTGGCAAAGCGCTGCTGAAGCAGGTTCCTTTGCATAGCCTATTATGGATGGGCAATGCTATGAATTTTATCAAAAAGTGCTAGAAAAACACCTGGCATATCCGCAAAGCTTCGTTCTGCCTTTGTCAGTGTTTCTAAAAAATCATCATGCAAATCTGCAAGAATTGGCGCTTTAGCATGACGACAAAGAGCTGATATCAACGCCTCTTCACATGATAATAAGCTTGCCTCCTGCCCCTGCCCTGCCGCTTGTAAGGCAGCTTGTGATAATATGCGCGAGAAAGACTGGCGCGCGAGAGCTACCATATTCTTATTTCTTGTCGCTCCCCATTTAGCGCTAATATCAAGCAACGCTTTACCATCATAATCGCTTTTGGCCAGTATCAGGCAAGATGCCTCATATAAATCAACTGTATCTGTCTGAGCTATTTCGAGGGCATAACCAATAGACCCGCCTGAAAACAGCGCAAGCTGCCTTAGCGCCGCAGGCTCTGCGTCAGGCAAATATTGCGATAACACAGCGATTTGATCGTCTTGATCAAGAGGGTCAAATTTTAATTCACGGCAACGTGAACGTATGGTCGGCAGGACCCTGCCGCTTGATCGTGCTATCAGCAAAATGATGGATTTTTCCGGCGGCTCTTCTACCATTTTCAACATGGCATTGGCCCCTTGCACATTGACCATGTCTAAATTGTCTATGATGGCAACGCGCCACCCGCCTGACGCTGATTTGTGACTAAAAAAGGGAATAAGGCTTCTGATTTGTTCTACTTTGATAACGCCTGATTTGTTTTTTTCATCCTGCAAGGGGGCAATATATAAAAAATCAGGATGTGCCAGTTGTAATACCTGTCTGGTAACGGGGTTGTTTTCATCAAGTGCCAGTGAAAAAGGCACATCATCTGAAAATAACGCAGATTCTGTATCCTGCGCTGAGATGATAGCGGCTGCCAGATGATGGGCAAATAAGGATTTCCCAATGCCGGATTGCCCTGTTAGCAGCCATGCATGGTGCATTTTGCCGCCTGCAAAGCTAGTCTCTGCTTGTGATATTTGCCTCTGATGCCCTCTCAGAGGACGATAGATTTCCGCGATTGTCTCTGTCATTTTGCTTGTTCAGCAATGTAAGTTATCATCGGCTGTATATGCGTTTGAAGAAGGGCAAAAATCTCATCTTCAGAATCACAGGCATTAATAATTTCAAAGCGAGTCAGCTCTGCTTTGGCAAGGCGGATATAAGCGTCTCTTACCATCTTATGATAAGCTAGTCCGCGAGATTCAAACCTGGCTTCTATCTGGCTTTCTCTGGCATTAGCTCTTGCAAGCCCTTCTTCTGGCGGCAAATCAAGCAAAAACGTCTTATGAGGCCTGATATGACCGATGCTTTCCTCATGAAGCTTGCGGAGCGCTGCTTCATCATAACCGCCTGTTAAAGACTGATACACAAATGAGCTGTCGACAAATCTGTCACAAAGCACAATAGCCCCTCTGGCAAGTGCGGGCAGGATCAGTCGCTCAACATGTTCCACACGAGAGGCAAGCATCAACAGAGCCTCTGTTTTTGGTGTCATTTTATCACTTGCCCCGGTAACAAGAAGCGCCCTTATCTCTTCAGCAGACGGGGTACCACCGGGCTCTCTTGTTATGATGATTTCATGATTTGGCAATATGTGGGCAAGCCATTGATGTATTTTTTTGATTTGCGTTGATTTGCCTGATCCCTCTCCGCCTTCAAAAGACACAAACAATCCCGCATGTGATAATTCATTTGTCATGACTAGCCTGCCGGCTGAAAGGGCGATCCGAAAATCAGATATTTGACAGCCTCTGTTATTCTGTCAAAAAAGCCAAGCTCACCAACAGTTTCAGACGCGATCAGCGGGATATTTTCAATTTGACCATCATAAGCAAGGCTGATTGTACCGATTTGTTGCCCTTTTGTAATGGGGGCTGGCACAGGGTCAGACCAATTCACAGTGACTTTCAGCGAACGGCGTTCTTTGCGTGACATCACTTTATGGATATTCTGGCTTGCTAATAATTTGATCTTCGCTTTTTTGCCAAGCCATACATTTGCCTCATCGACCATCTCATTTTCATCAAAGAACTCATATTGTTTGAATTCACGGAACATAAAATCCATGAGGCGGCGTGATTCCTGAGCACGTTCATTTTTTGAACTCATACCATTTAGCACCATGACAATGCGTTGATTGCCGCGCTGTGCCGAACCAACAAGCCCATAGCCTGATTCTTCTGTATGGCCGGTTTTCAGCCCGTCAGCACTATCATCTTTATATAAAAGCGGGTTTCTGTTTCCCTGTTTGATATCATTATAGGTGAAATTTTTGATCTTAAATATTGGATACAGGTCGGGATAATCAGATACAGGAAAATCCCTTATAAGCGCCGTTGACAAAATATTGAGGTCTTTTGCCGTTGTTGTCAGCTCTGGATCAGGCCATCCAGTGGCATTTCGAAAGACAGTATTATACATACCAAGTTCTCTTGCTTTGTCATTCATTTCATCCGCAAAAGCATCCTCTGAGCCTGACAGACCTTCTGCCAACACGATGGCAGCATCATTGCCTGACTGAATGATAACGCCATGCAGCAAATCAGAAATCGTAACAGACGAGCCAGGATTCAAAAAGGTTCTTGACCCGCCTTTTTTCCACGCACGCTCTGATACAACAAAGGTATCATCCAAAGACAAACCACCTTCTGCAATACGCTCAAAAGTAAGATAGGTTGTCATGATTTTGGCCATTGAGGCAGGTTTCATTTGGACATCACCGTCTTTATCCATCAGCACACGGCCTGACCCATAATCAGTGACATAGGCAAATTTGGCGACTGACTGTATATCTTCTTGTGCATAGGCGTTGACGTTAAAGATGAATAAGAAAGCCGCCACAAAAGAAATAAAGCGAGCATAGATAGTGGAATCCATATCGGTATGTCCTAAGGTTAAATCATCAATCAACGACTATGCGGGCGCCGTTAAAACCCTGTTTCATGATATCATCTAATAACTTATCAGCTTGTTCAACGGTTGCAACAGGGCCAATGCGACTTCGATATAATGTCTGCCCGTCTCGTAACGCAGGCATAATCTGGCCACGACCAAAAGACGTTAAACGATTTAGCACAGCCTTTGCATTATCTTCACTATGAAATGCGCCAATTTGCACCCAAATCTCAGTCGTAACAGGATCAGTCTGAATAACCTCCCCTACCTTGTTCGCAGATAATAGATCAAGAGCTGATTTTCCGGGCGCATTTTTCACCGCTGCTGCTCTGGTTGTTTTTGCCTTCAATGTAACAGATGGCTTCGCAGCGCCGTTACTTTGTGGCAATGCGGCTTCGAAACCACGTTCAGGGAATTGCCCGTCTTTTGCCATTCTTTCAAGACGCAAAGACTGTTCTGCCAACACCTGAACACGCACACGCGCAATGCCGCTATCTTTATATCCGATTAACCGTGCTGCTTCTCTGGATAAATCAATGATACGCCCTGACACAAAAGGGCCTCTGTCATTAATGCGAACGACTAGGGATTTTCCATTATCAAGATTTGTAACACGCACCACAGACGGCATGGGCAATGTTTTATGCGCCGCAGATACTTTGTTCGGGTCAAAAATTTCACCATTAGCGGTTAATCTGCCGGCAAATTCATCACCATACCATGAACCAACCCCTGTCTCATCATATTTCAGATTGCGTTCTGGGTAATACCAAACACCTGCCACCTGATAAGGGTCACCAATCTTATATCGGGGGCTTGCTTTGACAGATGAGGATGATTCGGCAATTTGTTGTTGTTCAGAGGCACGATTTTGTTTTTTAACAAGGTCAATTGCCAATTCGGCTGCCCCGCAGGCGGACAACAAAAAAGTGCCAAAAGCCAGCAGAAAGAAAGTCCGGAAATTATGTGCTGATAAGCTCATCATAGCGTTGTTTGTGTCCCTGCTTGCCACCAATAAAGTCTTCTATTATGCCAGTCTCTAATATGCCATGCCATCAGATAATGCGCCAACAGCCAAAGCAAAATAATTTGATCGGTTCCACCTTAATATGGAATCAAAATTGGCATAGGCGATAAATGCCATCTTCTCATCACCATCTGGCAAAATAAGGCGTGACGACAAATTACGCGCAGGTAACGGGCTTCCATCTGGATTGGTTATTCCCAATGCACGCCATTCATCCATTTTTTTCACAATTTTATCATCTGCTAATGTTGTGCCATCAAAGCCGTCAGGCAATTTGACTTGCCTGCCCCATGTCAGATCATCGCGCCATCTTGCTTGCTTCAAATAATTAGCGATAGAGGCAAATACATCTGCTTTATTAGTCCAGATATCAGTTTTGCCATCCTTATCCCAATCCACAGCATAAGCTCTGAAACTAGATGGCATAAACTGGCATTGTCCCATCGCGCCTGCCCAGGATCCTTTCATGGCCTCAGATGATATATGACCTTCATCAATAATATGCAGAGCTTCGATAAGTTCTTTTCTGAAAAAGGCGGATCTGCGCCCGTCATAAGCCATGGTGGCAAGCGCGTTCACAACCGAAAAACCGCCCGTAAAACGCCCAAAACCAGACTCAATGCCCCATAAGGCCACAATGTAACGTGGCTGCACCCCATAATGCGCACCAATTTCGTCTAGCAACTCTTTGTTTTCTTTCCATAAACGCTTTCCTTCAGCGATACGGCCCTGTGTCACAACCTTTGCTAAATAGATAGGATAGGTCATTTTGAATTCAGGCTGATTACGATCTAATTTGACCACTTTTTCGCGCAAAGTAACGTTGCTGAGTGCTTTGGTAATGGTATCTTGTGAAATGCCTGACGCCGCAGCATCAATGCGCAATTGCGCTAACCAGTCATCAAAGGGCATCTCAGCCTTTGCAGCAAGCGTGAACACAGATGAAACAAAGCATAAAACCAGTAATGCTATGAAATGTCGTGCCATTAGACTGTCGCCTCCTTGAAAACCCCGGCTAAGAGTAAAAGGTCGTGAACAAGGACGCAAGGCAGATTTCTTTGCTTTTTTGTCAATAATAGGCCGAAATCATGTTGACAAGCGTCCGGCCATGTCATAACCAATAGCGCAACGGAGAGGTGGCAGAGCGGTTGAATGCACCGGTCTTGAAAACCGGCATGGGTTTATAGCCCATCGAGGGTTCGAATCCCTCCCTCTCCGCCATATTCCTCAGAACAAAGTGATATTTATCAAAAAGTCTGCCCTAGCCTGACAGAGCTGATTTCAAACTCTCGTCAGCTATCTTTTGATATTGTTCAAATTCATCAATCACAGGACGACCAAGAGCTTCCTCAAAGGCCTTTTTGCTTGCCTGCTTGTTATGCGTTTTTGCGGCATTATCACCCAGATTAGACTGAAAAATACCGGCAGCACTAACAGGCAGAAAATCTTCATATATGATAGGCGTTATCCCAACTTTAACGCCATGCATCGTCACAAAGGCATGACAGTTATCTGCTTTATGCAACGGATCATATCGAAAATAGGCAAGGCCCTCATTATGCAAACCCTCCCATTCATCAGGAAATTTAGCAAACACATCGGCTAAAACCTTACAATAAGCCTCAGCGTTGCTGCCATCTGCCTTGGGTGTGATAATTTGTCTTACGTCAGATAACAGTGCATCATAAAGCGCGCGCCCCTTGGGCGTCAAAGCAACGCCTCTTTGTTCAATTTCGCCAAATCGTGCGGTATGTCCGCTTGCGCTCTGGCTGTCATCAAACACAACATCCTCACGCAAGGCCTTAAAACTGGTTTGCCGTAATAAAATAGGGCAAAGCCGGCGTGGCGGGCCTTCTATCACCGCTTTCGCAGGCAGATTTTCTGTCACCATCGCTTGCTGAGATAAATCAATATCAAGAGTTCTGGGAGTCAGATGATTGATATGAGGACCTGTAAAGCACACAACATCCGCTATAAGCCTGTGGGCGTTATGAAGCGCCTGATAAGTCGCCTCACTCACTAATGCCTTGCCAGTCCACCGAAATGTTTCAAGCACCTGTGAGACAAATAACGCAGCATCAGGGGCACTAAGACCATTTTGCCTCTCTGCTTTTTGCGTTAATGAAATGGCCTCACTGGTAAAAATTTGCCTCTTTTTCAGGACCTTTTCAGCAATTTGCCTCAACTCAGGGTCATCAATCAGATCAAGGCGCAACAAAGACGTAAATACCCGAAACGGATTATGCGCCAGATCAGCTCTGTCAACCGGGCGAAACGCGGTGGAATGAACAGGAATACCGGCAGATCCTAAATCATAATAGCTAACAGGTTCCATACCCATGACAGCAAAAATTCTTGTCAGCATCGACAGCTCATCTGCGGTTCCCACACGAATAGCGCCATGTCTTTCAGCAGATATACGCTGAACATCTTCATCTGCATAATTCTGGTCTGCCAGAACAGACTGATTAATATCTTCAACAATATCAACTAACTGGCCATAGGCAGGTACTTCTTTGCGGTACATCTCAGACATAGCAGCTGAAAATTGTGCGCGGATTTCATTTGGCGAAATATAATTTGTCATATCTTTGGCTTAAGATGAAAGCCTCGCTATGTAAATAAATTTTCGAATGCTTCGCTTTTCACATGCATACCCTGCCCCCAGATGATATGTCACTAAAGATGAAGTCAATGCGTAAAGGAATGATGATGAAAGCGATCGGTTATAAAAAAGCGGGACCAATCACAAATGAAGCCTCACTAGAAGATATAGAGGTGCCAACGCCCGAATTGCGCCCCCGTGATGTGCTTGTTCAGGTAAAGGGCATATCTGTAAACCCGGTTGATTCGAAAATCAGAACTAATATAAGCCCTGAGTCTGGCTATAAAATCATTGGCTATGATGCATGCGGTACCATCATTGATAAAGGTCCGGACGTGACTGATTACGATATCGGAGATGATGTTTTTTATGCAGGTGATTTATCCAGACCCGGAACCAATAGTGAATTTCACGCAGTTGATGAACGCATTATCGGCCATAAGCCAAAGTCGCTTGATTTCGAAGAAGCCGCTGCCATACCGCTTACCGCCATCACTGCTTGGGAGTTATTATTTGAGTCTCTGCGCCTAAAAGAAAATGGTGAAGCGGGCAAAACACTTCTTGTTCTGGGTGGTGCAGGCGGTGTTGGCTCTATCCTGATTCAGCTTGCAAAAAAATTAACAAAACTGACAGTGATTGCGACTGCCTCACGCCCACAGACTTCTGAATGGGTGACAAGGATGGGCGCTGATCATATCATAGACCATACCAAACCGCTCACCCCACAGCTAGCCGCCCTGTCCTGCACTCCTGATTATATTGCCTCATTGCGCGGCACTGATCAGCATTTCGAAGACATGGTCAGCCTCATTGCGCCTCGTGGCCACATAGCGCTTATTGATGACCCACAAGGGATCAATATCAATCTGGCAAAACAAAAAGCTCTCAGCATTAGCTGGGAATTTATGTTCACAAGACCTATGTTTGACATGGCGGATATGTATAAACAGCAAGAATTGCTAAACCGTGTGTCTGTTATGCTTGATGACGGGTTGTTACAATCAACAATGACAGGCCGCCTTGGCACGCTTGATGCAGACAGCCTGAAAAAAGCACATACCATTCAGGAAACTGGCAAGGTAATTGGTAAAAACGTCATGGCAGGGCTCGGCGCATAAGCGCCGGCCACCCATGCCGAATGCGGCTAGTCTATTTGTGGTTTGAAAATGGCGACTCCGGGAGGACTCGAACCCCCAACCTGCTGATTAGAAGTCAGCTGCTCTATCCAGTTGAGCTACGGAGCCATTTTTGAAGGTGCCTAATGTGTCCAGGCACCTTTGCGGTCAAATGCGAAATTATCCGCATAAGTTTTCATACGTAATTGCCGTGTTTTCGGGTTACGTACCTCAAAATCAATTGAGCGCGCCTCAGCAAATGCCACTGCTTCTTCTTTGGTTGAAAAATAAAGGCGGACCTGGCGCTGTGTATCAGATGAGGACTGCCATCCCATAAGATTATCAGGCCTCACGGCAGAAGAGCGCGGATGTTCAAGCACCCACCGTTTCGTCTTTGAACGACCTGATTGCATAGACGTCTTTGCAGGTTGATAAATGCGCGCCTTCATCATTACCCCCGAAACCAGACACGAACAGGAAATGGTCGGAGTGGAGAGATTCGAACTCCCGGCCCTCTGGTCCCAAACCAGATGCGCTACCAGGCTGCGCTACACTCCGACTGATTGGTGTTTACACCTATCATATGGTGATTTGCAAGATAAAAAAGAGAGCTTTGCATCAAAAAAATGTAACAAAAGATTTTCAGCTGAAATCTTATTGTTGCGGCAATATTAATTTGTCACCAATTTGAATGCCGCGCCGTCTTGTATCTCCTGCCGGCAATTCCAGTACAAAACGCGCAGGCAATAATGACGGGATAAGCTCATCGTTAAATGGCGTCTGATTTTCTGCCATATGAACCAGAATCCCGTCCTTGTCAAAAAACAGGATATCCAATGGCAAAGCTGTGTTTTTCATCCAAAATTGTCTGACGGCCTGCCGGCTCCAGACAAACAACATACCCTCACTGTCGCTCAGGCTCTCCCTGTGCATTAACCCCTTAGAGCGATGTTTTGATGTGCGCGCCACCTCTACCCGCAATGATAATATCTCAGATGATTGTGTCTGAATACGAAGCTGAAACAAAGGAAAGCCATGTTCTGATAATCTTTGCTGTGCATAGCCTGGCACAGAGGACACAATGCCCAGACCTGTCATGCCAAGGCTTATGATTCCAAGACCTTTAAGGCCAAAAAGAAAATGACGTCTATTTGCGAATCTCATACCGTTTCACCCAGAGCGCTATACCAATATGATGGTGGGTTGCGTCCTAATCTGTGTGACCATGATAGCGACTTTAATAAATGAATTGAAGCCTCTGAAAGACCCATCTTATAGGGGGCATATCCTGAAATCATTGCCCAGATACCTGCCCACGCTCTGGCAGTTACAAAAGGATTATATCCCCCGCCCCCCAAAATAAGAGTTGGTTTACCTAGGGATAAAAACATCTCTACTGCCTGCCAATAACCAGTAAGCTGATAGGCAAGCTTTGATTGAGGATCATCCTTATGCCCGTCAGCGCCTGCCTGAATTATCACAAAATCAGGATTGAAGGATTTAACTTTAGGTAAGATGATCTGACTACAAGTCGATAATAACAGCTCATCCCCTGCCCCTTGCGGTACTGGTATATTCAGCGCATTACCGCCGCCAGTATCATGTGCCTGACCTGTGCGCGGCCATAAATTATCCTGATGAATGGAAAATAGCCGCAATTGCGATTTGTCATAATGCCAGTCCTGCACCCCGTCACAATGATGCGCGTCAATATCTATGTAACATATTGTGCCGTCTGTCTCAGTGCATAATGCCTCTATCGCTATCGCAGGATCATTGACAAAACAAAAGCCAAAAGCCTCTGTTTTTCGTCCATGATGCGTTCCTCCGGACGGGTTAAAGACAATTTGTTTATCACCAGAGGCCAGATACCTGGTCGCCTCTAATGAGGCTTGCGCCGCTGTTGCCGGTCTTTTGTAAATCTGCGGAAAGATGGGATTTGATGATCTCCCGATATTAAAGCGGTCTTTTTTATCATCACTCAAAGATTGCGTTTCTTCTGCTTCTAACAAAGCGTCTACATAGTCAGGGTGATGATAACAGGCTAACACCTCAGGAAGGGCGGGTGCGATGTCTTTATAATTATGTTCTGTAAGCCACCCTTCAAAGCGGCAAATATCAATCACAGGCCAAACACGGGCGATATCAAGCGGATGACCATTACCATAGACAGAGTTTCTAAAAATATCACTGCCCAAAAATACCGAATTTTGCATAGTCGGATATTGCCTATAATTCACAGATTGCTATATAAATAATCACAACAGTCGGCCAGTCAATCGGCAGCCGGCAATTCTCGCTAAATCAAGGGGGCCAAGACCAGATGGCGCAATCATATAAAGTTTGGAATTTTGTTCAGGAATATTCTCTGCTTCTCATCTTTGGGGCAGTTGCCGCTTTGACATGGGCCAATATTGATTATGACAGTTATCATCATCTGGTTGAATGGGTCATTATCGACCATAGCCCTGTTGGTCATCTTCATGATGGTCACAGAACGCTTACATTACATTATCTCATTAATGACGTTTTAATGGCATTATTCTTTGCCATGGCCGGCAAGGAAGTCTGGGAAGCCGTGATTCTCAAAAATGGCAGTCTGCGTGGCAGAAAAGCATTAACACCTTTGATTGCGACTGCCGGCGGCCTGTTGGGGCCAATTGGCATTTATCTGGTTGGTGCGTTTTTACTTGGCAAATTGGCAGTGCTTGCCAATGGGTGGGCTGTGCCTATCGCAACAGATATTGCCTTTTCCTATCTGGTCGCACGTATTGTATTTGGCGCACGTCATCCTGCGGTTGGCTTTTTGTTATTGCTTGCGATTGCAGATGATGCAGCAGGCCTGATCATTCTGGCTGTCTTTTACCCGCAAGGTGACTTATCACCTGAATGGTTAGGTCTGTCCGTCATAGCAGCCTTTTTAGTTTACTATCTGGCCAATAAATTACCGCGCAAGCTAGATGAAAAACGCGGCGATCGTCATTTCACAACCATCGCAGAAAAACTTGGTTTCTGGCCTTATTTAATTGCCGGTTGCGGAAGCTGGTACGGGTTTCAGGAAGCAGGTATTCACCCTGCCCTTGGTTTGTTACCGATTGTGGTAACGATCCCGCACGCTGATATTACTTTTGGTATGTTTGATTCCAAAAAACTCGATCAGCATGATTTGTTGAATGACATTGAACATAAGATGAAAGTGCCGGTTGAATTTATTTTACTACTATTTGGATTTGCCAATGCAGGTGTTGAATTCTCTGCCATTGGTGAGGCGACCTGGCTTGTTCTTGCAGGCTTAATTATTGGCAAACCAATTGGTATTTTCCTAATGGGCTGGCTTGCCGCAGGTCCAATGGGGCTTGGTTTGCCGCAAGGTATGCGGATGAACCATCTGGTGGTTATTGGCTTTATTGCAGCGATTGGCTTTACGGTATCCTTGTTTATCTCTGCGGTTGCCTTTAATCCTGGGCCGATTCAGGATGCTGCCAAAATGGGCGCCTTATTCTCATTTGGCGCGGTCTTTTTATCCTTAGCGGCTGGCCGCGTTTTCAAGGTGGAAAAACAAGATTAAAGATATTAAATTAGGTGAAAGAAAGCAAAAGGTAGGGGGAAATCCGATGGCTTCTAAAAGCGAACAAAATCAGCGTCCTGCAGGCGTGCCCGAAGAAAATGTGTATAAGACAACACATTGGACAATCTATCTAGGGTACGGTGTTGCTGTGCTTGCCATCGCTGTATTGCTGTTTGGCCAGTAAGTCTAAACAGCAAATCGTAACAGTAAATCATGATTGATGAGCTATATCAAACGCAAATACTATCGCTTGCAAGACAAGCAAGAGCATCAGCAGAGCTAGCTCATCCAACTCATCAGCTTGAAATGAAAAACCCGCTTTGTGGTGATCATGTCCGTTTATCGCTTCAGATTGATGACGGTGTGATTGTGGCAATCAGCTGTCAGGTGAAAGGCTGTGCCTTATGCGAGGCAGGTGCAGGATTATGTATCAGCATGATCAAGGACCAACCGACAAGTGAGATTTATAACTTGTGCGAAACAGTAAAGAACTTTTTGAATTCAGCGCCTTACCCAAAAAACTGTGAAGATGTATTGATGCCATTTACGCCTGTGCGCTCTGTTAAAAACAGGCATAAGTGCGTTACCCTGACCTTTGATGCTCTGACCAGGCTTAACCATTAAACAAAAAAACGCCATCCAAATTGGCAGGCGTTCTTTTTTATTTCATGTTGTGACAGGCTTATTCAGGTTCAACAGATGTTCTGCCAAAAGCCCATATGGCTAGTACCAAAACAAGTGGAAAACCAATCACAAGCACAAGACCAAGCGTTTCATTCATAATCATTCCCCCGATAGGATAAATGGGCATATTTACTGCCCAAAGATATAATGAAAAGAACAAATAGTTTCAAGCGTCCTCTTGCGGCGCCCTCACCTGTTCTTGTCCCTTATCCGGGCCAACAGCGCATTCATCACCATCACAACAGGGAAATGCATTGATTTTGCAATGCGCGCACTGACCATGCCCATGCACCCAAATGACTGACAAAGGCATGCCGCAAAAATCGCATCTCTTTTGGTTTGACTGGTCCATTTTGTCATTGTGCCCATTTGCTATTCTGGAAATCAAGTGGCAATTGTTCCTCAGCGTTACATAGTACAGAGATGAGTTTTATTTCAGACAAAAATGACTAAAATAAAATCAGACAAATGATTCACATGTGCAAAAGGGCTTCATTGTGACACGGAAAGACGGCCTGACCCATTACAAAAACCTTGATCTGCAACACACAGACAATGATAAAGCGCTTCAAACCGTCTATGAAAAATGGGCTGATTCTTATGATTCAGATAATGATGAGGCGCTCGGCACTGTCTCTCAGCCTAATTGTGTCAGATTATTAAGTCAGCATTTACCAGACAAACAAGCTTATGTGCTTGATGTTGGTTGTGGCACTGGGATTGTGGGAACATACCTGAAATCAGTTGGATATCATCATTTTGATGGTGTTGATTTATCGCCTCATATGCTGCTTCATGCAAAAAATAAAGGCTATCAAAAGCTGATCGAAGCAAGCTTGAATGACAAATTACCGATTGCAGATAACACTTATGACGGTGTTCTGTGCGTTGGGGTATTTACGCATGGTCATGTGACATCAAACGGCTTATCAGAGCTCGTGCGCATCACAAAGCCATCTGGTTTGATTTGTTTTACAATAAATGAAGGTGTTTATGATGATTATGGCTTTGAGTTAGCTATCAAAGCTTTAACAGATCAAAACAGATGGCACATCCTTCATTTTGCCAAAGATGATTATATGACAAAAAAAGACGTAAAAGCCTATTATATAGTCGCGCAAGTAACCTCTGAGGGCAAAAAGCGGCCATAAAAAATCCGAAGCCAGCAATGCAAGCTCCGGACCTATTACAAAAATCTCTGATGTTATCTAAGAGATCAATGTCAAATTCACAGCTGAAGTCTTACCGTTTTTGCCGGTCTCAAGCTCATAGCTGACCTTTTGGCCGTCTTGCAAATCGCTGATACCAGAATTCTGCAATGCTGAAATATGAACAAACACATCTTGTTCACCGCCCTCTGGCTGGATAAAACCATATCCTTTGGTCGCATTGAACCATTTTACTGTCCCATTACTCATAATCTACTCCTATGGATTTGGGGTTAGGCATACCGCTAAATTCCTGAAGAATAGATAGGTAGGCAAAAAACGCATTTGCAACTTCGCAATACGCAGACTGTGTTATGAAGACTTCTTCACAAGATGTCCAATCATAAATTCATTTTACCCGTCATTACTTATGCACACTGCATCACAACGCACAAAAGACCTATATGAAAAAAAATAATATAATGAAAATGGCATCCCGTACGGGATTCGAACCCGTGTTGCCGCCGTGAAAGGGCGGTGTCCTAAACCACTAGACGAACGGGACACGTTCGTTGCCATGCTTACTTACAAAACCAGTGATTAATAATCAAGCACTAAAAAAGCAAAATCGAAAAAACTTTGTGTTATTTATGAGTTTGACAGAGCTAAATCATCAATTTGGAATTGAACAGCGTCCCCGCCGCGATAATTATCTGGCTTCAGCCTGCCAAGCATATCAAAATAGACACCATCACTGGATAAAAGCTGGTCTGGCTTTTCGATTTTAGGACGAAGCCCAAAGGCAATAGCGCGCAATCTTACCCCTGTACCATCATGCAATTCACATGAAAAATGCGTCTCATCCTTACCAATCCACCGGGGATATTTTATCATGCACTGCTTGATGGCAAATTTCGGTTCATGAAATGACGCACCAAATGGTTCTGCTTTTTCAAGCCAATCCACCATGCCTTTATGACAGGCAGATAGCGGTGCCCAAAAAGAGATGGCAAGAGACGGTGGCGGCACAGCCCCTATCTGTTTTGCAAAGGCGTTATTCATATAATCGCGAAAAGAGGCTAGCTGGCTTTCCTTGATGGTAAGACCAGCCGCCATTGCATGACCGCCGCCTCCTTCAATCATTCCCTCTTGGTGAGCTGCCATAATGGTATCACCAAGAGAAAACCCTCTGATACCGCGTGCTGAGCCTTTTCCAATGCCATCTTCAGACAGGCTGATCACAATGACCGGCCGATGAAAATGGTCTTTCAGGCGCCCTGCCACAATGCCAATGACACCTTCATGCCAGTCATGACCTGATATCACCAGAACGGCTTCTTCAGGATTGGCTGATACAATATCCTCAGCCTTTTCCATGGCTGCCATTTGCACTTTTTGCTCTAACTCCTTGCGCTGATTGTTCAAATCATCTAATTGCAGGGCAATAGAGGTTGCAATCGCATCATCATGAGTTGCCAACAGCTTGGCCCCCAAAGGCGCATGGCCAACCCGCCCGCCTGCATTAATGCGCGGCCCCAGTAAATAGCCAAATGTATGAGCGCTAGGCGGCACTGTCAGGCGTGACTGGTCACATAAATGACGCAAGCCCACATTCTGCCTTTTTTTCAATATCTTCAGCCCTTGCTTTACAAAAGCACGGTTTAACATGGTCAGTGGCACAATATCACAAATCGTTGCCATAGCGACCAAATCAAGAAGCATTAACAAATCTATCGGCTGTTTATGAGCCTCTACATGCCCTTTGTCTCTTAAGTAGCGCATGGTGCCAACACAAGTCATAAAAACCACACCGGCAGCGCATAGAGCGCCATAACCGCTTGTATCATCAAGCCTGTTAGGATTTACCACCGCGACTGCCTTGGGCAATTCTGTGCCTGCCTGATGATGATCAATCACAATGACATCCATACCGGCTTTGTCAGCCTCTGCCAAAGGTGCATGCGCTGTGATCCCGCAATCTACGGTCACAATCAATTCTGCCCCAGCCAGTTTCAGCTTCTCTAGCGCGTCAATATTCGGACCATAGCCTTCTGTGAAGCGATCAGGAATATGAATATGCGCCATTACGCCAAAAGCTTCAAAAAAACGATGAAGAATAGCAGCAGAACAAGCGCCATCCACATCATAGTCACCAAAAATGCCAATTGGTGTGTGCGAGATAATGGCCTCACCCAGCCTTTGGCATGCTTTATCCATATCTGCAAAGCTTGACGGGTTTGGCAGCAAATCACGCAAACGTGGTTCTAAAAAGCTTTCTATTGTATCAGGCGACAGACCTCGGCCTGCCAGAAATTTGGCTATGGCAACCGGCATATCATAATGTTGTTCAAAATAAGCGCTATATCGGCTTGTCACCTCATCACTGACAGACGTCTCTTCAGCCTTCCAGACAGCTCCTGTTAAAGATTGTGAGATAGTCAAATCTGACATATGGCCACTTTCTGTAACACGCCCCACCTACCGCAGTACAGCCAGCACATCAGATGTTTCTATCACAACATCAAGCTGTGAGAGAGCCTTTGTTGCTTCTGACATTGCCTGTTTGGTGGTTTCATGAAGAATCATCACCAAATCCACCAAATTATGATCTTCACGGCCTTTTTGAATCAGGCTTTCAACTGACACCTCATAAGAGGTCAGCATATCTGTTACGGTTGCTAAGACACCAGGCTTATCAGTCACTTTCAAACGCAGGTAATAACAAGATGTCTGCGCGCCGCCATCTTGTTTATCACCTTGTCTTAACAGGGCAACTGGTTTGCCAAAGGCGAAATTTCGCCTCTCAGCAGCCACATCAATAATATCCGCCAGAACCGCAGAGGCGGTCGGTCCTGCCCCTGCCCCCGGCCCAACGGCTGAGATTGTGTTTACAGGATCCGCTTCATAATAAACGGCATTTAACGGGCCTGTGACTTTTGCTAAGGGAGCGTCTTGTGCCATCATCACAGGTGCCACACGCGCCACGCCATCTTTTGTGGCTCTGCCGATTAATCTGATACGATATCCCAATTCAGCAGCATAGCCAATATCAAGGTCGGTTACTGTGCGTATCCCTGTAATATCAAGCTTTGATAAATCTGGTTTTGTGCCAAAAGCAAGCGCTGATAAAATACATAATTTATGCGCCGCATCGATACCATCCACATCAAAAGTCGGGTCCGCTTCCGCATAGCCAAGAGATTGCGCCTCACTTAAGACATCATCAAAAGCGCGACCTGTGTCTTCCATCGTTGATAAAATGTAATTACAAGTCCCGTTCAAAATACCAGAGACTGACTGAACATCATTTGCTGCTAGACCCTCTCGCAACAATTTCAATGCCGGAATGCCGCCTGCCACAGACGATTCAAATAACAGCTGTGCGCCTGTTGCCTCTGATATTTCTGCTAATTCGCTGCCATGTGTTGCGATCATCGCCTTATTGGCTGTGACGACATGTTTGCCTGCCTGCAATGCCGCTTTAGTCAAAGCCAATGCAGGGCCATCTGAGCCGCCCATTAATTCAACAATGATATCAATATCATCTAAATCTGCCAGATCCACAGGGTTATCACACCATGTAAGGCCGGAAATATCAAAGCCCCTGTCTTTGCCTTTTGATCGCGCCGAAATAGCGCTTAATATCAGGCGCGCACCTGCTTTTTCTGATAACGCCTCTGCTCTGTTTAGCAAATGGCGTGCTGTCTCAGCGCCCACAACCCCTAATCCTGCAATCGCAATCCGGCAGTCTTTCATCATCATAGCCCTTATTTATCTGGCAAAAAATATCCGCGCTTATAATAGCAAAGTCTCAGAACGAGACGCAAGAAGATGATAGGCGCAAATACCGCCCATTAATCTTTCACAAGCGCCTTAATCGCGTATTCGCAATGAATGGCTGTTGTATCAAAACAAGGAACATCCATATCAGATTGGCCAATCAGAAGCCCAATTTCAGTGCAGCCCATAATCACGCTGTCAATCTGACCTGAATCAATATGCGCCTGAATAATACGAAGATAAGCTTGTTTTGAGGCCTCTTTGATATCTCCCTGGCATAATTCATGATAAATAACATCATGTATGACCTGCCGCTCTGCCTGTGTTGGCACAATCACCTCTATATTATGAGACTCAGATAACCTGCCTTTGTAAAAATCCTGTGTCATTGTAAAATTTGTAGCAAGCAATAAGGGCGATTTACATGCCCTCTCATTGACCGCACCGGCAGTGGCATCAGCGATATGAAGAAGAGGCAAATTAGTCGCCTGTTCCACTTCATCAGCCATCTTATGCATGGTGTTTGTAGCAATCATAATCATATCAGCGCCGCCATTTTTTAATGACATCCCTGCCCTGATCATTTCTTGGTTGGCCTGTGCCCAGTCACCAGATGCTTGCAATGCCTCTATACGCGCAAAATCAAAAGAATATAGCAATAATTCAGCAGAATGCAGCCCCCCAAGCCTCTGCCTGACACCACGATTGAGATGTTGGTAATATAATTGCGTGCTTTCCCAACTCATACCGCCTATAATGCCTAATTTTTTCACCTTCGACATAATGACCATCCTGCCTGTTATAAAAAACTATTTTCAAATGACGTGAAGTAACGCATAAGACTGTCAGATAAACTTTCCACCAAAAAAAGAGAATGTCAGATGTCACAAGAAGCCGCAAATCAATTATGGCAAGCCCTTCAGGCAAATGCCGGCACCAGCCCTGTTCGCGCTATCTTAC
The DNA here is from genome assembly GCA_049890215.1 of Puniceispirillaceae bacterium (SeqCode). Classification (GTDB taxonomy): domain Bacteria; phylum Pseudomonadota; class Alphaproteobacteria; order Puniceispirillales; family Puniceispirillaceae; genus UBA685. The sequence goes on along the minus strand of JBMHBX010000049.1, from coordinate 810 downwards.
CAGAAAATGATCTTGAGGCCGCCTATGCGACTCAAAAAGCATTTAATCAAATGCGCCTTGACGCCGGACAACGTCTTGTTGGCCGCAAATCAGGATTTACAAACCCGACCGCACAAGCGGCCATGGGTGTAAATACTGCGGTTTCAGGGTTGTTATTTGATGTGATGGATGTGCCGCACAGAGGCGAAATTCCTGCAAATAAAGTCATTGCGCCAAAAATCGAAGGTGAAATCGCTTTCATCATGGGGGCAGATTTAACAGGTGAAAGCCTGACTATGGCTGAGATTATGCGCGCGGTCGATTATATCACACCTGCCATTGAAATAGTGGACGCAAGAACTGCCAATTGGGATGTGACAGGCATTGATACCGTATCTGACAATGTATCAGCCTCACATTTTACCATTGGACATAATATCAAGCTGCTTGATCAATTTGATGTCTCTGAGGCAAAAGCTGATATTCACGTCAATGGCCAGTCAGTTGCCACAGGAACCGGTGCTAATGTACTTGGCTCACCTTTGAATTCGCTTTGCTGGCTTGCCAACCAGATGTTGGCACAAGGCACACCTATTCAGGAAGGTGATGTTATTCTCTCGGGCTCTCTTGGCCCTATGATACCTGTGAATAAAGGCGACCTCGTAGAAGTCTTTATTCAGGGTGCCGGTATGGTCTCAGTGGCTTTTGCCGCCGAATAAAAGAAACATATAATAATCAATAATAACAGGATATTCAGCGCATTTATTTAAGTATTTTCTTAAAATATACGCGCTGAAAACCTGCCTCTTCTCTTATGTCTGTTTTCACAAA